>CAZQUF010000040.1:0-7079 GCA_964596505.1 uncultured Candidatus Saccharibacteria bacterium | reverse complement strand
AGCGCCAAGCGCTTCGTTGAGCGCGTGCGTGGTGAGGTGTGGGACGTCCTCGAAGAGGTCATCCGCGAGCACCCGGTGCTGCTCAACCGCGCACCAACGCTGCACCGACTCGGCATCCAGGCCTTCGAGGCCGTGCTGGTCGAGGGCAGCGCCATCCAACTGCACCCGCTCGTCTGCTCGGCCTTCAACGCCGACTTCGACGGCGACCAGATGGCCGTCCACGTACCTCTCTCTCCTGAAGCACAGATGGAAGCCAAGATGATCATGGCCTCCGACAAGAACATCCTCAAGCCTGGCTCCGGCGATCCGACGCTCACGAACAAGATGCTCGACATCATCCTCGGCGTCTACTGGATGACCAAGCTCATGAAGGGCGAGAAGGGCGAAGGCAAGATATTCGAATCTCCCGACGCAGCTATCCTCGCGCCCGATTTCAGCGAAGTCTCTATGCGCGCGCCGGTCAAGGTCCTCGCCCTCGATACCCCTAAATACGCCGAATTCAATGGCGGCATCTTCGACACGACCATCGGCCGCATCCTCTTCAACAACATCCTCCCCGAAGACTATCCGTTCATCAACAAGGAAGTCGACCGCAAGGTCATGTCCGGCATCATGGAAGACATGCTCGTCCGCTACGGCGTCGAGAAGGTCCCGGCCATCCTCGACCGGATCAAGAAGTTCGGCTTCAAGTACACCACCTATTCCGGCATCACCTGGGGCCTCGACGACGTCCGCACGCCTCCCGGCAAAGACGCAATCATTCTCAAGGCAAAGGCTGGGTCAGATAAGATCGACGAGCAGTTCAACGAAGGCCTTCTCGCCGAAGACGAGCGCCTCCGCAAGAACGTCGAGATCTGGCAGAAAGCCAAGTCCGACGTCGAGAAGCTCGTCCCTGATTCTCTCGAGATGAACGTCCTCGATATGGTCAAATCCGGCGCCCGCGGCTCGATCGGCCATATCACTCAGATGGTCGGTATGAAGGGCCTCATCATCAACACGGCTGGCGAGACGATCGAATTCCCGATCATCTCCGGCATGAAAGACGGCCTCACCCCGATCGAATACTTCATCACGACCCACGGCGCTCGCAAGGGTCTCACCGACACGGCCCTCAACACGGCTCGCGCCGGATACCTCACGCGCCGTCTCTTCGACGTCGCTCAAGACGTCATGATCACCGAAGACGATTGCGGCACTAAAGACTCTATCGTCATCAAGAAGGAGAGCGCCTCGGGCATCGAGGTCTCGATCGCCAAGAATATTCGCGGCCGTATCCTGGCCGAGGATGTGAAGGGCACGGACGGTAAGGTCATGTTCAAGAAGGGCCATCTCCTCTCCAAGCAGGAGGCTACCGCTATCGAGAACGCCGGCGTCACCGAGATCCACGTCAGGTCGCCTCTCGCCTGCAAGACTCTGAACGGAGTCTGCAAGCAGTGCTACGGCATCGACCTCGGCAAGAACCACCTCATCGACCTCGGCGAGGCTGTCGGCACCGTCGCGGCTCAGGCCATCGGCGAGCCGGGAACCCAGCTCACCATGCGTACCTTCCACGCGGGCGGTACCGCATCCGTCGGCGGCGACATCACTGCAGGCCTTCCGCGCGTCGAAGAAGTCTTCGAAAAGCGCCGTCCGAAGAATCCAGCCGTCGTCGCTAACGTCTCCGGCACCGTCTCGTCGGTCAAAGACATGGGCAAGGAGAAGGTCATCTCGGTCATCCCTGACCTCGAAGACAAAGGCAAGACCAAGAAGGGCGCCGCCGAGATCGAATACTCGTTCAGCTCTCGCCGCATGGCTCTCGTCAAGATGGGCGACAAGATCGTCAAAGGCCAGTTCCTCACCGACGGTTCCGCCGACATCGACGAAGTCTTCGAATTCGCCGGTCGCGAGCGCGCTATGGATTACATCATCCGCGAGATCGGAAAGATCTACGAGCTCCAGGGCGAGACCGTGTCCCGAAAGCATATCGAGATCATCGTCAAGCAGATGTTCTCTCGCCGCCAGATCACCGACGCGGGCGACTCGAGGTTCTCTATGGACGACGTCGTCGCTATCAACGACCTCAACGTCGAGAACGAGAAGGTCAAGGATGCCGGCAAGGCTCCTGCGGTAGGCGAGAACGTGGTCATGGGCATCACTGAAGTATCGCTCTCGCGTCAGTCGTTCCTCTCCGCTGCGTCGTTCCAGCACACGACCAGGATATTCATCTCGGCAGCCATCCGCGGCACCGAGGACAAGCTCCAGGGCCTCAAGGAGAACGTCATCATCGGCCGCATCATCCCTGCAGGCACCGGCTACGAAGGCAGCCCGAAGAAGGCTATGATCGACGCGGTCACGGCGGGACTGAAGGACAATACCCAGTACGAGTAGGGAGGGATGCCCGTCGGGCAAAGCCCTCGCGGAGCACGCGTCGCGGCCTTGGAGGCCGCGCGCTCCTGCTCGCCCCGTCGGGCTCCGCAAGTCTCCGCTCGGGCTTTGCTCGACGGGCTCCCGCGCCGACTCGTAGTACAATTCACCCATGAGCACACATGTTGAGGAGATCAAAGAAAAGCTCGATATCGTTCAGGTAGTTGGGTCGTACATAAAGCTCGACAAGACGGGCCAGAATTACAAGGCGCGCTGCCCATTCCACAACGAGAAGACGCCGTCGTTCTTCGTCTCGCCCGAACGCGGTTCGTTCTATTGCTTCGGCTGTCAGGCTAAGGGCGACATCTTCACCTTCGTCGAGAAATTCGAAGGCCTCGACTTTATGGGCGCTTTGAAAGTGCTCGCCGACAGGGCGGGGGTCTCGCTCGACCGTATGAGCGCGACCAAAGACAATCGCAAGGAGCTCCTCTACGAGATACTCGAAAAGGCAACGACGTTCTTCGAGGAAAAGCTCGCCCTGAGCGAAGATGCCAAAAAATATATCCTCGGCCGCGGACTCACAGAAAAGACGATCGGCGACTTTCGCGTGGGCTACGCGCCGGGCGAATGGCGCACGCTTAGAAACTTCCTGAAATCGAAAGGCTACCGCGACGAAGACGTCGCGGCGGCCGGGCTTATAAAGAGGACAGACAAAGTTACGACGCCCGGTGGCGACCCGTTCTACGATACTTTTCGCGGCAGAATCATATTTCCGATAGGGGATTCGTCAGGCCGTATAATCGCTTTTACGGGCCGCACGCTCGACGAGGAGGCGAATCCGCCTAAATATCTGAACAGCCCCGAGACGGTCGTTTTCAGCAAATCCAAGACACTTTATGGGCTCGATAAGGCAAAACGGGCTATCCGAGAGCGCGATTACTCGATTCTCGTCGAAGGGCAGATGGATCTCGTCATGCTCCACCAGGCAGGCTTTACCAACACGGTGGCGGCATCGGGAACGGCGTTCACGGACGACGATGGCCAGGATTCTGCCTTCGGTCTCCTTACGCGTCTCTCTGACAATATCGTCCTCGCTTTCGACTCGGACTCGGCGGGACAGAAGGCGGTCAAGCGCATCGTGCCCGCCATCTCCCTCGGCATGAACGTCAAGATCATCGATATCAAGGGCGGCAAAGATCCCGCCGATATCGTCAAAGCCGATCCGAAAGGCTGGACGAAGATGCTCGAATCGAAGAAAGACTTCCTCGACTACCTCGCCGATGCGATCGTCGACGCCAAGGCGCCACCGGCGGCAATAGCCAAGCAGGTAAAGCAAGATATCTTCCCCTATATCGCCGCCATCCCCGACGACACGCCGCGGTTCCAGGCGATCAAGAAAGTCGCCGACAAGCTGGCGCTCAGCGAAGACGCTCTCTGGAAAGACCTTCAGGCATACGTTAAAGTCGCGCGGGCAGGGCAGAGGGAAGCGAGCGTCGTCTCGACCGCTCCTCCGTCCCGGCGGCTCGATCGTCTGGAATCGATCGAGCGAAAAGCCCTCGGCATTCTCTTTTCTAAGAATTATCTGAACGGAAACGAGGCCAAGCGCGCCGAGCTCGAAAAAGTCGTCGGTGAGGACAAGGCAAAAGCCTTCAAAGCCCTCTCGCCGGATGATCTGGCCGAGCTCACGCTCGAGGCCGAGATAACCTACGGAGACTTCGACGGCAAAGGCGGAGCGGGAGCAGAGAGGGAATGGAAGGTCCTCATCCTCGGCCTCGAAGAAGAATATGCCAAACGAAGGCTCGCGGACATGATGGCTGAGCTCAATCGGACGGAAAAGGGCAAAGGCGACACGGCGCGCCTTATGCAGGAGATACACGTAGTATCGAAAAGGATACAGGAATTAAAGGATCTCTCGGAAAAGATGTAACAATTTGATATACTACAAACCCATGGCTAAAAAGCAGCAAAAACCAAAGGCCAAGGCGTCGAAGGCACCTTCCAAGGCGCCAAAGAAATCGATCGCCAAAGGCGGTAAGGCCGGCAAGCAAAAGCTCTCTCCCAAGGCACTCAAAGCCAAAGAGAAAGCCAAGGACGCTCTCAAGCGAGCCGACCGGCTCCTCGCCAAAGGCAAGGAGCGCGGCTTCATAACCTACGACGAGATCCTCAAGGAATTCCCGACGATCGAGGACGACATACTCTTTCTCGACGAGCTCTATCAGAAGCTCTCGACGGCGGGCGTCGACGTCCTCGAATCGGGCGGCATGCTCGACCTCGAACCGCCGGCAAAAGAGCCGAAGAAATACGGCTTCGGCCGCGCGTCGAGCGAGTCCTCATATGACTCGATCCAGATGTATCTCAAAGAGATCGGCCAGTATCCTCTCGTCTCCGCCGCGATGGAGAAGGAATTGGCGCGCCGTATCGAATCGGGCGACGACGAAGCAAAAGGCCTTTTGGCCAAGGCGAACCTCCGCCTCGTCGTCTCTATCGCCAAGAAGTACGTCGGCCGTTCCGCCGACCTGACCCTCCTCGACCTCATCCAGGAAGGCAACCTCGGCCTCTTCAAGGCCGTCGATAAATTCGACTGGACCAAGGGCTACAAATTCTCGACCTATGCCACCTGGTGGATCCGCCAAGCCATCACCCGCGCACTCGCAGACCAGAGCCGCACTATTCGCGTGCCCGTGCACATGGTGGAAACGATCGCTAAATACAAGCAAGTCGTCCGCCGCCTCTCCCAAGACCTCGGACGCGACCCTCTTCCCGACGAGATCGCCACGGAGATGGGCCTCGACGTCGATAAGGTCTACCAGATAGAGAAGATCGACCAGGATACCGTCTCGCTCGAAAGCCCGGTCGGCGACGAAGGCGAAGACAAATCGACCCTCGGCGACTTCCTCTCCGACGACAAGATCCTTTCGCCTGACCAAGAATCGTCCCGCCGCATCCTCTCGGATCAGGTCAAGAGCATTCTCGGCGATCTCTCGCCGAAAGAGCGCAAGATATTGGAGATGCGCCACGGCCTCAATGACGGCATCACCCATACCCTCGAAGAGGTGGGCAAAGAATTCGGCGTCACCCGCGAGCGCATCCGCCAGATCGAAGCCAAAGCGCACGAAAAGATCCGCCAGCACGAGAGGATCAACCAGCTCAAGAATTACTAGCCCTACGCACGTGACGAGAGCGATAAAGCACAGGGTCTGGGTCTTGGCGAACGTATACGCACGGATCTTCTCTCGACCATGGCTCGTGCCGTTCCATAAAGCCCTGCTTTTGTTCGCGGCGCACGGCCTCGGCTACGACAATTGCCGCAAGGAATCATATACCGGTGAGGCATGGTTCGTGACGAATATCCTCAAGGTCGCCAATCCCAAGGTCTGTATAGACGTGGGCGCCAATGTCGGCATGTATACGCGACTTCTCTTGGCGCATACATCCGCGTCGGTCTATTCGATAGAGCCTTCGTCGTCGTCTTTCGTCGAATTACGAAAAGAGAAAAGAGCCGTAGCGGTCCGTACGGCCCTGTCGAATTTCGAAGGCGAAGCCAAGCTCTATTCCGAAGGGGACAGGGCCGTGACCGCGAGCCTCGATCGGCGCGCAGAAGGCGGGCATGTAGAGAGCGTGTCAGTGACCACGCTCTCTGCTTTTGCGGACGCGCACGGCCTGAAGGAGATCGACCTGCTCAAAGTCGACACCGAAGGCTATGAACGCGAGGTATTGGAAGGCATGGGCGCGCTCCGGCCGCGCTTTATCCAGTTCGAATTCAATGTCTTTCATCTGCGGCGAGGGCACACGCTTTTCAGCATTTGCGCGCTCTTGCCGGACTACGCGTTCTTTCGCCTCTTGCCGAACGGATGGACGCCCGTAGATCCGGCAAAGTTCGCCGATAACCTTTTCGTCTTTTCTAATATCGTCGCGGTGCGCCGTGAGAGCGGCGCGCGATAGGAGCATACAAAAGAAAAACCGCTCCCCATGGAAGCGGTTTGAGACTTGTCGGCGGGTCAATCTTTGACCACATTGATGCCGTTTGGCTTTTCCGGTGCGGGCCCGTCTCCGGTCGATACCGTTGTCGGGAATGCGATCACCTGCGCCTGGGGGAGCGGCGGCGGGCTCACGGGCGAGACCGTGATCGCATCCTGCGCATTAAAGTAAGCGGCGCCCGGTCGTGCCACGAGGACCGCGAAGGCGGCGATCATGAAGCCGATGAGCCATGGACTGGTGGTGCCGATACCGTTACTGCAGAATTCGAGCGTCAGCGCGAAGATGTAGAAGGCGGTCATGCCGAGGATCACGTTCTCGTTTTCGTAGAACCAAGCGACGACCTCGTCGAGCTTGTGCTTGGCGACTTCGAACCGCCGGGCGAGATGCGACCGGAAGAGATAGGCGATGACGGCCGCGAGTGCGAGACCGATCGCGCTGAACAGGACCCATAGGGGAATATTAACGTTCATGATGTGTCGATTGATTGCTGTTTTTCCTTCCCAGAGATCAACGAATCTTTGATTCGTCGGGGATAGAGGCCGGTTTTGAGCCTTAAAATAAGCCTGTATCCCCAACGAAGCATTTCTGACATTTACACTACCGATAAACCAGGTTTTGTCAAGTGCACGAACGCGACAAAACGCATACGAAAAATCGCATGGTCTTTAGACCATGCGATTTTTTGCTTTTGAGAAGCGAGTCCTATTTTACGTCCAAAAGCTGAACCTCGAATATAAGGGTCGAATTCGGCGGGATAG
>CAZQUF010000039.1:0-7315 GCA_964596505.1 uncultured Candidatus Saccharibacteria bacterium | reverse complement strand
TTTCATACAGAAATCATATCAGAGAATATTAAAAGCTAACTTTGATCTGCCGTACATTTCATAGCAACCAAAAAATAGGGAGACATTATGGATAAATGGATCGAAGCCGCCCAGGCCTTTCGCGCGGCAAAAGGGCATCAAGGCAAGAAAGCGTCGGTGAAGAAAAGACAGTCTGATCTTCAAGCCGATATCGCCCGATGCGCTCGCCGGCTCGAGCAATTCCTGGAGAGCGATAAAGGGCTTGCCGCCCTCGAGCTCCTCAAAGCAAGTCGTCGCCACATAAACTTCGCTGAAGACTATGACGGGGGCGGCTACGGGATCGTTTTCGCCATCACCGGCGACGGGCTCCAGCAGTCGGTAGAGGCGATGGGCACGTGGATGCTCTATGCGAAACCCAAGGATGTCAGGAAGCCTCATCTTTCGCCGATCAGCGCGCTTGAGGCTATCGAAGCCGCGGTGCATCACGGCAAGAAAGACCCGGCCGAGATCATGGTCTGGCTCGAAGGCGAGCTCGACACGATAGCCGAATCCGCGCCGTCGATCTCTTAGCGCGCGACGATGCTCGCAAGTCCCGTCTTTGGATGGGACTTTTTCTTTTAATGCTATAGTTGGTCGATGATTCCGATGACAAGCCGCCAGAGACTAATCGCCTTTTTGATATTGCTCGCTACGGCTCTTGTGGCGAGATATGTCGTCTATCCATATTTAGAAAAGATTCAAAACCCTCCTTTTATCTCCGAAGAGGCTCGACAGGGGAGCGTGCCTTCCGCTTTCACTATTATTAACGCCGACTTCTGCGGCAACTTATTCGCAAAGGACGCCAGTACTTTGGTCTTTGTAGGAAAGCGCGACTCTCGCTACGAGATCGCCTCGAGCACTACGATCGACGTGAGCGACGTCTCGCTGGTGAAAAATGTCGCTGGTTCTCCCACAACCCTCCCCATTAAGGATTGGATGAGCCAGCAGAGCCCGCTTGCTTGGGCAACGACAGAGTCAAATACCTGTGCGCCAGGCTGGGTTCATATAACGGGCAGTCTCGATAGTTCCGGGGTGTTTCGAGCGACCGACATTACCGAGCATGCTCAGTAGAGTTTCTGAGCGGAAAATAAAAAAGCTCGCCATACTTAGGCGAGCTGTGTGAATGGGCATCGAACTACGCGTACTCGTCTCCCTCTTCAAAGTCGGAGAGAAGCCGGGCCGCTATGCCGGGCGTGCGACGCTCGAGATACGCGACCATGTCAGTCGTTCCGCTCGAAAGGCGCAATCCAGAAGGCCCTTGGGCGCATTCTTGGCGGTCGAGGATCCGCCTGATCGCGCCTGCCGGCAGGGTGCGCAGGTCGCGGACGAACTCATCCTTCCCGAGAGCGCCGTATCGCACCGGCAGTTCTTTCACGATATGTTCGAAACGAAATGTCGGGTGGATCTTGACCGCGATATCGGTGAGGCGCACGTCGCCTTCGACGAGGATGACGAGAGTCCTGCTTCCGTTACGACTCTTTTCGGTCACGGTCACGGACGCTCGCCGGAGCAGCGTGCGGAGATCCGCGATGCATAACTCCGTACTCTTGACGGGCATTTGTCCGATGATCTGATCGGTGCCGAAACCGATGCGGGCGAGGAGGGCCAGATTACCCTCGGAGGTAAGGCAAAGGCTGAGGACGACGGTGCCGAAGCACGTACTGATGGCGATTTTTTCCATAGGGTGAAAAGAGCGGGTGTTGTGGCGGGATTACTATATATAATCTATAATATAAGCGTACTTTTGTCAATATGTGGCTCTATCATTCTAATGACTTATTAGTTCTCATGAGATAGACTATCGGTATGGAACTACCTAAAAATGAACAAGAGCCAAAGATGGTCGATCTCTTTGATGCAGAAATGGAAGGAAGATTGAAGACCGAAGGCAAGATGTATCGCAGAAAGATCGAATCTATACGAGGAGCCGAACAAGTGACGAGGCCTCAAACAGTGGAGACCCGTTTGCTCGACGGGACCGTCGAGTCGAGCGTCGAGGCCAAAGCGGGGGAATGGATAATAACCGGGGCTCAAGGAGAAAAGTTCGTATTTAGTCAAAATAAATTCGCTGGGCTCTATAATCCAGACGGAAACGGAGGATTCGTTCCTAAAGACAGAAAAGTCATCGCTCTGCAAAATCCGTTCGGCGGAGCCGTGAAGATATCCGCACCATGGGGTACGGCGGAAAAACCGGCATATCAAAGCGGCAGCGAGAGATGTTTCTTCGTCGTCTCGCTCGATGAAAGCGGAACTTTTACAAGTGACCGATATATCATCGGAGACGAGGAGCTGCTTTTGAGTAATTACGAACCCGTTGGAAATTAGAGAGCGATCCGGGAGGGAGGGTAAAAAGCGGGAGTATAGACTTTCGCGCCTTCTCTTTTCTCGCTGGATTGTAGTTTCAATCTTAATTGTAGTCGGTGCCGCATATCTTTTTTTCGAGGACACCCCGTCGCTCGTAAATCCTGTCACGGGACAGATCGACGTTCAGTATAACTTTTTCTCTGCAGGTCCGAATGGTTCCGGCGTCGGAGCGGTCAGCCCGTATCAAACGTCCCTCCCGTATGGTTCCTTCCCGGCGAACGGCATATTCGATCCGTCCGACTCGCGCTCGACCGTCGCGCTCGGCAGCAACGCATCAGACCCTTCGAAGTATGATGCGATCCTTAAACTGGCGGACGGCATTCATGATCTGACCTTAGCCCATGTGCGCGTCGCGCAGGGCATCGAGGATTCGCTCAACCTCAACAATGCCGTCGCCAATGTCAAAATCGCTGGCGACTTTGCCGTATCCGGCGCTCCGGGCCTACGCGTTATCACCATAAAAGGCGGCTCCCACGACATCGTCATCTCCGGGACGCTCCATGGCCACGGCACGAGCGAGGATATCAAGATCGGCGATTGGTCCGATCAATCCTACGCTCTGTCGTCGAATATCGATATTTCCGGTCTGCATGAGGCGGATGGATCGAACATCAAGGTGATCATTGGCCACGCATCGAATATCGTGCTGAATTCGTCTGAGGTAGTTCACCATATCGCATCCGCCGCGCTAACGACGTACTGGCAGCTCAAATACTACATCCGGCGATTGCTCGGCATACCCATAGGAAAAGCAGGACCTTCGTGGATGTCTTGAATCGCGGATCCGTTTCTTTTCTCAAACACAGTTCTAGTTTGGTATACTTCCGGTATGAATAAAAGCAAAAGACAATTAGAGTGGGCCATGAGCTTTTGGATAGGGGTTGGTCTGATGAGCTTGATAAATGTTTGGAAAGTCGTTCAAAACCAGCATGCGGTCTCGTACTCATGGATCATGTTCTGGGTCTCGCTCATCTTTGTAGCCACGTGCCTCCTTCTCATTAATTTGAAGGGGAAGAAGTCAATCTAAGACGTTTTTTAGAGCCGGACGATCTTGAAGACCAGAAAAGCTATCAATGCGAGAAGGGCCGAAGTGATCAAGCCGTTGAGCGGAGTCGCATAGAGGCTTTCCACGGACTGGATGATTGTCCGGGAAAGGCTCGATGTCGCGACAGTCGCCAAGCCCGTATAAGGAAGGATGGAATCGCTCGTCAGATCGGCAATGAGGCTAGCTCTCGTCATGGAGTCGAACGAACCGATGGCGGGCAGCCCCGCGCTCGTTTGATATGCGGAAACTGCTGCGCTCGTGAGCTTGCCGAAATATCCCGTAGCCACGGTAGGGGGCATCGTGAGGAATCCTCTTTGTTCGAGGGCGGTCTGTAGGGCTGAAACATCCGCGCCCGAGTCGCCGATGCTGAGCGATCGGGGAAAAGCCGTTGAAGAAAGAGCCGTAGCGGGAGCCGTGGCCGTCCCGGGGACTTCGGTGGTGAACACCACGGTTCGCTCGGGATATTCGCCGGCCACCTCGTTCCAGATGCCTTCGCACGTAATGAGGTTCAAGTGCGCGAGGCCATCAGCGGAAGTAAATACTCGTGTGGCATCAGCGCTTGCCGCGAATAGCTCGGTGGAAGTCACTACAAAGGCGATCGTATTGCCCTTGTCGTCTATGATGTATATCTTGTCGCCGACCTTGAGCTTGCTCAGATTGTAGAAAACGAACGGTACGCCTTTTTGGATGCCAAAGTGTCCGCCGATGACAGCGCTCCCGACCTGACCCGGATTAGGCCCGAGGGCGAACCACGCGACATCTACCGTGCCTGAGGGCACTTCCATAGCGCCCTCAGGCGTGATGTACGCGTTCTCGATGAACGAGTGCACGCCGATCACGGGGATCTCGAGGTGAACGGGAAGTCCAGACGGAACGCCTCCCGGCACCGGGACGCTCGAGTATGCCGAAGAGGCAGGAATCCCTGTTCCGGTCATCGGAAGCTTGAGGAATGAGGGCGGGAAGTTCCATGCCAAGGATGCAGGCACTGTTCCCGCCGGCGTATTCTCTGCGAGCCGAGGCGCGGATAAAAAGTAGTATCCGGCCGCTGCCGCGACTCCTGCAAAGATGATCACCGTCAAGAGGATCAGCAGGGTTTTTCTTTTCATTGTTTTTTTCGTCGAGCCAGAAGGAAAACTATGGCGAGAACGACGATGACCGCTCCCAAAGTTCCCCAGATAATTAGGGTCGTGTCCGGCGTATCGGGATTCGTTCCGTTATGCGGAAATGCCGGGACCAGATTTGGATTCAATGCTTCGCTCAGGGTCACGTGTCCTTGGCTCGTTTGAGCCGAGACGTCCTTATAGCCGGTTATAAAGACGGACGACACGAGGAGTATGGAGATTAAAGTCTTTTTGTTCATATTCTTATGTATGAGCGCGCGCTTTCAAACATATGCCGTGTCGGAGGCTCGTGTATTACAGGGCCTCATCTTTCCTTGCAGTTGTTTTCAAGTTCCAGCTTGGTATAATCCGAGTATGTCAGAAAGCAATCCAAACCAAGAAGTAAATCCGAATGATTTGATGAGACAGATGGACAATGCCCTCCAGTATGGAACCACCGAAGGCCTCATGGCTCTTTTTGATGGTGGAATGAATATAGATCAAACCGATTTTCAGGGCAGAACAGCCTTACAGCTCATGTCGTTCAGGGGCAAGAAAGATGTGGTCGAGGCGTTGATCGCACGGGGCGCGAATGTCAACGCTCTTTTTATGTACCACAGAGAACTTCCTAAGACGGCTCTGGATGCCGCGCAAGAAGCCGAAAGGGCTGAAGTTATCGAGGTGTTATTGGCGCACGGAGCTAAAACGGGGCAGGAGTTACAGCAAGGCTAGTCTTGTTTCATGAAGATCCACCCCGAAGTAACCATAGGCCACGTCCATTTGACGGTAGCTAACCTTGAGCGATCACTCGCGTTCTATCGAGACCTGCTCGGCTTCGAAGTGACGACTCGGTATGGCAGTTCGGCGGTCTTTCTCTCGGCGGGCGGCTATCACCATCACATCGGCTTGAATACGTGGGCAGGCGAAGGCGCATCTCCCGCGCCTCAAGGTCACAGCGGTCTCTACCATTTCGCTATCCTTTTTCCGAGTCGAAAGGAGCTAGCGCGGATATTGAAACGCCTCATCGACGCGCGATATCCTCTCACCGGTACCGCCGACCATGGCGTTTCGGAGGCCATCTATCTCGATGATCCCGACGGCATCGGAGTCGAGCTCTACGCCGACCGTCCGCGGGGGCAGTGGAACGTGAAAAACGACGGGGAAGTCGAAATGGTCACCAAGCTTTTGGATGTCGGGGGCCTCTTAGACGAACTTGGTTCCGAGAGATTTTAAGGCGGCAATCGTCTACCATAGACACATGGTTCTACCCGGACACATAGCAGGCGGATATCTCGCGACGACAGCGTTGCTTTCTTTGAGCCACGGAGCTCTGACGCCTCTGGAAAGCAATATCCTCTTATCCATCGGGACATTGGCCGGCGAGGGTCCGGATATCGACGTCCTTATATTCTGGTTCATGCGCCGCCAGTCGGCCGAGGCAAAAAAGAAAGACGGACATCGAGACTACATTACTCATATCCCTTTCGCATGGCTCATCGGATGCTTCGTCATATCCGCCGTCGGCTTCGCGATCGGCTCGCCTTTCATCGAATATCTCGGGGCAGTCATATTCTGCGGAGCGGTGAGCCACTTCATCCTCGATTCCATCGAATATGGGATCAAATGGCTCTGGCCGTTCTCCGATAGGCGTTTCTGTATCAAAACATCGCCACAGTTCGATATGAAAAAAGAGCCCGGTAGTTTCGCATATTATGCGGAATATGTCCGAAAGTTCTACATAAAGAGCCCGACGTTCTATGTCGAGATATTAGTGACGGCACTCGCCGTCTTCGTCGCTCTCAGGGGATAGATACATAAAAAGCCCGCGCATATGCGCGGGCTTGGAGAGTCATTCGTGCTTGATCGAAAGACGGAGATCTTCCAATGCATCGACCATTTCCTTAGGGCCGTTCGCTTTTCTGATCGCAGCCCAGCTTTTTTGGTAATACACGCGGATCGGATAATCCGACGCAGTTTCCACATTCTCGTAGAGAGACATCATCGAACCTACTGCGAATGTGATGAGAAATGACCAATGACTGTACTGCTTTACAGTGAGGGCTTTGTCTCCGCCCGCCACAAACTCCAAGAGATCGAGCACCTGTCTTTTTCCGAAGCAAGGCATTTTCCCGCCGAGGGCTCGGATATACCGATCGAAGCCTGATGGGATGACAAGGCGTCCACTCCGCGAGAACGTCGAGTAGCAGACGCCCTCAAATTCGATCGACCCGTCCCTTTCCGCGCCGAAGAGCTGCGGATAGAACTTTTCGACTGCGTCGAAGTTGCCGATCTGCGGGACTTCGATCTTGAGGCTCCAACTCTGTCCCGTATCGTCGGAGGCTTCGACGCCCTTGATGACGGCTTCGACGATGAATTCGCCCTCTTTCAGCCCTCGGTGATACAAAAACATGTCGGGAGGGAATTTTCGGGTCTCTTCTTCCGCCATGAGCTTGAAGGAGACCCGGACAGGGAATTCCGGCTGGCGACAGAACTGCGCCTCCATGAGCTCGAACTTGCCTGGCCCGCCGACGATTTTAAACTTAGTAGTCATACAACCACTTTCTCTTTGAACGAACATGGGCTATGAGATGATGCATACCCCTCACATCCTTATGTTTCGGTTTCCCGCAACACGGCAAGCGTATACCCGCTTGAGTCAGACGTTAAACTACAACTTCCGATATGGCGCGTCAATCTCCCTTGGGAGCTGTATCCGTCGGTTGCTCATTATGTCTTTTATTCTCCATGCAGGTAAATACCTCGTCAGCTCGCTGCGACAATGCTAGTC
>CAZQUF010000038.1:0-7541 GCA_964596505.1 uncultured Candidatus Saccharibacteria bacterium | reverse complement strand
TGCGGAGAGAGAGGGATTCGAACCCTCGATACCCTTTCGGATATACTACCTTTCCAGGGTAGCCCATTCGACCGCTCTGGCATCTCTCCATTTTTCATACTTCGAGCGTATTCGCTCGTTCGACGTGCCGAAGGTCTCGAGATATCGCGCGACGGACTTCGCGCTATAAAGATATACGTTACGGCCCGATATATCAATATGCGGCTCGATGCCGAACTCTTCGAATATCTCTGCGACCTGTCCGATGAGCATAGGCGAAGCGCTGCAAAAACACAATGCGATGTTCACGTAGCGCTTGCCGAGAACCGTGTGCGTATGGGTATAGAGGCAGCCATCGGTGTCCATAAGGCCGCGGATGCAGGCTCTCCGGTATTCTTTCTTGGCCAGTATCCATGGCGGTATCCGTAGGCCGGCTCGGAGCTTATTTCCTCGCGGTAATCCTTTGTCGACAAGAAAGTCGACGATAGTCGTGCTCGCGAGCGAGATGACCATAGCTTTCGAATCTCTCCGCTTGCGGATCGCAGGCAGCGCTCCGAAAAGGTGATAGCAAAGCCGCGCCACATAAGGAATATAGAGCGCGTCCGCATTTCTTAACTGTTTGGCTCGTCGTTGCGACTATGCAATACTTTGCCTATGGCAAATACACCGACATTTACTGATGCTCCCGTGAGCGCCGCCTCTTCTGTAGACTTTCACGCAACGCTGTCGCGGTGGTTGGTGAACTCTACTCCCTCTATCGTAATCACATTACTTATATTGTATGGCATCAATACTGCAGAATCTCGATCTACGACGAGTGTCTTCCTTGCGGGCGTAGCGATCGCTTTACTCCTTCTCTCTATTTCCGTCTTCAAGAGCATCTCCACCTCTCTCTCCATCACTCAGACAGAAATAATCTACAAGGTCTTTGCTAAAAAGATCGTGATATCTCGCTCCGATGTGAGCACCATCTACGCCCGGAGCAAATTTGCGCAGAATTTTTTCGTGCGCTTGAAAAACGATCGAATGATAAAGATCCCGCTCACCCTCTTTTCCACGACTGATTGCGTCGCGCTTTTCGAAACCTTGAATGTCCCTGACGACCAGCGCCCCGCTTACTCGGTTCGAGGCTGGCGAGGACATCGGTTGATGCGCTAAGATCCCAACCACCGAGCCAAGGATGTCATCGCCGGCTTTTTGAACGAGTCATTTTATGACGGTCAAATTTCCGAAAACGGGCTTTCGCGAATATCGGTCTCATAGTCCGCAATTTTTTCAAAAACCTGAGGATTTTTCCGCGCAACCTCTACGCTTGCGCGTATGTATGATGTCTAGTATCTTGGTGAAAGAGTTCGTTGAGAAATCACATATAACCCAACCGAAAAATTGAAAAAGGAGAAATCATAATACATGAAAACCAATGCGAAGCCCGGTCCTGACGTTTCAGTCAAGCCGGGCCTCAGGTCAAAGAAAACCGACCAGGCAATGCGCCTCTTCGGTAGAACGGAAGGGCATCGCCTCTTCCTGAGCCTGGACTTTATCGCCCAGGCGCTCAAACGAGCGACGAACGAAGTCGAGTCGACTACCGCGAAGCTCATCGCGAGCGACAAGGTGGTGGTGTTCCGTAACCATTCGGACGAAAAGATATTCGCCTGTCGGATTCCCGAGATCCTGAGGTACAAGAGTAGCGAGCTCATCGAGACGCTTTCCGACCAGTCTTTCAATAAGGTCGGAAAGTGGCTTTTCGGGCAGCTCTCCGCCTCGTCCGCCGATCCGCTCAAGCTGTCTGTGCGAAACCTGACCGCTTTTGAAAAAGAACTTGCGTTGCCCAGTCAATTCATTTTCTATTTCATATCGTGTTTCGTCGAGTACGGGCTCGTCAGGGTCGACAAGAAGAGCCGCGAGCTCTCGCTCGCTCCCGGTCAGAAGGACCTTTCGGCGAGCAGTCTCCGGAACGTCGTCTCGGTGAGAAGCGTGAAGAGTCACGCCCACAAGGAAGAACGGTCCGCCCCCGGCGACCAGGATATGTTCAGGCATCTCGGGAGTCTCTATGCCGCGCACGACACGGAAACCCAGATGCAGACCATCGCGATCGAAGCCGACGGCGTCTTCAAGACGCATCATATCTGCGAAATAAACCTTGGACACCAGGACACCGACCTCAAGAATCTCGAAGCGACGGTCGTCGGTCTCGAGTCCATGACTCGGTCCAATCGCCCGAGCGTCATCATCATCGGCGGCCTCATCCAAGGCACGTTCCAGCACGTCCAAAAGAACCGAAGGAACACGCTCGTTCGCGGATTGAAGAGCGAAGGTCGGCAGCTCGAGGTCGCCAAAAGCCTCCTGAAGCGCATATCTCGCCTCGGCGTGAAGACGGTGCTGAATCTCAGCTCCGCCGACAGGCTTCGCTGCGAGAACGGCGTCGGATTCATGATGCAAGCCATCGAGAATTACGACAATCCGACGAGCGACGACCAGAAGAGCTCCCTGCATTTCATGCAGCTCGACAGGATGAAAGCCACCAAGCTGTGGGATAACATCTTCGAGTTCTATTGGTATGTCGCTCTCGAGTACCAGTTCCGCTGCGGCCGTCGATTCTATTCGGCGGACGAAGTTTGGAAAAAGACGAATGGTCGGATAGGGATGGAAGAGTCGATCCTTCTGCTCGAGGCCTACCGGAAGCTCCGCGAAGGAAAGCCTCTGACGGATCGCTATTCGGTCATCGAAGTCGCCAATATCCCCTTGCCGGGAAAAGTCTTCGACGATTTCACCGTCGTCGACGATTGTCGATTCGCCGTGCGCATCAAAGACGGCAGCACGGGGCAGGAGAGGCGCATCTCCATGATGGAGAAGCACTTCTTCCGTCTGACGTCTACGTCGATGGTCGCTGATCCGACCGCGGCTGTCCGCTCCATCATGGCCCAGCTCAATAGCATGGACGCGGAGAAGCCTGACGTGGTTTTCATCGAACGCGAGCATATGCCGTTCCTCTGGTTGACCGACCACACGCTCGTCGTATCGCTTCCCGGAATGCAGAAGTCGAATATCAATCGGGCGTCCTTGCACTCCGGCGTCTCAGGCGATCCGTCCCATCGGATTTTGACGACGAGAAAGGAAGTCTTCGGCGGCGGGACGATGCCTTTGTCGTTCTACCCGGACGGTTCGTTCGAAGTGTCCCTGCGCGACAACTACTACATGGACAAGTCGACGATCTCGTCGGACAGGATCGCCATTCCGTTTTTCGTGGACTGGCAGACCGGCTCGGTAACGGCAAGCAGCGATTTGCAGGCGATCTTCATGGATTGGTGCCTGCATCATATCTTGCCGTATCATCCGACGTGGTTCTTCTATGGAGGAGACCATATCCAGGGGTTCAACTACCAGCATCACGCCATCGAGTCGCAGCGTATGGGGCTTGTCTCGGCTGATTCCCAAAAGGAATTCGTCCAAGGCATGATCTCCTACGCGCTCAGCGGCGTTCCCAAGAAGAACCTGGTCCACAACCTCAAGGGCGTCCGGATAATTCCGGGCAATCACGAATGGAACTCGGGCTCGAAATGGCCCGGCGTCATCCATTGCGAAATGGTTCGCAATGCCTTCGACGGGGCCTTCGGCCGAGCGGGAGTTCCCGTTATAGCGCTGCCGAATGAGACGCAGGACCTTCGGGTCAAGATCTGCGATTCGGCTCGCGACGACGCGGGAAATCACTACAAGGTCTGGGCCTTCCACGAAGACATCGGCGGCTACGGCTTCCGCTGCCAGCACATGATCGTGGAACGAGGCGCGAAAGGCCAAGGCGGCCCTCCCATCTACGCGCTCAAGAGCCAGCTTAACGGCAACTCCGAGAGCATGAGGGGCGTCGACATCATGGCAACGGGTCACTGGCATAGCCCGATGCTCTGGAAGCTCGGCAATACGACCACGATGATCTCGGGATCGCTTGCCGGGACGAGCGGATATGAATATCTCCGCGGGCTCCACGCGACGGTCGGTTGTTCGGTCATCTTTTTGGGAGGCGGTTTGCCGCCGACCATCAGGTTCCTGAACGCCGAGTCTTTGGCACGGTATGAACCGCAAGGTTTCTACTCGAAAAAGAACCTCGCCGAGATTGGGTTTCGTGACGATCCGGGGTTTGATCGGCTCAAGCATGGCTTCGCCAGGTTTGCCGGGCAGCCCCAGAGCGCGGTGCAAAAGTTCCTGTGGGCGACCATCGATCGCTACAACTGGGACCCGGGCACCGTTCTCGGTTCCTCGAGCAAATAACAGTACGACTCCTTCCGCGATGCCACGCGGAGGGAGTTTTTCTTTTCATGCGCTCTGTGCTAGATTGCTACCGGAAAATTCAATTCGAACATTTAAAAGATAGGGAACTATGCACATTCCGGATGTGGTGAACGGCCTTTTTCAAGGCTTTCCCATCGTTTTTGAGATTCTCGGCATACTGGCCATCGTAAAGGACAAAAAAGTGCGAGGTTTCAGCATTTCAAGCACGGCCTTTTTCGTGCTGTGGTCGCTGTGGGGCCTGTTCTACTTCAATAACCTCGCTCAACCATGGAGCGTCATCGGATCTTTCGGCACCGGCGCGGCGGGCGCTTGCTACAGTTTTCTGGTTTTCTATTACGTTCGCCTCGAACGAAGCGGGAAGCCTGAAAATAAAAAAGTAATGGTCCTCGGCTCTCTCGCGACGATGGCCGTCAATAGGCTTTTGGGGATATGGCTCGTCGTCGCGGGGTCTGCCTACGCAGGCAGGCATTGGTGGACCGATATGCTCAACTCGGGTTTCGAATGGGCGACGGCGGTCTTTGTCTTCAGAAACTGTCTGGCGCTCGTCAGGGACAAGGAATACAAAGGCGCGAGCTTTCTCGGAGTCGTATTCTATACGTCATGGGGCGCGTGGAATGTCTTCTATTACCTCTACCTCCGCCAATATTGGAGTTGGGCCGCCGGCCTTCTCATCTTTGTGACGAATATCGCGTACGTTTCGTTGATCCTGCGCTATAAGTTCGGGGTGAAGCTCAGTCTGAAGAAGCTTCTAAAGAGGCTGAAGCCGAACGCTCCGGCGATCGTTTCCTGAACATGCGAACAACAATCCCGTGCCTTCGCGCGGGATTTTTCTATTATGGGCCGTGCCTTTTCCTGGTTGATAGGATCTTTTTTATACCGTATCATGCATATAACTATGCTAGAAAAAGACGCTCCGGCTAAGGCTATGATCTGGGACGACATCGCCATGATGATTTTGGCCCTCGTGAGCGGCTATATCCTCATCCTGCAATTCACTACCGCTCTCACGCCCCTGCAAGACCAGTGGCTGGATAAGGTCGACTTGGCGATCGCGCTCATATTCCTCTGCGAATTCGTCGTCAAGCTCGTCCTCGCGAAGTCGAAATCGGCGTTTTTAAGATCAAATTGGTGGTATCTCCTCGCCTCTATTCCGATTTCGACGCCGACGACAGAAGCTTTGAGGCTTCTTCGCTTGCTCCGTCTCATCAGGCTCTTCCGCCTCATGACGGGCATGCAGGCCATGGAATCTTATGCCAAACGCTTCATAAAACAAACCCATATCCTATACGTCATAACTATATGGGCGATAATCGTCTTTTGCGGCACGCTGGCTTTCTACGGCTTTGAGCATGCCTTGAATGTCCATGTGCAGAATCTTTTCGATAGCCTCTGGTATGTCATGGCGACTATAACTACGGTCGGATACGGGGATATCTACCCCATAACGACAGGAGGTCGCATCGTCGGGATGATACTTATGCTCGTGGGCATCGGCACGTCGGGCGTCCTTACGGCTCTCGTCGCATCTTTCTTCGTAAAACAGAGCCAGGCCGGCAAACAGTAGCTTTTGGTCGGTCCGATTCGTGATGCTACAGCTTCGCCCACGTTTCTGCTGCTGTATGATCTCTTGTCAGCCACGCGATGCCGCCAAAGCAGCATACCCGGCGCTTTCCCGATGCGAGCATGTCGCACGCTTTCTCGATCCGTCGCGCTCGCGTCTCCTCTTGCTTTGCCGTACCTATCCAAAGGACCCACTCGCGGCGCGCCATTGGCGTGATGTTCGTCCACAGGTCGCGTGCCGATGGGGAGGCCTGTAATGCGTCGCGCAAGTCTCTCGGAACCCTGGTCTCCGGCTCGTCCCCGATGCGCGTGATCTCTAGAGATACCGTATCTCCGATACGGGCGTTCGCGGCGCTTCGGAGCGCCGCGCTGATCTTCATGGCGTAGCCTTTTTTGTCGTTATTTGCGAGAGCGCTCCTAAACGGAAAGCTATCCATGATCCCTTCGACCGCCGTCGCGCCTTGGAACGGAAGCTTCGCGCTCGCGCTTTTGGGTAGGAGCAAAAAATCCTTTGTCCCAAGTACGGCCTTAAAGCGTACCGTCGGTCTATTCTCTTGGCGCTGAGCTGATTTCATACCCATATAGTACCATCCTGTAGCAGCGAGCATCGCGTCTTTGTATCGATGTATACTTATATCGATCTATGTCTCTCGTGAAGAAAATCTACGTACCTCTCCTTGGCATCATCGTGTGCTGGATCGTCTTCGTCGTCGCCGATACCGCGAGCTATTTCGGCCCGTTCCTTAATCGGTTCCATCCCTGCGTTCAGGATCCGATGACTTCGTTTCCGTGTTCCTGGCCCTATGACGCGGCGTTCATGGGCCTTTCAATCGTGGCTGGGGCGGCGTTCGCTCTTCTCCTGGTGTGGAAAGTTATTCAGTATTTCAGAAAGAGATCGTAATCTCGACCGTGCTACCATATCCCTATGACTACGAACGATGCGAAATACGACCTCCTCAAGACCGAGCTTCTCCTGACGCAGGGACAGATGGATAAATACGACCAGCTCTCGTCGACGGTGAAGACCTGGACGATGACGCTCTGGGCCGCGGCTGTGGGCTGGGGCATTCAGACGCATGCGCCCATCATCGCCCTCCTCGGCGGGGTATCGACGCTCTTCTTCTGGTTCTTCGACGCATACGTCATGATGTTCCGGCTCAATTACAAAGACCGAAGGAATGGCGTCGCCCTCCTCCTCAAGGCCTACGCTGCGACGGGGGAGTTCCCCGCAGGCACAGAGACGCCCGACCTGCCGAATCACGATAACGGCGGGATCATGAGATCACTCCTTCTCGTTCACTTATCTCTGCCGTATGTCGTGCTTGTCGTTCTTACCGTCACCGTCTTCTTTTTGATCGCTCGGTAGAGCACGATGAGAACAAAAACTATGATAAGCCCATGACAAACGCCTTCGAATCTGCCCAGCAGGAAAACGCCGAAAAACCGAAGCCTCTCGACCTGAAATTCTATGTGACTGACCACAGCGCCGATAACGTCGACACAGGCGATCCCGAGCGGCTCAAAGCGCTCTACGAAGACATCAAGCAGGACGGCGTTACATCGGTCCGCTATGACTGGCATTGGAATAAGGTCGAGCCGACCGAGGGAGGCTTTCAGGAAGAATTGCTCGGCCGCTATACGAAGGCGGTCGAGATCATGAATGACGCCGGTCTCGAGCCGCCCACGACCTGGGCCGAGTATTTCGCAACTGCCCGCGC
>CAZQUF010000037.1:0-7895 GCA_964596505.1 uncultured Candidatus Saccharibacteria bacterium | reverse complement strand
AGGACGTCCTCCCCGTATTCGAGGGTGAACCCGATGCGGAATGTCTCCCCCGGGAGCTTTCCCTTCTTCCGCAGCAGGATCAACGGCAGGCCCCTGCGCAGGGCGAAGGGGGCGGCGAATATGTCTTTATCCCCTTGACTCTCGAAATCTATGCGAGCAAAGTAAAGCGCCAGCTTCTCGCACCGCGCGACTTCAAAAGTCGACTCGAGATGCTCGATGCTTTCCAGGAGACCAAGAAGCATGCGTGGTAGGCAGTTGGTATCTCGCGGTATCTAGCAGCCCTCAATGGGCTGCTTTTCTTTTCCTCCGATACTCTTGACATCGATTGAATCCTGGCGCAATCTATGCCCAGAACATGAAAACTATTGAATTCGATCATGCAAGACGGCATTTCAAGCTCGTTCTGCCCTGGGACGACAGCAGGCCTGAGGTCGAGCAAGAGCGGCAGGATCTGCTCGTAGCGGCGTTCAAGGCGCATGCCGATACGCTCGGCATCAGAAGATTCGGTGCACCTGTCAACTGGCGGGCCTTGGTAGATGCCGAGATCCTCGAGGACCAAGCGTCCATGTTCGAGATCCTGCTGGCCCTCGGCATTCTCTCGTTCTCTCGCCTTGGGACCTGGGACATCTATTACTTTGGCGGCAGTCTGAACCTGACCCTCTCGGGAGGGGTCCACTATTTTACGAGGCTCGAGGACGTCGTCGCATACGCTAAGACCGTTCTCGTGGATTACGAGTACGAATGGCAGGTCGCCCACGTGGACCAAATCTTGACCTCGAAAGAGCTGCTCGGCAGCTGAGCGCCTTCGTTTCTCCCAAGCGCCCGCTCATCGGGCGCTTTTTTGTACCCCTCGGGGTAGTTTTCGTGATAATATATGCCTATGTTTTGGACAAATACTCGCCGGATACTGAAATCAGGCTTCGTCTCGTTCTGGAGGAACGGCTTCGTGTCGCTCTCTTCGATCCTCATCATCACCCTCACGCTTTTCTCTCTCGGCGGCATCATGTTCGCGGGGGCGCTCCTGAATTCGTCTCTCGATCAGATCAAGTCGAAGGTCGACGTCAATGTCTATTTCGTTCCCGACGCGCAGGAGAGCGATATCCTCGCCCTTCAAAAGAAGCTTCAGGCCCTGCCGGAGGTAGCGAACGTCGACTATGTCTCCAGCGACCAGGCGTTGCAGAACTTCAAAGACGCTCACGCGAACGACCAGATAACCCTCCAGGCGCTCGACGAGCTCGGCGACAACCCGCTCGGCGCAATCTTGAATATCAAGGCGAAAGACCCTTCGCAATACGAGGGCATCGCTAAATTCCTCGACGCCGAATCGGGCGATCCCGGCACGTTCATAGACAAGGTCAACTACTATCAGAACAAGACGGCCATCGACACTTTGAGCAAGATTATCGACGGCGGCACGAAGATCGCTCTTGCTATAACCCTGGCGCTCATCGTCATCTCCATACTCATCGTCTTCAATACTATCCGCTTGGCCATATATATCGCTCGCGAGGAGATATCCGTCATGCGGCTCGTCGGCGCCTCGAATCGTTTCGTTCGGGGGCCGTTCGTCATCTCCGGCGTCATGTATGGCGTCTTTTCTGCTCTCGTCACGCTCATCCTTTTCTATCCTGCGACATTCTGGGTCTCGAAGATCACCGCGACGTTCTTCAGCGGCTTTAGCATATTCGGCTATTACGGCATGAACTTTCCGGCCATCGCCGGCATCATCCTCGGCGTGGGCATCATCCTCGGCGCCATTTCTAGCTATCTCGCGGTCAGGAAATACCTGAGGGTTTAGCGAGCGTCTTTTGCGCTCGCGGCGTTCTGTGCGTACAATCAACCCATGTCATCGACTGACAGCGAGCTTATGGATGCGGCAAAAGGCGGAGATATCCGTTCTTTCGACGAGCTTGTCGGCTTATATGCCGACAGGATCTACTCGTTCGCTCTCAGGCTCTCGGGCAATCCGAGCACTGCCGACGATGCAGCACAGGAGACATTCATAAAAGTCTGGAAGAATAGGAAGAGGTATGATCCGCGACGAGACTTCAAGCCGTGGATATTCGCTATCGCGCGTAACGCCGTTTTCGACATCATGCGCAAGAAAAGAGACCAGACGTTCTCTTCTCTGAATGCCGCAGACGATGACGAGACGATAGGCGACCGCATCGTCGACTAAGCCATCGCTGCCGCCGAGAGCTTCGATAGGCGCCTTCTCAAAGAAGCGCTCGAGGAGACGCTCCTCACGCTCGGACCGAACCAGCGCGCGGCCGTGCTGCTCCATGACGTCGAGGGTATGACATTCGATGAGGCGGGGAAGGCCATGGGCAAGCCGCTTAATACCGTCAAAAGCCATTATCGCCGCGCTATCATCGAATTGCGCAAGAAGCTCGTGAAAAAGGGCTATAGAGAGCCATAGTCAAACTGCGTATGCACCAAACCGCTCTATCGAGCCGTATAGCCGATACAAGAAATATGAACAAGGTATCCCGACCATTTTCTAATCTCCCCCTCGTGTCCGCTCCTGCGGGGCTGAGGGAAGCTGTTCATCAGAGGATCCTCGCTCTCGAGAGGCGCATCTCGAGGATGAAGATCTCATCGCTCGTCGCGCTCGCCCTCGCGTCCATCGCAGGGCTCGTCGCCTCGTGCATCTACGTTTGGGATATGCTTGCCGCCTCGGGCTTCGTCCAGTACGCGTCTCTGATCTTCTCTGACGGCGCCGTCCTCGCTTATTCGAAAGACCTCGCTCTTACCCTTATCGAGTCTCTGCCGGCGCTCGGCATCGCCCTCGTCCTCTCTGCGGCGCTCGTCTCGGTCGGTTCGGTCTGGTCCTTTTTCCGGGTATTCAGGCAGGCTAGCTTATAAACAACCTTTAGCATCATGAACAACGAACATAAAGCAGAGCAGGAAACGGTAACCGAGCACAAAGCCCATAAGAATCTGTGGAACGAGATATTCGCAGGGTCGAAGAAAGCTCGCCGAGTCGTTACCATCCTCATCGGCGTCATCGCGGCACTTCTCGTATTTCAGGGCGGCGTATCCGTCGGCTATCATAAAGCGCTCTTCTCATATCGCGGCGGAGAGCGATTCATAAACATGATGGAAGGTCCGGAAGAGGCGCCGATGCCGATGGGCTTTTCTGCCGGCCATGGAGCGGCGGGGAGGATCGTATCGGTATCTTTGCCTTCTTTCGTGGTGGCGAGCCCCGACAATCGCGAAGAGACCGTTATCCTCGGTGACGACACCGTCATACGTCAATTCCGCGATACCGCATCGTCGAGCGCTATACGCCCCGAGGAGTTTACCGTCGTCCTCGGCGAGCCTGACGAGTCTGGAGCGATCCAGGCCCGGTTCGTCCGGATCATGCCGGCCCCGTCGACTTCGGCGCAGGGTCCGTCTCATACATATTAAATCCCATGAATAAACCATCGATGTTCAGAAGAATAGGCGCCTGGGCTGTGGCGCACAAAGTCGGTGCCGGCATTATCATAGTGATCGTCCTCGCTTCCGGCTACGGCATATGGAAAAATACCTCAGCTTCGTCGACGCAGACCAAATATATCCTCGCCACCGCGGCGCAAGGCACGCTTGTCTCGTCGATATCGGGATCGGGGCAAGTCGCCGCTGAGAACCAAGTCACTATCGCGAGCACCGTGTCGGGAACTATAACGAATGTATATGTCCAAGACGGCGACGACCTGAAAGAGGGGGACGTTCTCGCGTCCATCGACGACTCCGACGCGCAGCGCGCCTTGGCTAACGCCCAGCTCGCCCTGGAGAACGCCCAGGTCGCCTATGATAAGGCTGTAAAAGACGACAACGACCAGGCCGCGACTTCGACCGTCTCGGACCTCGCCAAGGCCTATCAATCCGGCTATAACGCTCTCGTCGCTACCGCCATCGATTTGCCGGCCATATTCTCGGGTTTGGACGATATCTTCTATACGCCTTCCCATTCGCCGTACTTCAGCGATTCGAGCATCCAGACGAACGTCAATAGCACCGCCCTGAGCTATAAGAGTCAGGCGGGGACCGCTCTCGACGATGCCAAGAACGAATACGACGCGAACGCTATCCGCTACAAGAACATATCCCAGAATTCCTCGCCTGAAGAGATAACTTCGCTCCTCAACGAGACGAGCGTCATACTTCAAAAGCTCCTCGGCGCTCTCTCCGGCACATACGGCACGCTCGATTACGTCGAGAATAGGCTCTCGACGGTGCCGAATCAGCTCACGACCGACAAATCGTCCGTTTCGTCTTTCGTAAACAAAGTCAATTCTGATTCGTCGAGCGTGACGGGCGCGCTCACCTCGATCGACGACGCCAAGACGAGCGGAACGACGGCCAATCTCGCCATGAAGTCCGCCCAGCTCGCCGTGAGCCAGGATCAGGCGGCGCTCGTCGACGCCCAGAAAGCTCTCGACGACCATCAGATCAAGGCGCCCTTTGACGGGCTCGTCGCTAAGGTCATCGCCAAGAAGGCAGATACGGCGTCGAACGGCACCCAGATCGCGACCATGGTGACCAAGGAGGAGATGGTTAATATATCGCTGAACGAGATCGACGCGGCAAAGGTGGCGAAAGGCGACAAAGTCACTCTGACCTTCGATGCTATCGACGGGCTTACTCTCACAGGCCATGTCACGAACGTCGATATCGTCGGCGCGGTGTCTCAGGGCGTCGTTTCCTACACGGTCGAGATCGCATTCGATTCCGTCGATACCCGCGTCAAGCCCGGCATGACCGTCAACGCGACTATCATCAGCGACGTGAAGCAGGACGTCCTCATCGTGCCGTCGAGCGCGGTCAAGACCCAGGGCGGCGTCTCGTATGTCCAAGAGCTCAGCCAGAGCTACAGCGACGCAGAAGCGGCTCAGGGGGTCTCTTCTACAGCAGCGCCGCTCAACATCGAGGTTACGGTCGGCGCCTCTAACGATTCGCAGGTAGAGATCCTTTCCGGCCTCAAGGCTGGAGACCAGGTGGTTTCGCGCGTCGTCACTGCTTCTGCTGCGAAGACCTCTACGACGCCGAGCATTCTGAGCGGTTTGAGCGGAGGCAATCGAGGCGGGGCAGGCGGAGGCACCACGGTCACCAGAAGCGCTGCGACCGGAGCAGCTCGGGCCGGAAACTAGAATCAACGCATGATAGAGATAAAGAACGTCACGAAGACATATTCGGAAGGCACGGACGTCGCATTTCAGGCATTGAGAGGCGTGACTTTCACCATCAAAGACGGCGAATTCGTCGCCATCATGGGACCCTCGGGATCGGGCAAGTCGACCCTTATGCATATCCTCGGCGCACTCGATACCGCGACCTCGGGCGAGTATCTCCTCGACGGCAAAGACATATCGACATTCTCCGACGACGAGCTTGCGGATATCCGCAAGAGCAAGATCGGCTTCGTCTTCCAGGCTTTCAATCTTTTGCCAAGGACGACGGTCTTACGCAATGTAGTTTTGCCGCTTGTGTATGCGGTGAATGAGACGGGCGCGCGCGATGCGCGCGCCAAGGAAGCCCTCATCTCTGCCGGCCTCGACGAAAGCCACTTCCACCACAAATCGAACGAGCTTTCTGGCGGCCAGATCCAGCGCGTGGCCATCGCTCGCGCGCTCGTCAACGACCCTTCGCTCATCCTCGCCGACGAGCCGACGGGTAACCTCGACTCCAAGACGGGCGAGATCGTCCTCGGCACGTTCCAGAGGCTCAACGAGGACGAAGGCCGCACCATCGTCCTCATCACCCATGAGCCCGATGTCGCCGAGCACGCCAAGCGCATCATCTTCATCAAAGACGGCCTTATCCAGAGCGATAACGCCGACCATGTCCGCCGGAAAGCTCGCGCCCATATCGCATAAACCATGAGAACCATCGACCTATTCGAAGAGACATATACCGCATTATCGGCCAACAAAGTCCGCACCGGCCTTACCATGCTCGGCATCATCATCGGTATCGGCTCGGTCATCGCCATGGTGGCCATAGGCACGGGCGCTCAGGATTCGATCCAGGCCAATATCCAGTCGATAGGCTCGAATCTCGTCATCGTCATGCCGGGCGCCCAGAGGACGCAGGGCTATCAGGTGTCGGCCGGCCGCGGCCAGACGCGCACGCTGGTTCGAGCCGACGCCGATGCTATCGTCGCCGATATCAGCGAGGCGAAAGCCGTCGCTCCCGAGCTTTCGGGCAGATATCAGGTGACCGCCAAAGGAACGAATACCAATACGACTGTCGACGGCGTTACCTCGACATATCCCGACGTCAAGAACGTCCAGATCGACCTCGGCAATTTCATAACAGACCAAAACGACTCCAGCATAGCCAAAGTCGCCGTGCTCGGACCGACGACGCGCGACGACCTTTTCGGCGTCGACGCAGATCCGACGGGACAGACCATTCGCATCAAAGGCGTGCAATTCACCGTCATCGGCGTGACTAAATCAAAGGGCGGCTCAGGCTTCGGCAGTCAGGACGATATGGTATTCATCCCTCTCTCGAGCGCAGAGCGCTATCTCGCCGGCGCCGACTATACGACGACCGTCAATGTCGAGGCCGTCGATTCTCAGTCGATGACCCAGCTCCAGAGCGATGTTACCAATCTTTTGCTCCAGCGGCACAAGATAACCGATTCGACCCTCGCTGATTTCAACGTCCTTAACCAAGCCGATATCGTCGCAACCGCCTCGTCGGTGACCAGTACGTTCACGCTTCTCCTTGCCGCGGTGGCGGGTATCTCGCTCGTCGTCGGAGGCATCGGCATCATGAATATGATGCTTACGACCGTGACCGAGCGCACGCGCGAGATCGGCCTTCGCAAAGCCATAGGCGCCAAGAAGAGGGATATCAACCTACAATTCCTGGCCGAAGCCATCGTCCTCACGTTCCTCGGCGGGGCTATCGGCATCGGACTCGGTTGGGCGATCTCTTTCGGGTTGTCGTACTTCGGCATCGTCCAGGCGCAGGTATCGATGTCATCCGTCCTTCTCGCCTTCGGCGTATCGGCGGGAATCGGCATCGTCTTCGGGTACTATCCGGCGCGCCGGGCGTCGGAGCTCAATCCGATAGAAGCCCTCCGATACGAGTAGGGCATCATAAAACGATTATCAATTGATTTGACCAACATAGTACGCACATGAATAGAACTACGAAGATAACCATAGGCGCAATCGTCATAGCGACCATCTTCTTTTATGGAGGGTATGCCTATGCGAGCCATGCGGCGGCAGCCAGTACGCAATCGTCCCGAACGGCATTCGGAGGTAACGGAAGCGGCGCCAACGGAACATCGACCTCTCGCGGATTCGGCGGCAGGGGAGCCGCAGGAGGCGGCGCTACGGCAGGCAGCATCATAGCCAAAGACGCTCAGTCGATCACGGTCCAGCTCACGGCGGGCGGCTCGAAGATCGTCTTCGTCAGCGGTTCGACCCAGGTCATGAAGACGGCTGCGGGCACAGCGGACGACCTCGCTCTCGGCACGAACGTCGTCATCACAGGCACGCAGAACTCGGACGGCAGCATGACCGCTCAGTCGGTCCAGATACGGCCCGCAGGATTCGCTGCGATGAACGGAACGACGACGAAGGCGCAGATATAGCGAAACGCCAAAAACGATTTGTACATGCAACTTTATATCGGGACGCCCGTATTACTTACGGAAGCTCCTTATACAAAGACAATCTCAAAAGATCAAAAATAGTGCTGCAAGGGAAAAATTAAGCGCTCGTCCGAGGACCTCTTCCTCATGAGCCTCGCAACTGCTCTCTATGAGAGCTTTTTGCGTTTAGGGGGTGTATGATTGGTCTGCGGTAGGCGACTCATTAGTAAGGGCCTTAAGGAACATATTTACATGCTCATAACCATAGCGACGATTCTCCTCATCCTTTGGATCCTCG
>CAZQUF010000036.1:5541-7906 GCA_964596505.1 uncultured Candidatus Saccharibacteria bacterium | reverse complement strand
GCCCATGAGGCCAATTCTCTGACTTTTTGAGGTAAATGTTTTCACGTGAAAACAATAGCAAAGTAATATGAAGAAAAGCTTAATTTCACGTGAAACAAGGCTAAATATGTTACTTAAGTAACATTTTATGATTTCTTCAGATTCTCTTAATCACTTTGTCAAGTTCCGGCTCTGTTAAGCGGTTTATAAGGACAAAGGACACTATCGGGGGTTGCTCCGAGAGATGTCTTTTAAACACAATCCCCAGAGTTATCCCCAGTTTTCCACAAAATGACTCTATTGAGAGCTTATATAAATTTTGAGCGATGCGATTATCTTAATAAAGTCGTTTACAGACCTTAAAGGACAACATACACGATCTCTGAATCGTCTCCTGTGCAAAAGGCGCCTGTCGGCGCCTTTTGCTATATTATCTTGAATCTGTGCGGGTAGAGAGAATCGAACTCTCACCTCATCCTTGGCAAGGACGTGTCCTACCACTAAACGATACCCGCAATGGAATTAATATACACTATGGGGGAAGGATTTCAAAATCCTTTTTCTCTTTACTCTTTGAATGGTGCTCCCGGAGGGATTCGAACCCCCAACAACGGTTCCGAAGACCGGTATGATATCCATTTCACTACGGGAGCGATGGACGTATCATACGGCATACAGCGCGGAAATCAAAAAAATATTGTAGACTTGTCATTAAATGGCAGAAAAAAGACACGCATTCACTATTCCGCCTGAAGTTTCACGGGTAACGGAAACGCTCGAAAAGGCAGGTTTTAAGGCATATTTGGCCGGCGGATGCGTCCGCGACCTTTTGCTCGGCCGCGAACCGAAGGATTGGGACGTGGCAACTGATGCTATTCCAGAACAGATCATTGCCGCATTTCCGCACACATTTTACGAAAACGATTATGGAACGGTAGGGGTGGTACATGACGATACAAAAGATTTGCGGCTCGAGATTGTCGAAGTTACTCCTTTCCGACTCGAATCGGCATACACCGACAAACGCAGACCCGATGCCGTGTCCTTTAGCAAAAATATCGAGGACGACCTCAAGCGCCGCGACTTTACGATAAACGCATTTGCGCTCCAGATCACACGAGTAGGGAAGTCCGATAGTTTCACGGGTAACATGATAGATCTCTTTGAGGGGCAAAAGGACCTTAGGGATGGGCTTATACGGACCGTAGGTGATGCCCATGAACGATTTTCGGAAGACGCACTCCGTATTCTCCGGGCTGTCAGGATAGCCGCGGAATTGGATTTTGCCATTGAAAAAGCTACGCTCGAAGCCCTAAAAGCCAACGCCCACCTCCTCAAGCACGTCGCTAAGGAGCGTATTCGCGACGAATTCGTACGCATCGTCATGTCAGATACACCTATGAAAGCTCTTATTCTCTGCAAAGAGCTTGGAATCCTTCCGTTCATAGCAAAGGAGCTTGAAGACGGTTTTGGCGTGGAACAGCGAGGATCGCATATCTACGACGTCTGGACGCACTTGCTCCACACGATACAGCATGCGGCTGATAGGAAATTTACCCTTCAAATAAGGCTCGCCGCGCTTTTTCACGATATCGGCAAGCCAAAGACCCAAAGGCTTTCACGTGAAACGAATACCTACACGTTTTACGGCCACGAAGTCGTCGGCGCGCGGATGACTGAGAAAATCCTAAAGGATCTTCACTTTTCCAACGAGATCATCGAATATGTCGTGAAACTCGTTCGTTGGCATATGTTTTTCTCCGATACCCAGCAAATTACGCTTTCGGCGGTACGTCGTATGATCGTAAATGTCGGCAAAGAGCATATCTGGGACCTCATGAATGTCCGAGCCTGCGACAGAATGGGAGCGGGGCGTCCAAAGGAAAATCCGTATCGTCTGCGGAAATATAAAGCCATGGTCGAAGAAGCGCTCCGTGATCCTATCTCTGTCGGCATGCTCAAGATAGACGGAAAGAAAGTGATGGAAGTCGCCAAGACGCCACCGGGACAAAAAATCGGTCTTATCTTGAATGCGCTTCTCGAAGAAGTCCTCGAAGATCCAAAACTAAATACTACCGACCATCTCGAGAAGAGGACCATCGAACTTTCGAAGCTTCCTGAATCGGATCTAAAAAAATTGGCTGCGATAGGAAAAGATAAAAAGATGAGAGCCGAGGAAGAAGAGATAGCAAAGATCCGGGGAAAACACGGCGTAGAATAGTACGAACATAGAGCCATACAGAGCCACGTCTTGGCGTTAAATTATAGATTACGGAAAACAAAAACCGCCTGAAGAAGCGAGTTCTACAAGCGGTTCCCAAAAAGATCGCTTGATGAACGCAGAGCGCTCTACCACAAGGTAGGCGCGCAATTGAAATTGTTTTGT
>CAZQUF010000036.1:0-5531 GCA_964596505.1 uncultured Candidatus Saccharibacteria bacterium | reverse complement strand
GTCGCCTTTTGAATGGAGACGTTATGCGCTCGTCTGAGCTATCATTTTGGATATTGAACGGAGCGAGTAGCGCTCGACGTTCGGGGAGTAAGGATCGCGGAGTAGCGATCCGAAACCAAAACCTTAAACGATCTTACTGATCGACCGGAATGGATACCGGTTATGTTGAAAGAACTTCTGTGACAATTGTATCAGTGCTCAAGGACATGTAAAGGACATAGGTGGGGATAACTGTCCTTTATTAAAGACAGTCCTCCCGCGGCTCTGTTAAAGCACTAAACCACTGCTCACAAATCAAGCTCGATCGAAACGGGGCAATGATCCGATCCGAGGACCTCCGAATGTATGTCCGCACGGATGATTTTATTCTCGATTTTTTTCGACGCAAGGACATAGTCGATCCTCCAACCGACGTTCCGTTCCCGCGCATTCGCAAAATGCGACCACCAGGTATAGAAGCCGTTGCCTTTGTGAAAGATCCTGAACGTGTCGACGAATCCCGCCGCGAGAAAGTTATCGAATCCTTCGCGCTCTTCCTTTGTGAAGCCCTTGAGTCCGACATTCTCTTTCGGTCGCGCGAGATCGTCTGGCGTATGCGCGACATTGAGATCGCCGCAAAATATCACCGGCTTTTTCTTCTCGAGACCCTTGCAGTAGGCAAGAAAAGCGGGATCCCATTGCGCATGACGGAGAGGGATGCGGGAGAGGTCGTCTTTGGCATTCGGGGTATAAACCGTGACTATATAGAAAGCCTTAAATTCGGCGGCTATGACCCGGCCTTCGGTCCGCGGATCGCCGTATTCATCAGCAATAAGGCCGTACTTTTCGCATACCGCCTCGGGAATGCCGTTTACGACGGATAGAGGCTTTTCCTTTGTAAAAATCGCCGTACCGGAATAGCCTTTTTTGTGGGCCGAGTTCCAGTATTCCTGGTATTGAGGCAGATCGATCGCCGCTTGACCTTGTTCGGCTTTTGTCTCTTGCAGGCACAAGATATCCGGCCTGTACTTTTCAATGAACGGCAGAAAAAGGCCCTTCTTATGGACCGCCCTTATGCCGTTCACGTTCCAAGAGATGATTTTCATGAGGTAATTATAACTGCGGATTATGAAAAAAGCGCGGCTCATAAAAGCGCGCTTCGTCACTAAACCGCAAAAATATACCTTTCTGACATGAAATATTTATGAAGAAAGCCGAAAAGAGCTCTATTTCTTGCATTTTCAATATATATGTGCTATCCTTCCTTTCACCATGCTTTCAACGACAAAGAAGACCAAGGTTATCAAGAGCTCGGCCGTTCACGCCACAGATACCGGCTCGCCGGAGGTTCAGATCGCCCTTTTGACCTCGAAAATCGAGGAATTGGCGAAACACCTTAAGAAACACGACAAAGACAGGCATTCGCGCCGCGGCCTTCTGGCCATGGTCGCCGATCGGCAGACTCACATAAAGTATCTCCAGACCAAACACCCGAAGAGATACGCCGAGATCGCCAAGAAGCTCGAACTCAAGAAATAAACGGCCCGCTCTCGGATCCGCTTCAAAGGCGGATTCGTCGTTTCGGTGGTATTCTTTGAAAGCAAAGGGAAGCATACATCGTCGGTTTTTTATAATCCATAATCTCATTTAATTTTAATCAAAATGGCAATCATCAAACATAAGGAACAGCGCGTCGGTATATTCATCGACGCTCAGAACCTCTATCACAGCGCCAAGAACCTCCATCGAGGCCGCGTCAATTTCGGCAACGTCCTCGAAGACGCCCTTGCGGGGAGGCACTTGGTTCGCGCCATCGCCTATGTCATAACGACGGAGACAGGCGAGGAGAGCGGCTTCTTCGATGCGCTCAACAAGATCGGCATCGAAACGAAGACTAAAGACCTTCAGATATTCTCCTCAGGGTCGAAAAAGGCCGACTGGGACGTCGGCCTCGCTATCGACGCGGTCAAACTGGCCTCGAAGCTCGACGTCGTCGTCCTCGCTTCAGGCGACGGAGATTTCGTGCCGCTCGTCGAGTACCTCAAGATGAACGGCTGCCAAGTAGAGGTCATCACATTCGGCAAATCGGCGTCCGGCAAGCTCAAAGAAGCGGCCGACGACTTCGTCGATCTCGACGAGGACCCAGGACGGTACGTTATGGGCGGCGGCCACGGGTCGTACACCCCCCGCCGCGGCAGGAACGACCGGAGCGAAAGGCCGGAGAGCGACAAGACGAATGGCGCGGGCGCCACGGGCGGCATGCGGAAAGTCATAAGGAAAATCTAACGGCCTTCGACGAGCCTTATACCATATAATGTAAGGGCAGTATGGAACCAGATAACACATACCTCGGACCGCAAAACGATGCGCCGACACCGCCGCCTGAAAACGGAGGGGGAAGTGCCGTACCGAATGATCCAAGCTCTACCGATGATCTGCGGGCAGAAGGCATAGACATCGTCGGTACGAGCATGGCTTTCGATAATGAATTTTCGAAGCCGGAGACAGAACGGGCGCGTGGAACGCCTTTGGAACAAGATCGAGCGGATGATATCCCCTCGCCATACCCTCGACAGAGTCCTCAAGAGAGCGAGAGACCGAAGCCTCTCGCTGCCGCTTCGATTCCCGTCCCTCCGCCTCGTCCCCCAGTCTCTATGCCCATCTCCACGGTAGCTCCCGGCAAAGACGACCCTTCGATCCATTCTATCCGTACTTTCAAGATGGATGCGGCAGAAGCGGTAAAATACGGGAACGTATCGAAAGTCGATATCGCCGTTGCGGAACAGAAGAAACGAGAGACCTCGAAGACGATAGAGTATACCGGAGAGACCCACCGATCTCCCGGCCTGTATGTAGCGATCGTCCTTGTCGTGATCGTGGCGCTCTGCGGTGGCTGGTATTATTGGTTCGCATCAACAGGAGGAACAAAGGCCCAGACACCTACGGTATCCGTCGTCTTTAAGCCGATCGTTCCCTATACTCAAGCCTCGATCATTTCCCTCGACCTCAATGATCCCGACGTCGACCCACTCAGCCTTGCCGGCGCGAAACTTGCAGCCGCGAATCTCAGTGTGAGTAGCCTTCTCGCCCTCGTGCCGGTCGCGAGCGCCACATCTACGCTACCGCTTCCTATAGCGGGAACGCTCTCGAGGACGCACATCCCCGATAGACTTTTGAGATCGCTCAGCGACGACTATATGATCGGAGCTTATTCATACGATATGCAGGGAGCATTCGTGATACTCAAAAATACATTCTTTCAGAACGCTTTCTCGGGCATGCTCGATTGGGAAAAAGACTTGGGAAGCGACTTCCTGCCGCTCATACGCGTATCGTACCCGGGTGAAGGAGTCGGCTCGCTTGCCGCAAGCTGGACCGACAGCGTCGTCTCGAACATAGACGTACGAGCGCTCCAGGATACGACGGGCAAAACCGTGCTCGCGTACGCCTTCGCCGATAAGGATACGATCGTCATCGCAACGAACTTGGCCGAGCTTAAACACCTCCTCGACGAGATCCTGCAAGTCCGGACTGTACAGTAGGACGAGATGCAGGTATGATGTTAGGGATTTAAAACACGAAACGATGAAACAGACCACTATAGACACCGAATACTTCAAAAAGAAGCTGGAGAAGGAGCTTAAGACCCTCGAAACAGAGCTTAAAGGCGTCGGTCATAAGAATCCGAGCAATGCGAAAGACTGGGAGCCGGGCACGAACGACGTCGATATCGAAGCGTCGGACCCTGCCGATTCAGCCGACAATATAGAGAATTACGAGCTCAATACGGCTATCTTGAAGCCTCTCGAGACCCAGTACAACGATGTAAAGCTCGCGCTCGCCAAGATACAGAAGGGCACCTATGGCATGTGCGAGATCGACGGCAAGCCGATAGACAATGACCGCCTCGAAGCGAATCCAGCGGCCCGCACCTGCCTTATCCACAAGGAAAAGTAAATCTTCATCTTTATTTCATCTCCGTTTGATACAGTCGGGAGGTGAAATTCTCAAAGATACAAAGCGCTCAAAATCATCTCCTGAAAGCCCGCGTCGTATCGGTCGAAACCGATATATCCCGCGGGCTCCATTCGTTTTCCATAGTCGGTCTACCCGATAAGGCTGTCGAGGAGGCGCGCGACAGAGTAAGCGCCGCCATCAAAAACTCGGGCTTTAAATCGCCGAAGCAGACGAATGCAAAGATCGTCGTATCTCTCGCCCCTTCGGATATCCGAAAAGAGGGATCGCTATTCGACGTACCGATCGCTCTCGGGTATCTTCTCGCGGCAGGCGAGATAGCATTTGATCCGACAGGAAAGCTCTTTGTAGGCGAGCTTGCCCTCGACGGGACGATCCGGCCGGTGACTGGCGTCTTGTCTTATGCGCGCATGGCGGCAGAGCGCGGCTTTACAGAGGCATACGTGCCAAAGGCGAATGCAGAGGAAGCGGCGCTCATAGAAGACATATGCGTCTTTGGCGCCGATAGCTTGGCCGAGATTATAGGGCACGTCTCAGGCGACAGAAAGCTCGTACCCGCCCAAACAGACCGAGCCGCATTCGTCGGCGCGGATCCGAACGAAGCGATTCTTGACGATATCAGCGGACACGAGACTGCGAAACGCGGCCTTGTCGTAGCCGCTGCAGGTCGCCACAATATAGGGCTTTTTGGGCCTCCGGGAACCGGCAAGACGATGCTTGCCCGTGCCATGCCTTCGATCATGCCGCCTCTCTCGTTCGATGAGATGCTCGAGGCTACCGAGATACATTCGATCGCAGGCACGCTCGAGGGCGGCCTTATATCCCGCCCGCCCGTGAGAGCGCCGCATCACAGCGCATCCCACACGGCGATCATCGGCGGGGGAGCTGTGCCGAAACCAGGCGAGATAACCCTGGCGCACCGCGGCGTACTTTTTATGGACGAATTCCCGGAATTCGACAGGCGGGTCATCGAGGCGCTCCGCCAACCGCTCGAGGATAGGAATATCTCGCTCGCGCGCTCGAAAAACAGCGTCCGATTCCCCGCAGACTTTATACTCGTAGCCGCTCTCAATCCATGCCCTTGCGGCAATCGATATATAGAGGGAAAAGAATGCTCATGCTCGCCTGCAGTCATACGAAACTACGAGAAAAAGATATCGGGACCTATCATAGATCGAATCGACATGTGGATCGAGGTCTCGAAAATCGAACATCGGCTGCTTATGAACGAGCGGGAGGGATCGAGCGAGACCGTTGAAGCGCGCAAAGCCGTAGGGCGAGCACGCGATATTCAAAGACTACGTTGTATTGAAAAGGGTATCGCCCCCGTAACGAATTCGAGCCTGTCGTCTCGCGACCTTCCGCGCGTCGCGGAGCTCTCGAAAGAGGCTACGGCCATCCTCGATAAGGCCGCTGAGACCTACGGCATGTCGGGACGCGGCTATCATCGTACCGTGAAGCTTGCGCGTACCATAGCCGATCTTGCCGCGTCAAAAACGATCGAAGCGCCACACATCCTTGAGGCGCTTCAATACCGGCAACGATATTCTCCATCGGCATGTATTGGCCAATGACGC
>CAZQUF010000035.1:0-8005 GCA_964596505.1 uncultured Candidatus Saccharibacteria bacterium | reverse complement strand
CCTTCGTTATGGCTACGTCATCGGACGCGGGCGCAGGCAATAGATACGATCTGACGGTCTACGTGACGCAGAAAGGCGATCGCTGCTACGCGGTTCGGTACTTCATCCATTCAGGGAATATCGACAACTACCCTCCCGGTGCGGTTCAGGCGTTCGACCGCGCATCTCTCGTTTCCGTATTCGATTCTCTCGCCGCAAGCCTGAAGCTCTATTAATCATATCGTCGTCGCATGATCATAAACGAAGGATTCAAGCCCAAGCGCAAGACCGACAGCCGGCTCCCGCCCGGCCAGTACGAAGAATCCGGCTTTCCCGTGCTCTCGCTCGGTCCGACGCCGAAGATATCCCAAGACGTCTGGAGGCTCGAAGTCGACGGCCTCGTCGAGGACAAGCTTTCATGGGATTGGGCTCAGTTCACTGCTCTGCCAAAGGCAGATATCGTGCGCGACATCCACTGCGTCACCAAATGGTCGAAATTCGATACCAAGTGGCAGGGAGTATCGCTCGATGCCATCATGGATATGGCTAAAGTATCGCCTGATGCGACCCATCTCATCGCGCATTCATACGACGGCTATACGACGAATATGCCTCTCTCCGATATCCGCGCGGCTCGGGAGGGTGGCGCCCAGGCATGGGTCGCGACTGTCTATGACGGCATGCCCCTTGCGCCCGAGCATGGCGGTCCGGCGCGTCTCCTCGTCCCGCATCTCTATTTCTGGAAGAGCGCGAAATGGCTCAAAAAGCTCGAATTCGTCAAAGGCGACAGTCCCGGATTCTGGGAGACGCGCGGCTATCATAATTACGGCGACCCGTGGAAAGAGCAGAGATATACCTTCGATTAAATGAATATGGACGAAACGAGCCAGAATGATCGGCATGATCTCGGGAGGTGGAGGAAAGCGACCGTCGTATCTTCGGCCAAGGTCGCTTCGAACGTCATGGGTATTCGCTTCGCCGTGGAAGGCTGGCGCGCCGATGGCGGGCATAGGCCGGGTCAGCATGTCGACGTGCGCCTGACAGCGCCCGGCGGCTACGTGGCCGAACGGAGCTACTCGATCGCCAATCCGCCGCAAAGCGCCGCTCAGAGCGCTGTCCAAATTGATTCCGCAGGCTTCGATGTCGAGATCGGCGTCGAGCTTCTCGAGAACGGAGAGGTCTCTCCCTATCTCTGGCAGCTCAAGCCCGGCGACGCCATCGAGCTGCGCGGGCCTATCGGCGGTCATTTCATATGGGATCTCGCTATGCCCGATCCGCTCGTTCTCGTCGGGGGCGGTTCCGGCATGGTGCCCCTCATGAGCATGCTCAGGCATCACATGGATATGCTCGACAAGCCGAGCGAGAAGGGAAGACGGGTCATTTTTATCATCAGTCTCCGAAGCATCGATCGATTGCTCTATGCCGATGAGCTGGCCGCTATCCAGGCGCGCGATTCGCGAGTCCGCGTAGCTATCGCCCTTACCGATGCTGTTCCCGCGGGCTGGACCGGCTACGCGCGGAGGATAGACGGGGCCATATTCGAGGCCGAGCTCGGAAGCCTCCGCGGCTCGATGCCTGAGATATTCATTTGCGGTCCGACGAGATTCGTCGAAGCCGCCGCCGGCTTGCTCCTTGACCTCGGTTTCAACAGCCATGCCATCAGAACCGAAAGATTCGGCGGCTAGAGAGAGGCGAGGAGAATGTGGGAGGATAGAATAGAAAAAAGCCCCGTCGCGAAAGCGACGGGGCCGCGGTTTTATACCGCCTGGGCATGCTGGATGATATGTTCGGCATGGACATGCGCCTCGGCGACATATTTCGAAGGCAGAGCGATCGCCGCGCCGTCTCTCCGGACGTTGATCGTGCCCACGGGCCATGGCCGGACGAAGTCGACGTCGAACGTCGTGCAGACTTCGAAGCCCGCATGGTCCCGGGTCAGAGTGACGATCCGGGGGAAGGGCGCGAGGCTCTGGGAATTGACCCTGACCTTGCGTCCATTGAATCGCTCATCGAAGACGGTGAATTCGAAGTGGGTGAATCCTCGCGTACAATATTCGGTCACATGCTTCGGGTCGGTGAGGCACGTCCACTCGTCGATGGCGAAGGCGCCTGAGGGAAAAACGGGCGGATGTTCGCGCCGGGGAATGATCCTGAAATAGCGTTTGGATGGCATAGCAGAAGGAAGGGTTCTGGTGTGTTGGAAAGAACTGACCGTACGCGATATTGTCTCGTCCCTGAGGCTCTAAGTCAACGTACATGGTTTTTCTTATTCACCGGAGCACAGACATTGACGTAAGTACAAGTATATACTCTAATAATATAGGCTATAGAGAGCCTCACGGTGAACTTTTTAATCGAACGAAACTGGCATGTCCTTGAGAACGCGCCGTCATCAATGAAAAAGGGCTTTCCCTAAAGGACATATATTAAATCAAAGAGAACGAGTGTCCTTTATATGTCCCTTATGACTACTTTTTAAGAGACAACATGTCAAAATGAGGAGGTTTTCTTTGACATTGGAACATATTTCCATAAGGTGGAGATACACGGTATCCGCATTTATGAACCATATACCACCGCGTTTTAAAGCATCCCTCACAAGAGCGCTATCCATAGCGCTTATCTCTATTTTCATACTCCAGCCTTTTTCGCCTCTCGCGGCGCGCGCCGACGGTCCGACCAACGTAGCCCCTTCGTCGCCTGTCATCCAGGGATCTTCGGCCGTGACGACGAATGCCTCCCAGACCTACACGGTTCAATCGACCGATGCGGATGGCGACCAGATCAATTACGGCTTTGACTGGAACAACGACGGCATCGTCGATGGCTATACAGGATTCGTCGCGTCGGGTGCTCCTGCGCAGCTCTCCCATACATGGGCGACTGCTGGAACCTATACGTTCAGCGTCATCGCGAAAGACGCTCTGAATAACGTCTCTGACCCGGGAACGATGACCGTAACAGCGTCTACGCCTATGGCCCCAGCGCCAGCTCCCGTGAATAGCGCTCCGAACAAGCCGAACATCATTACGTCGGCTTCCGGCACTACGGGCGCCACCCAGTCATTCAGCGTTTCGGCGACCGATCCTGAAGGCGATAGCGTCGTCTATGGCTTCGACTGGAACAATGACGGCGTCGTCGACGAATGGAGCGCTCCGGTCGCGTCGGGCATTTCCGCGAGCGCGTCGCATACCTGGCCTACGGCGGGGAATTACACGGTCCTTGCATACGCCAAGGACACCCATGGCGCCCAGTCTGACCCTGCGAGCGTGACGATCTCTATCGCCGATCCCTCTGCCCCTTCAACGGGCGGCGGTCAGCCTGCTCCGTCCGTGAACGCGGCGCCGGGAACACCTTCAGTGAGCGGCCCTACGACAGGCACTCTCGGGTCGTCTTATACGTTCAATGTCCAGTCCGTCGATCCTGAGAATGGTCAAGTCGCCTACGGCTTCGACTGGAACAACGACGGCATCGCCGACGAGTGGACGAATTACGTCAATTCGGGAACGAGCGCGAGCGTGAGCCATGTCTGGTCGTCGGCGGGTACGTATACGTTCGGCGTGTATGCAAAAGACGCAGGTACTCCTCCCCAGACCTCGAGCCCTGCGACCCATAGCATCGTTATTTCTTCCGGTCAGGTCGTATCTCAAAATACGGCGCCGAACGTTCCGACGGTCACGGGTCCTTCGACGGGCACCGTCGGCACCTCATACTCGTTTACTGCGACGGCGCAAGATCCTCAGCTGGATAACGTGATGTATGGCTTCGACTGGGATGGTAACGGCATCGTCGACGAGTGGACCGCTCCGGTCGCGTCTGGCGCCTCGGGAAGCGCATCTCATGCATGGTCTGCGGCAGGTACCTACTCGCCTGTGGTATATGCAAAAGATTCTCAAGGCGCGATCTCTGATTCTGCCACGCTCGCTATCTCGATAGCCTCCGTGCCTGTCGCTCCGGTAAATTCGGCGCCTTCGAGCCCTGACGTGACGGTCGCGGGAAGCACGGCCGGTTCGCCGGTCTCTTTCTCCGCCCTCTCTACAGACCCTGACGGCGACCAGGTCGCCTACGGTTTCGACTGGAACAACGACGGCATCGCCGACGAATGGACGAATTATGTCAATTCAGGCGTTTCAGCCACCCTTTCTCATACATGGACGACTCCAGGTTCCTATACTGTCGGCATCTACGCGCGCGACGCCTTCAGTCATTACTCCCAAGCGGCCACGAAGTCTGTCGATATCGTCTCGTCAAGCGGCGGGGGAGGCGGAGGCGGAAATGGCGGCGGGGGAGGCGTGACTAATTCTGCGCCGAACGCGCCTACGGTCACGGGTCCTTCGACCGGCACCGTCGGCAGCTCGTATTCGTTCACCGCGACGGCGCAAGATCCTCAGCTGGATAGCGTCATGTATGGCTTCGATTGGAACAACGACGGCGTCATCGACGAGTGGACCGCTCCGGTCGCGTCGGGCATCTCTTCTTCTGTGTCTCACAGCTGGAACTCGATAGGGAATTATACGTTCAAGACGTATGCCAAGGATTCTCAGGGCGCTGTATCCGACTTATTTTCGTCGTCGATATCTATCGCCGCAGCACCTTCAAATCCGGTCAATTCAGCGCCTACTGATCCAACGGTGACCATTACCGGAAATGCGGTCAACGCACCGGTGGCTTTCAGCGCTCTTTCGACCGACCCTGACGGCGACCAGATCGCCTACGGTTTCGATTGGAACAACGACGGTATCGTCGACGAGTGGACGAATTACGTGAATTCCGGGACATCCGCAGGTCTTTCTCATACATGGACGGCTCCGGGCTCCTATACTGTCGGCGTCTTCGCGCGCGACGCTTTCGACCATCAGTCGTCAGGCGTCTCTCAGCCAGTAACGATCGTCCTTGCGGGCGGTGGGGCTCCCGATGGCGCGCCGAACACTCCTACTGTCGCGGGCCCTTCGACAGGAACTGTCGGAGCCTCTTATTCGTTTACCGCCACGTCGATCGACCCTGAGGGCGACACCATCTCGTACGGCTTTAATTGGGGCGACGGTACTGCGGATAGCGTGAGCCCTGTCGCATCGGGTACGTCTCTTGCGCGATCGCATGCATGGACAAATCCAGGCACCTATACGCTCTCCGTATTCGCGACCGATGCGCATGACGTCACGTCTATAGCAGGTACGGCCTCGATCGTCATCTCTAACGCCGTTACGCCGCCGGTTAATCGCGCTCCGACCGATCCAACGGTGACCATTACGGGAAATGCGGTCAACGCACCGGTGGCTTTCAGCTCTCTCTCTACCGACCCTGACGGCGACCAGGTCGCCTATGGCTTCGACTGGAACAACGACGGTATCGCTGACGAATGGACGAATTACGTGAATTCTGGGACATCCGCAGGTCTTTCTCATACATGGACGGTCCCGGGAACGTACACTGTCGTCGCGTATGCAAGGGATGCTTTTGATAACAAATCCGCGGGAGTGATCATACCGGTAAGCATCGTTTCCTCCGGTGGCGGAAATGGCGGCGGGGGAGGCGTTACCAATTCTGCGCCGAACGTGCCGACCGTCGTCGGTCCTTCGACCGGCGTCGTGGGCGCTTCCTACTCCTTCACCGCTACTTCCGTCGACCCTGAGGGCGACAATGTTTCCTATGCCTTCGATTGGGGAGACGGCACTGCGGATAGCGTCAGCGCCCTCTCGTCAGGGATATCTGTCGCACAGCCTCATGTATGGGCCAATCCAGGTACCTATACCGTCTCTGTCGTAGCGACTGACGCGCATAATGCCGCATCGAATGCAGGCACGGCATCGGTCGTCATATCGAGCGTTACGCCTCCTCCGAATCCAGACCCGAGCGTTCCCGCGGTCACGGTTTCGGGCGATATCGCCGGTTCGCCGGTAACATTCGTAGCCGAGTCGACTGATCCGAACAACGAGCAGATAACCTACGGCTTCGACTGGAACAACAACGGCGTTGTCGACGAATGGTCGCCTGCGGCCGCCTCCGGCGCAGCCACGACCGTTACCCATATCTTCTCTGCTCCGGGCACGTATCTTGTAAATGTTTTCGCAAAGGACGCTTCGGGCAATATCTCTCCCGCGTATACGTTCACAGTCACGGTCATATCGAGCGGCGGCGGGGGAGGCGGCGGTCCGACGGGCACATTCGTCGTTACGCCGACGACAGGCCTCACGACCACCGAGAGCGGCGGAACGGCGACGTTCAGCGTGGACCGTGGTTCCGCGCCTATCTCGGCTGTCAGCGTGCCTGTGACGAGCTCTGATTTCACAGAAGGCACGACCTCGACGACGCTTCTCGTATTCACGCCTTCGAATTGGAATACAGCTCAGACGGTGACGGTGACGGGAATCGACGATACGAATGTCGATGGCGATGTGCCGTATACGGTATCCGTAGGCCCTTCGTCGAGCTCTGACGTTAATTACAGCGGCCTCGCTGTCCAGACCGTGTCGATCGTCAATAATGACAATGATTCGGCTTCTAATGGCGGCGGGACTACGAGCGTCCCCTCGACCAGCGTTCCGGGTAGCAGAAGCGGCGGCGGGGGAGGCGGCGCAGGCGGGCCGTGCTTCGGCTATGACTGCCCGACAACGACCACCACCACGACCGTGACCTCGAGCGTCCCGAACGATATTTGGATACTTATAGATACGCTCAAGAATCAGCCTACGGCCGTCGGACCGAGCGCACCCGAGCTTGTCTGCCCGAGCGTCAATTTCGTAACCACCTTCCTCCGCGCGGGAATAGATAATAACCCGAACGAGGTCCGCAAGCTTCAATATTTCCTCAATACATATGAGAACGCGGGCATAGCCGTCGACGGCACGTTCGGCTCGTCTACAGAGGACGCAGTCAAAGCTTTCCAGGCAAAATACGCGAGCGACGTCCTCGCGCCATGGGGTACGACCACGCCGACCGGCATCGTCTATATAACGACGGCGCGCAAGATAAACGAGATCTATTGCGGCGACCATCCGGACTATAACGGCCAAGGTCTCAAGGACATCTTCGATAATACTGTCCTTAATGGTCAGCCGCCAGCAAATACGGGCCAATTCCAGGGCGTCGTGGGCCAGGCAACCACTACGAATCCAGTAGTCGGCAATCTATCCAATATCGCAGGCGCTTTTGGGGCCTTTAGCCAAAAAGTCCTTGATGCCCTGAGGCAGATACCTATATATCAGCTGCTCATACTGCTCCTGCTGATTCTCGGGGTCGCCTTCATTGTCCAGGGGACCCTCATAAAGGACATTCCGATCATAAAGGACGTAGAGTCCCTCAAGGCTTACGCTGCCTTCTTGCGCGGCTTAGCTGTCCTTTCTGTGGGCACTGTCCTTAATGTCCTTAATACTTTGTCCTTTATGCTCAATCCTTCGTGGCTCGCTGAAAGGACAGGATTGACTCTGCCGTGGGTACTCGGACTCGATATGGTGAACGGCATCGCCGTCATCGCGTCAAGCCTCTGGCTCCTCGTCGCTCTCTACCGAAAGATCGCTCAGGCTTCTGTGGGCATGAAATAATCTCCGAAACACCCCCGACGGTCTGTTATACTGTACCGGTATTATTTCGCATATACGCGCATTCACGCATGAATAAATATATTTCTTGGACGATTGTCGCCATCGTCGTAGCGGTCATCATCGGGGGCATCGTGTGGTACGGAGACCAGCCGGGGCAGTATGACAAGTTCGCGACCTGCATCAAACAAAGCGGCGCGACCTTCTTCGGAGCGTTCTGGTGCCCTCATTGCCAGGAAGAGAAATCCTATTTCGGAAAATCGTGGACCAAGCTGCCGTACGTCGAATGCTCGACGCCCGACGGTCAGGGCCAGACTCCCGTCTGCACCCAGCACGATATACAGGGCTATCCGACCTGGGTCTGGAGCAACGGCGCCACGACGACCGGCACGCTCACGCTCGACCAGCTCTCGACCTTTACCGGCTGTCCTGTGGTCAAGGGCTAATATACGATCAGTGCAAACCTTCACCACATCGGTCAATCTACT
>CAZQUF010000034.1:0-8129 GCA_964596505.1 uncultured Candidatus Saccharibacteria bacterium | reverse complement strand
GCTTCTTCTTTCAGATGGATCTAAATATTAAAATGAGGGTTTGGTGTGCCGTGCTAGACCTAGTATAACTGTACACCTACTTTTATATTAAGTCAAGTTAGTGTAGAGTTGGGGGTATGCCCCTCGCTCTCATAGGAAACCTCTCGTACTTCGCTCTCTTCGTCATCATGGTCTTCGAAGGGCCCATCGTCACGGCCGCCGCCGCATTCGCGGCTCGTTTCGGCTTTTTCACGCTCCCGGCCGTATTCATCCTTTCCGTTCTCGGCGACCTGGTCGGCGATTTTATCTTCTATTACATCGGCTTTGCGTCCCGGAAGACGCTCATCGATAAGCACGGCCATAAATTCGGCCTGGGCCAGGAGAATCTGGCGCGCTTCGACAAGGCCTTTCGCAAGCACAAGATCAAGTCGCTCGTCATCGCCAAGCTCGCGCCGGCCATCCCCGGTCCGGTCCTCATCGCCGCCGGAGCCTTGCGCATGCCTCTCTGGACCCTCGTGTGGGTCTCGATCGCTCTGGCGGTCCCGAAATACGGGCTTTTCATGCTCCTGGGCTATGAATTCGGCAATTTCTATCAGACTTTCTTCCATTATTATGATATCGTTGGGTGGTTCGTCGTCGCCGCTCTCATCGTCGGTTCATACTTCGTCTATAAAAAGGCGGTAAAGGCTGTGCTCGGCGAGGCCGAGAAGGAGTAATATTTATGAGGATACTTTTCTACTCAGACAATCTCTATCCGGAGACGAGCGGCATATCCGACTCGATCATCGCCTGCGCGCGGGGATTGAGGGACCGCGGCCACACGGTCGGTTTCGTCGGCCCGAAGTATGCCCGCAAAGACTATGCCAAGATCGGCAAGACGCCTGAAAGCCCGAGCCCGCTCGACGGCTTCGAAGTCTATCGGATACCATCGCTTCCATATCCCGGTTCAGCCTCGGGCCAGGCGAGGAATGTCATCCCTATCGGCTGGAGCCTTCCTTTCGTCAGGCGCTTCAGGCCCGACGTCATCCATAGCCAGTCGCCTTTTGGCACCGGCATCGATGCGCTCATCGTCTCGCGCTTCCTCGGCATACCCCTCGTCGGCACGAATCATACATCGATAGGCGAGTTCATCCGCGTCTACGGACCCATCCGAACGAAATGGGCGGAGAGCGTCATGGGGCGTTTCTATTCGTGGTACTACAATCGGTGCGCCTTCGTTTCCGCGGTCTTCGATGAGCTCCTCGAAGATATGCGGTCGCACGGTTTCAAGCGCGCCGCCGATATCGTACCGAACCCTGTCTCTCTCGACATATTCTCTCCGAGACGAGAAGGCGAGAAAGAAGCGATGAAAAAGGTTCTCGGTCTTTCCGGTCCTGTCGTCATATGCGCCGGTCGCGTCGCGCCGGACAAGAGGATACACGTCATCGTCGAAGGATTTTCGGAGCTCGTTCGAACCGTGCCGAACGCGAAGCTCGTCCTCGTGGGCAATGGCCCTGCGGAGCAGGCGCTCAAGAAGCAAGTGGTCGATAGCGGCCTGTCGTCTTCGGTCGTATTTCCCGGCTTTCTCGATCACGCGACGCTCGCAAAATGGTACACGGCGGCCGATGTCTTCACCGTCATGTGCCCGATAGAGACGCAGTGCCTTTCTATGATGCAGGCGTTCGGCGTCGGCCTGCCGGCCGTCGGCGTCGCTGCTGGTGCGGTGGGTATCCATATACAGCCGGAATGGGGAGAGACGGTGCCTCTCGATGACGCTTCGGCGCTTGCCAAGGCGCTCGCGCGGATATTGAAGGATCCAAAAGGCGCCGCGCAGAAGGGCGCGATGGCCCGGGCATACGTCGAGCGCTTCAGCGAGAACGCTATCGCCTCGCTCTGGGAGCAGATAGACGAACGCCTCATTCAGGCAGGCGCTTTCGAGCTTGCGCCAAAGGCTTTGCCTCGCGTCTCCGTCGTTATCCCCGCTCACAATGAAGAGAATGTGATTGCCGCCACTCTGCGTACCGTGCTCGAACAAGACTATCCCGATTTCGAGGTCATCGTCGTTGATAACGCTTCGTCCGACCGGACGTCAGAGGTAGCGCGGTCGTTCGCCGTCCGCGTCGTCCACGAACCGAAGAAAGGCCTCCTTCACGCCCGCGAGTGCGGCAGGAAAGAAGCGACCGGCGAGATCATCGTCCAGATGGACGCAGATTGCCTGCCGGAATCCGACTGGCTCTCGCGTGGCGTAGCTCATTTTTCCGATCCGCGCATCGCCGCGGCTGCAGGTCCATATGACTATTTCGATGGGCAGCCGTTCTTCCGCGCGTTCTCTCTCTTCTCGCAGAGATACGTCTACAAAGGCATGAGCGTAATCATCCAGACTCTCGGCATGGGCGCCGTCCTCATCGGCGGCAACAGCTTCATCCGAGCGAGCGCGCTCGAAAAAGAAGGCGGCTATAATACAGACTTGGCGTTCTACGGCGAAGATACCGATACGGCTCGCCGCGTCGTACGCCACGGCAAGGTAGTCTTCGACCGCCATCTCATCCAGAAGACATCCGCTCGGAGATTCAAAGCAGAAGGCTCGTTCAAGATAACCGTCCTTTACCTCTTCCACTTCTTTAAGGTACTCTTTATGGGCGCTAAACGCAGAAAAGCATGATAACCGTTAGAAACTTTTTCGGTCACTTCAAAGACAAGACATATGCAAGGCTTTTTGCGGGCGCTCTCGCGTTGCTCCTCCTGTCTCTCGTCATTAATTACTTTGCGGGCATATATGCCGACAAGAAAGTGAGTAATTCGGTCACCGATATCGTCCTCGACAACACTCCTGTATACGATGTCGACGAGATTTTCGTCTATGGTGGGTATGTCCTCGTCGCGTGCATCCTTCTCGTCTGCGTCGACAATCCCCGCCGCGCGCCCTTCACGATCAAATCGATCGCGCTCTTGTTCCTCATCCGTTCGGTGTTCGTCAGCTTGACCCATATCGCGCCGTTCCCGAATCATACGCTCATCGATCCGACGGGGCTGAGCAGATTCTTCAATTTCGACGGCGAGCTCTTCTTTTCGGGCCATACGGGGCTGCCGTTCCTCATGGCGCTCATATTCTGGGACAACAAAGCCTTGCGCATCTCGTTCATCGCCATGTCGATCCTTCTCGGCGCGGTCGTTCTCATGGGCCACCTCCATTATTCGATCGACGTGCTCTCGGCATTTTTCATAACCTATGCTATATATGGTATCGCAGAGCAGCTATTCAAGAAGGATAAAAAGCTCGGCAGCGCGCCGCCTCTGCCGCAGTGAGAACGGGGAGGGAAGAAGAGAGGTGACGGAATAAAACTGGGCCCATAGTATATCGGTAATACGCGTCCATGGCATGGACGAGTGCCGGGTTCGATTCCCGGTGGGTCCACAGGCGGTCTATGAAGGGCCTATAGTCTAGTGGTACGACGCGTCATTCGCATTGACGAGGCGGGGGTTCGATTCCCCCTAGGTCCACACTATGAAAAAACACCAGATTCATTCTGGTGTTTTTTCATAGTGATTGGATCGCCAGTGGCGAGAATCGAAAGCCGGAGACCGCGGAGGCGGTCGAGGCGGGGTCGCGGGCGAGGCCAGCAGGCCGAGACCCGTGACCGATTCCCCCTAGGTCCACATCATCGGAGTTTCGAGGTAGCGAGAATCGAATAAGCGATGAAAACTACTTGACAGTGCGTCAACTCTGTACTAGTGTGCTGACCAGGTACCGTTCTTTGAAAACGGTGAATTTGTTAGACAACCTCAACCTCACACAACCAGAATCCACCAAGAAAGGATTGAAATACTATGAGTCCAACCAGATCCCGCGGCAGCCGCTCAGGCCCGCTCGCAACACCACCGTCCGACTCTGCCTCGCAAGATTCGAACGGCGCTAACGGAGGTGCCTCTAAGAGCCTCTCCTTTGAAGACATGATGGCCCTCGGCAGCTCCGGCATCGCCGGCCAACAGGTCGCGCAAGCGGAGACCCGACGTCTCTCGGTCGCCGCCGTCGAACGCATCGAACGCACAGTCGAAGAAATGGGCGCAGGCAAGGCCCAGGAAGGCGTTCGGGAGAAGATCCTCAACGCCAGCTATGCGACGGTCGATGCAGGCATCAAAGCCGACGAGCGGGACATCGCCAAGGCGATGGAAGCCCTTCAGGAGATCGCCGGCGGCATGGACGTGGAGTTCAAGCAGCTCAACGAACCGACGGAAGAGGAAAAGAAGCTCGTCGTCAAAGCGCAAGCGAAAGTCGCCGAGATTCGTGCAAAGATCGATCGGCGGGAAAAAGCCGGCTTCTTCAAGAACCTATTCGGTTCGAAGGAGAGCGATCTCGCGTCGCTCGATGTCGACCTCAAAGCCGCCGAAGAGGCGGTGAAGCAGGCCGAGACCGAGACCCAGGCCCTCATCCGCGAACGGCTCCGCAACGCCGATATGACCGCTTCGCTCCAGACGCTCGATAAGGTCGCGACCAGGACGGTCGAGATCATCTCGCTAAGCGTGGTCATGCTCGGTGAGAAGATCAAGATGCTCGATACGGCCCGCCTCAACGCCCTCAAGGAAAAGGAGAAGGCCGCTGTCAAGATGCGTGCCCTCGACGCGACCCTTGCCGAACAGGAGCTCGAGCTCAAGCAGCTCGAAGAGGAGCTCACGACTGTGGCCAATGGGACCGTCGAATACGGCGCGCTCGAGGAGAAGATCTCCAATCTGCGCGTCAAGATCGAAGGCACCCGCGGCGACAAGGCAGTTGCTACGACCCGGTTCCAGGCCGAAGAAGTCGGCGCCAAAGACATCGCGCTCCACCTCCTGTCGCTCATGAAGCAGCGGGACGTGAATCGGGCGCGCATCATGCGCACGACGTCGGAGACCGACACTCGGAAGAGCACCTATGCGGCCCGATTGGCGGGCATGAAAGTCCAATCGGAACAGCAGTTCGATGCGCAAATCGGAATTATCGGCACCAAAACCGATAGCGGCTCGCGCATGTTCGCGGCCGAATCCATGGTCGCTTCCGGCGACGCCTTGATGAAAGACCTCGAGGACCAGCCGGAGAAGCTCGCCGAGATCCACAAGGTCCTCACGACGTTGGCCGAGCATCTCGCCAGCATGAACAAACGCGCCGCTGCGGTTGACGAAGCCATGCGGAACAACGCGGGGCTCGATGAGGGCGAAATCTCCGTCCTCCGTTTTACGGAAGACGGCGCCGCCGCGCCGGAACCCGCAGCTCCTACGAGCTGAACGAGATCAAGGCTCATGCTTGATCGAACGGGGCGGGGGAGCAATCTCCCGCCCTTTTTCTTGAAGCAACATCCAAAGAAAGGAAATGTATGGCAACCAACAACGGTAGCTCGTATCTGCCCATAACCTGGGCCGATCTCGACGCATACCTTCTCAAGTGGGCTGATCCGACGCTGCGCGCGGTCTCATGGAAGCCGGCTAAACAGCTCCGACGCGAAGGCAAAGCCCTTGCGCCGTTGCCTGTAGTCGGCGACCTCCAATCGACCGACACGCTCTCGCTTCTCGATCTCGCTCGCGAGATCAGCGGCAACGGCTCGCTCCTCAATCCGGACGTTAATCGCGTGATGAACGCGATCCGTGACGGCCTCTGCATCGGCCTCCATCTGGCCGATGCATACGCGAAACGGTCGGGTCTCGACAGTCTCCAGGAGCAAAATCGCCTGGGCAAGCTAAGCCCGGCGCAACTGGGGGAGTTCAATTCGAAAGGCTCGATGCGCTCGGCGATCGCGATATTCGCGGCGTCGTCCTACATCGTCTCCGACCTGTCGATCTATGAGAGCGGCAAAGTCGCCGGCATCAAGGTCGACTTCGGCGGCGTGCCCGAGACGAGCCTGTCTCAGGGGCCTCAAAAGGCCCTCATGTGCCTGCTCTATCACTTCGCGTGCTATTGCAAGCAAGAGTCAGGCGTCGTCACGAACGGACTCGAGCTCGTCAAGCTCGCCCTCCTCTACTTCGAGGCGGCGATGGACGAGATCCACGACAAGGAAGGATCATTCCAGTTCCGGGAGCCCTTTACCGAGGCCTCCTACAAGCTGGAGCAGTCCGACTTCGTCGTCAGGGGATTCGACCTTGTCAAGCGCGGCGCCACGGTGTCCGCGGAGTTCAAGAAGGTGGGGTTCGAGGAGATCGTCGGCAACCGGCGCGCCAAGCATCAAGCGAAGCGCACGGCCATGATGATCTGCTGCTATGATCCGGTTCGGAAGAAGAATCCGTTCCTGGAGCTCGGCTCGTTCCCGATGGTTCGGATGGGATACGGCGTTCCCGGCACGGGCAAGAGCCTGCAGATCGCGGCTACGGCCACGCTCATACAGGAGCTCTGCGACCGGCTCGGCCTCCCGTTCCTGTTCTGGCCTATGCCCGCGACCATCGTGTCCACATTCCAAGGCGGTTCCGCCGAACGGATGGAGGACTGGATGCGCCGTCTGACCGAAGACGATAAGATCGTCTACGGTTCAGTCGACGACGCGGAAAATAACCTGATGAACCGCTCCAAAGAGGGCGTTTCAGCAGGCGTTCGCGAGGTCATCTCGGTCTTCCTCCGCAATACGGAGGGAGCTTCCGCTATCGTCCGCGGCAACACGGTGATTGAGCTCTTCACGAACCTTCCCGAGCTCGTCGATCCCGCGGTCCTCTCCCGAGTCCAGGCGCGCTTTCCCATCGACGGCGCGCGGACATGGGAAGACTTCGTGGATCAAGGCCACTTGTGGCTTCGACGCTACGGCAGTCTGGACGAGGGTTTCGTATCTTTCTCGAACGAGAAGGGCTACGAATTCTTGTCCGCGCAGAAAGGCATCACGAACCTTGCCGAGCTGGAGAGCGCTGTCGGCGCCTATCAGGTGAAAGACGCGAAGATCTTGCGGGCGATCGAGATCGCGGGGAAGAAATTCCCCCGGACCGATCATGGGTTCTTCGCCGAGCTTTATTACCAAGTGCAGCAGGACTACCCAGCCTTCTCATCGCGCGACGTTCGGAACATCCAATCGGCGGTCGACGGTCGAATCCTCGACTTCGATCTGCCGAAAGAGTGGTTCGACGATCCCAAGCTGTTCTACGGCTTGGACTACGATACCAAGGTGAAGATGCTGAAGGTCGAGCTCAAGAAGAATATGAAGGGGCTCAACCTCCAAAAGATCCTCATCGAGGAAGCGTTCCGCTATCTCGATGTCTTGGCTCAGATCTCGAGCGTCGAATTCGAACGCGAGGTTACGGCGACCGTAAGCCGTGCCCGAGTAGTCGAAGAAGCCAAGAGACGCATCTTGGCCACCGCGACGGCTTAAATTCACCGTTATCAGTCTCAGGCGCATCCTCCGCGGATGCGCCTTTTTTATGGCGTAGGAAGACCTTGACGGAGGTACTATAGTATACTATAGTGCGGAAAGAACAGATTTGTTTGACAATTCAACCCAACCACAGAAAGGCAGGATACTATGCAAGAGTTCGTAAATAACACGAGGTTCTACATGTCATGCTGGACCCTCTTCTTCCTCGGGTTCGGCGTCGTGACCTATGTCGTCGACCGGACCTATTGTCAGGGCGTCTATACAGCGCTCTACAATTTCTTCCACATGACCCCGCTCGCCAAGCCCCAAGGCTTCGTCTACGGGCACCGCGCGCGGTACAAGTTCGTCATCGCGTTCATCGCGTCGACGGTCCAATCCGGCTACCTCTTCTTCTTCACATCGTTCCACGCGAACCCCTTCGTCGAGCTCGTGCTTTGGCTGGTAGAGATACCCGCCATGGTGCTCGGTTTCGCCATCGGGTTCTGGGCCTTCAAACCCGTCTGGGAAAAACGGGAAAGGCTCTTCGGTGCCATCGACAAGCTCGATGCGGTCGTCGAGGAGCATGCGCAGCACGCTCGTGACCCAAAAGTGCTGGTGCAAAAGTCCGTAGCCGCTCCGGCGCCGACGTCAACCTCAGAGGTTCCGCCGGCTGCGCCGACGACTCCTGAGCTCTCACCCCAAGAAAGGATCGCACGCTATGGCCAACGCAAGTGAACAGACACCGGTACCGGCGGCGCAAGCCCCGGCTCCCAAAAAAGAACACGGGCCGCTTTTCGCAGCCTTCTACAACACAGCGAGCGCGATCGCGCGCGGCATCATGAAGCACAAGCTCGCCTCGGCAATCTTGATCTT
>CAZQUF010000033.1:0-8246 GCA_964596505.1 uncultured Candidatus Saccharibacteria bacterium | reverse complement strand
GTCGATATAGTCGCGCACTCTATGGGAGGCCTTATCGCGAGCTCATACATCGAGTCTGCGAGCTATAACAACGATATCGGCAAGCTCGTGTATCTCGGCACTCCGCATAAAGGCGCGCCGGCGGACTACCTCACCTGGGAAGCGGGCGCGACCATTCCAGACCTCTTTCATCAGCTGTTGAAAATCTACCTGACGTTCGAGGGTTTATGGAACCACTATCTGAGCCTTTTCGACTACATACACGATCGGCCGATCGCCTCATTCCAAGAGCTCTTGCCTATATTTGATTATCTCCGGCCAGCACCGCCCGCGGGGTCATCAACGCCTCTGAGCTTGATCCCGTATCCGTCAGGATATCCGCGAAATACGTTTCTCGAAAATCTGGACGAGAATATGCCCTTGCTATTCGAACAAGGAATTGATGTAACGAATATAATAGGCGATCTGGGTACGAGCACAGCATCTGCTATTCGGACAGTGCCATCGCAGGCTGGCTCGGCCCTCTGGAAAGACGGCTACCCGCAAGATTTCGACGACATCTTTGGCGACCATGGCCTTGAAATGGGCCCAGGCGACGGTACCGTTCCAAAGGCGAGCTCGGAGCTCGTTATGGGTACAGCGCTCCCTGTTCTTAGTGTAGATAATTCCGCGCCCTTGCCCGCGACCCAGACGATCACCTTCGGCAATTCTTGGACGACGGAGGATATCGCCCAGAGCTTTACCGTCGGGAGCGCCGGTTCCCTGAACAGTCTTCAAGTCTACATAAAAAGAGCCGGCAATCCAACGGGGGACATCTCTGTGAGGATTATGGATGATAGCGGGGGAGCGCCTGGTAATGCCATTCTCGCGAACGGCGCTATCCATGCGTCGAGCGCCGGCGCGTCGTTCGGCTGGGCGACTGTCTCATTCGGCGTGGGGACCGTCCTCGTTCCCGGCAAGACCTACTGGTTCGTCCTCGATACCGATAGCAATGTGAATGGCTACTACGTCGTCGCCGCAAACTATACGTATGCCTCGGGAAACGCGCGCATCGGTAAATCGGGCGTCGCTTGGCATATCACATCGCCGGAGGATCTCGACGCATACTTCAGGGTTTCGATCGGCACGACCAAGAATATCGAGATATCGGGCGCTGATCATATGTCTCTGCCTACTGCCGCCGAGGGCGCCGTCTTTAAAGCGCTTTCCGGCACGGACGCCGTTACCCTCGTCAAAAAGTCGCTTCCTGCGAGGTTATTCTTTCAGGCCGTGTTCTCGCCCGCGAACATCCTCGTGACGTTGCCGAGCGGGATTCGTATAGGCGCGGATCCGAAGACAGGCGACGAGATCAATGAAGTCCCCGGCGCGTTCTATTCAGGCGCGAACGACGACAAGGGAAGGTACATCTTTATCCCGAATCCACCGCCGGGGAAATATACGGTCGCGACGGTCGGTACCGGCGGCGGATCGTATACCCTCGCGTCGTCGATCGTCACGACCGCCTCGAGCACATCTGCGACGACGTCGGTGAGCGTCCAGCCGGGAGGAGTTACCCTCGCCACTCTCGATGTCGGTCCGGACGATACGGTTACGTTAGAGCCTCCAATCGAAGGCGCGGGAGACGCGACAACGACGCCTGATCAGGCGACCACTACGCCGCCGTCCGTGCCTGATCCCGTGATACCAGATCCTGTCGCATCTACGACTGCTTCTACGACCCCTCCAGCAGTGCCGGCACCTGCCTCGGCTATTGCCTCCGGCAGTCCAAGCTCGCATCGGGTATTCTCCGCGAGGTCAACCTCGTCGGGCGGCGGGGGAGGGCGCGGTTCCAGCAGCCCCGCCATTCCCGTACAAGCGACGACATCTCTCTCGGCCCTCAAAGGCCTCGGCGATATGCTCATTCTCATCGACACCCCGCCGGCGAAACAGGCGACGAGCGGTCCGCGCGCGACTCTGGCCGCGAGCGTCAAGGCTTCCTCCAAGCTTATCGCCGTACGGCCTCTGAAAAAGGGCGTTTCCCGGCCGACTCTCGGTATACCCCAAACGGCGGCGGCATATAACGGACTCGGCACGCTCGTTCAGCGCATGGGAAGCGCTCTCAAAAGCGCGTGGCGCTGGCTCTCGGGTCTGTAGAGTGTCCCGCGCGGATCCGAGCAAAGATAAAAAAGCCCCGCTTGCGCGGGGCTTTGCTATCGATCAGCCGAAGATATACCTGACGCCCTGTTCCGTCCATCCGGCGAATCCGTCGATGTTCTGGGACTCCCAGTTGTCGGCGTAATGCATGAGGAACATCTTGGCCTTCACGTCGGTCGGCAGGGTCTTGAGGTCCGCGAGCGGGGCATGGACCGCCCCGGGGAAGAACTGCACGTCGTGAAACATGTAGTCCGACCGGCTGGCATATTCGTCGATGAGGTCGCGGTCGAACCGCGTGTCCATCGAGACGAAGATATGGTCGTCGAGGAAGAGCCCGAAACTCGTGAACGACTCCTGCCAGTCTCCCGCGTTATCGGGGACGTGCTTGGTCCGGAAAAGTTCGATCTTCAGTCCTCCCATGCTCACATCGAAGGCTTCGCGGGGATTCTGGCGGACCCATTTCGGCCTGATTGGATCGAAGAAATCTCCGAACGAGAGCCTGCGGTGGTTCACCCGGTCTTCCTCGTTCCACTCCATGCCGCCACGCAGCGTCCGATCCCAGAGGACTTCCTGGTAGCCCTCGGCAATGACCATAGAGAGCTTGGGCTTCTTGAGGAAGGGCCTGCCGACGTAGCGGTTGGTGAGTCCCGCGCATTCGAGCCCGCCGACGTGGTCAGCGTGCGAATGGGTGATGAGGTAGTTCGTGATATCGGTCACTTCGAGGCCCGCGGTCTCTTTGAGAGCCCGCGGGGCCGTCATGCCGAAGTCGACCATCAGGTGCTGGTCGCCTTTGACGACGAGCAGGTTGGTCTGGAAGTGCCGATGGGCGAAGGCCGAGCCGACTCCGATGAAGAAGAGTTCGAGCTCGCCTGAATTGACGAGCGAGAGCTTTTCGCCCTCGCCGAGACTGACGATTTTCATGGATTTCATAGAGCATATCCTTTCTGGCCTCATGGTATGAAAAGGGAGGGCGTGCTACCATATATTCTGTCTAAGTTTTCGACAAAGTAATCAATAATCATATGGCTAAAGAGAAGCGCCTTGCGGATATTCTGACCAATCTCGGCTTTTCGGACCACGCGGCGCGGGTCTATCTCGCTGCTCTCGAGCTTGGCGAGGCGACCGTGCAGGAGATCGCCCTCCGTTCGAAAGTGCCTCGCACGAGCATCTATTATCTCCTCGACGAGCTCATCCAGGCCTCGGCTCTCGTCATGACCCAGCGCGGCAAGAGGACCTATTATGTGGCGGCTCCGCCGCGGACCGTCCTTGCCCGCGCGAGAGAGAGGCTTTCGGATTTCGAGGACTCCATAGAAGAGCTCGAAGGCCGGATGCACGCCGTCTATCCGAAGCCGCGCGTCTATTTCCTCTACGGCCCCCAGGGATTCAAGAGAGTCTGGGACATGATATTCGAATCGGGCGAAAAAGAATTCTCTATCGTCACTGAAGGCGCGCCCTTCCTCGATTTCGTAAAGGAGAAGTACATCCTCGACGAGATCATAAAAAAGAAGAAGACGCTCGGCATCAAGAGCAAGCAGATCATCATGGATTCGCCCTACGCCCGCGACATCGTGGCTAAAGACGTCCGGGAGAATAGGGAATCGCGGATCCTCTCGCCCCGCCACAAGCTGCCCTTCACCGAGATCATCAACGCGAAGTTCGTGGCATTCCTTTCTCCGCGCTGGGATAATACGCTTTTGGTCATCGAAAACCAGAATTTCGCCTTGACCAGGCAATCTCTTTTTGATGCGATGTGGGATATGCTGCCGAAGCCTTAGAGGAGCTGGTATACTTGTGCGATGAAATCTTCTTTGAAGCGTTCGCGCTCCGTTCTCATGTGGCTCGGCTCGATCGTGGTCCTCGGCCTTATCGTGTGGGGCGCGTATGTGGTATATTCGCACGCGTTCGGTCCTGCGGCGTCGCCCGTTTCATACAAGAGCCCTGAAGAGAGCGATCCCTACGTCCGTCTCGGCATGGAAGCATACGACAAGATCCGCGCGAACTACTGGGCTTCGACGACAGAGGCGGGCCTCGCCGACCATTTCCAGCTCTCTCTCCAGAAGACGCTCAATACGCCTGTCGTACCGACTCTTGCGACGCACGATAGGGAAGGCACGGCCAAGATGCTCGCCGACGCGCTCAAGGCCGCGACATCGACCGCAGACAAGAAGAATCTCATCATCCAGACGCTCGTCGTCGCTCTCTATAATCTGCCGCCGGTCGGCCACGGGGAGCTTTTGTCGGCAAAGCAGGAAATCGCGCTCCGCGAGAACGTAGCGAACGTCAACCCGACAAAGGACCTCTACGGCAATCTCGGCCTGGCCGACGGCGCGAGCGCCGATGCGGTCGCCACGGCCGCAGCCGCGAAATCGGCGGCGCTCGCGCACGCCACCTCGTCCGAGGCGAAGGCCGAGCTCGCTCAGATCGCATACGCAAAACAAGTCCTGACCAACCCGAATACCAAAGACCTCTACGACGCCGCCAAGATCGAGCCGACCGTGACGAGCAAGGTCATGGGCAAGACGCTCTATATATCGATGAGCAAGATCGCCCCGACCACGTTCATCGAATTCGGCAGGATGATCCTTTCCGCCACTACTACGCCCGGCCTCGACAGCATAATCCTCGACCTGCGCGGCAATCTCGGCGGTGCGCTTGATTTCGCCACTCAGTTTATCGGTCTCTTTGTCGGACAAAACCAATATGTCTACGATCTTTTCCACCAAGGTATCTATGATCCGCAGAGGACGACGACGCCATACTTTCCTGAGCTTGCTCGATACAAAGATATCGCCGTGCTGACCGACGGCATGACCCAGTCGACCGCCGAGGTGACGACGGCCGCCATGAAGCGCCTCCATCTCGCTCATGTCGTGGGAGAGACGACGCGCGGCTGGGGCACGGTCGAGAACACGTTCCCGCTCGATACCATCATCGACCCCGCAGAGAAGTACTCGATGCTTCTCGTCCACAGCCTGACCCTCCGCGAAGACCAGCAGCCTATCGAGTCGAATGGCGTCACCCCCGACGTTTCTATTAAAGATTCGAATTGGAAGAGCGAGCTCGCGAGCTATTTCAAGTCGGCGAGCCTTATCGCCGCGCTTAAAACGACCGCGGCGAAGACTCTCTAGTGCGCATGTTGACGTTTCTTCCCTTGTGGGGTAATTTGGCATACAAAGCTCATTGATTTCCGCACCTGCCTGCGCGACGCAGGATATGGTCCATCAGGCGGCCGGCTCTCGCTGCTCGCTGCAGATCAGAGTCCGTCCGGCGTTTTTGGTGAGCGATTAAAAGGTGCATATGATCACTCAAGCAAGCATCATCGAAGATCGCGCATTCAATCGCCGAATGCCGCCGAGCAAGATTGTGGCATATCTCGCAGAGATGCCCGTCATCGCTGCCTGGCTCGAGAGCGAAAGGAAAAGGACGCGAGGCTTCGGCTTTCACGGCGACATGCAGCCGCGGCAGATATTCGTGTCCGGCGTCGACCTTTCCTTTCTCGACTACAAGCTCGTCACCTGTCGGGCTCGACAGAAAAAGCGGGATCCCGCGAAGTTCGACTTTACGGGTGAAGATGGCAGTATCAAAGACTTCTATGAGTCCATCTACTTCCTTGACGAATTCGGCAATCAGATCATGTATAAGGTCGAGAGGGTCTCTCATCCCCGTAAATACATTTTCTTCGGTCCGCGCCGCGAACGACGGCGCTCGTACGAATTCTTCGCTATCGCTCACTCGATTACGGATCTGAATACACCGCTTAAGGTCTTGGCATTCCTGAAGGACAAGATCGAGAGCGTGCGGTATGCGGTATCTTACTGCGACTTCACCGGGGCGCTCATCATCTATCGGTCGCCTGACGGCAAGCCGCTCTGGAATCGGATCCAGGAACAGGCCGCACTCCATTCAGCGACCATTGCCGCAGAGATTGCGAATGCCGACTAGTCAGTTCGGTTCGAAGCCTACCCACAGGGGCAGGCTTTTTTCTTGCAAAAACTCGCTCTTTTCTGTACTATCTATCCCGAAAGGCCAGAGAAAGCGCGGCGGCTCTAAATAGCCCTAATCCTCGAAAGAGGCAAGCCCGCTGAGGTCGAAAACTCTCTATTCAGCCTTTTCACATTATCAGGGCATTTTTCTCTATTCATGCCAATCACCAAAGACAAGAAGAAAGAGCTCGTCAAAGAGCTCGAGACGATCTTCAAGGATTCGAAGGGCGTCGTCTTCGTAGGCTTCAAGGGCCTCAAGGTCAACGACGCGAACAAGATGCGCAAGGGCTTTACGACGCAGGGCGTCGGCTATCTCGTCGCCAAGAAGACTCTCATGGGCCGCGCTCTCGAGGCGGCGAAGATCGAAGGCGCGAAGCCGGAGATCGCGGGCGAGGTCGCCGTCGCATATGCGGCGGACAATCTCACGCCGTCGCGCGAAGTCGGCGCGTTCCTCAAGAAGAACAAGGACATGCTCCAGATCTTGGGCGGTATCTTCGAAGGAAGATTCATCACCAAGGCCGAAGTCGTGACCTACGCTTCGATCCCGGACAAGAAGACTCTGTACGCTCAGATCGTCAACCTCATGAATTCGCCTATCCAGCGCTTCGTCGTCGCGACGAGCGAAATTGCGAAGAAGAAGGGAAGCGCGGCTCCTGCGGCAGCGCCGGAAGCGGCTCCCGTAGCGACTGCATAATTATTAAAATTAGAAAAATCATATGGCAGACACCCCAGCAAAGTTTAAGGCGGTCGTCGATGCTCTCGACACCATGTCGGTCCTCGACCTTCACGAGCTCGTGAAGCATCTCGAAGAGAAGTTCGGCGTCTCAGCGGCAGCGGTCGCAGCGGCTCCAGCAGCCGGCGCGGGCGCGGCAGTCGAAGAGAAGTCTACCTTCACGGTAGAGCTCAAGGACGGCGGCGCTTCGAAGATCTCCGTTATCAAGGTCGTCAAAGAGGCTCTCGGCCTCGGCCTCAAGGAGGCGAAGGACCTCGTCGACGGCGCTCCGAAGGTCCTCAAGGAAGGCGTCAAGAAAGAAGACGCAGAGAAGCTCAAGAAGGACATCGAGGCGGCAGGCGGCAAGGTGGAGCTCAAATAGTTCCAGAAAACAAAAGACCAGTAGTATATCTTCGAGGAAACTCTCGGAGCCCGACGGGGCGAGAGTGAGCGCGCGGGCTCCAAGCCCGCGACGCGTTCTCCGAGAAGATATACTACTGGTCTTTTGTTTTCTGGTTGAGATGCTATAATCTCCCTAACTAAGCCCGCATTATGGTCATCCTTTCTCGCCTTTTTGGTTCCGAGCTTCGCGTCAAAATGATGCGCCTTTTCCTCTTCAATCCCGAGAGGTCTTTCGATGTCGAATATATAGCGGGGAAGACCGACGCCAGGCCGCGCGATATAGAGAAGGAGCTCGTGTCGCTTAGAAAGCTCGAGCTTATAAAACCGGCCAAGCTCATAAAGGTAGTCTCGGTCAAAAAAGGCAAAAAGACCGTTCAGAAAAAGAAAAAGGCCAATGGCTTCACCCTCAACGCGCGCTTCAAGTATCTCCAGCCCCTCTCCGATTTCCTCGTCAAAACGCATTCTTTGGAGAATAAGGCGGTGGTCAAGCGCATCGAAAAAGCCGGAAAGATCAAAGCGGTCCTCGTCGCCGGCATATTTACGGGCAATCAGGATAGCCGTCTCGACCTCTTCGTAGTGGGGGACAACGTTAAAACCTCGTCCATGGACCGTATCGTGAGGAGCATCGAGTCTGATATGGGCAAGGATATACGCTATGTCGTCCTTTCAGCGCCTGATTATGCCTATCGACTCTCTATGAATGACAAGCTCGTCCGGGACGTCATCGACTATCCGCATACCATCCTCCTCGATAAGATAGGAATCGCCTCGGCCTAGCCTTCTTTTAAGCCATTTCTTATCCACAGCAGGCTGCGCTACCCTTGCGCAGCCTGTTTTTTTAATTGCTATAATTGAACATGGCACTTTATTAGCAGCATTAGCCATTTTTGGTTTAAAACTTACGTATTATGGTACTTCAAGCATGGGGAAACACGATTACGGGCTCATTCCAGGGCATCTGGGGCGGCACGATCGCTCTTCTCCCTAATCTGATCGCGGCTATCGTGATCTTCATTATCGGCTGGATCATCGGATCC
>CAZQUF010000032.1:0-8566 GCA_964596505.1 uncultured Candidatus Saccharibacteria bacterium | reverse complement strand
TTTTTCATACAGAAATCATATCAGAGAATATTAAAAGCTAACTTTGATCTGCCCTGATCACTAACAATATACAACGTTTTTCTCCTATGAATGATAATGTGCTCATTCCTCTTACGGGTTCTACGCTCCCGACCGATTTTCCCTGGCGAGTGAGGTTCATCGCGGCCGTCGATGAGCATTTGCAGAAGCTGCGGTCGACGGGCCACTTTATCCCCCCGCGATTCTTTGGCTATTACTTCCGTGGCGATACCCCGGTTTCGGTGAGCGGAAACTGGACGGTAACGCTCGATCCCGTGCCGCCGATATCGCAACTGCCTGAAATCATTGAGTACGTAACGCAGGGCAAGTATTCGATCTCAAGCAAGTCGCGCGACCAACTTCCGGAATACATGCTCGTCCACGACCGTTTCGACGGCACATGCATGCTCTGGAGCTTCGAACACGGACTGAAGTTCGTCGAAGCAACCGACCCAGTCGAATATCCAAGCGAGGAGAAGGCCAACCTCCCTCCTCAAGAGCCCTAAGCCTCAGTCAGACAGCCTCCTTCGGGGGGCTTTTCTTTGCCCGAAACCCTTGATTTGACATGTCGAAGCCTGTTTGCTAGTATGGCCGAACAAAGCTTTTTCAGGGCTTTTATTTTTTCCCTCATGGCAAAAACCTCAGTAGTAGCGCGGGCGAACAAGAAACCGAAGTTCTCTTCGAGGATCGTTCGACGTTGCTTCCGCTGCGGCCGAAAGAACGGCTTCATGCGCGATTTCGGAGTTTGCCGCATCTGCTTCAGGGAATTGGCCAACGACGGCCTCATTCCCGGGATAAAGAAATCGTCCTGGTAACAAGAAAATTAAGAGAATTAATTTAGGCAGTAGCGCTCGAAAGAAGACCCCAGTCATGATCGAACGCTAGACGCTAAACACATGAGAGACCCAATTTCAAACCTTATAACGAACCTCAAGAACGGCAGCGCCGCGAAGAAAGACGCGGTGACCGTTCCTCACTCCAACTTCACGGAGATCGTCGCCGCCGCTCTGGCGCGCAAAGGCTACGTCAAGCCGGGCATAAAGAAGGGCAAGAAAGTCCAGAAGACTCTGGAGATCGGCCTCATATACAACGATGGCAAGGCCCGCATCACGGACGTAAAGCGCCTCTCGAAGCCTTCGAAGCGCCTCTACAAGGGCTATTCCGAGATATACCCGGTCAAACAGGGTTACGGAACGACGTTCGTATCGACGCCGAAAGGCATTCTTTCGGACGACGAAGTCCGCAAAGAAAAGGTCGGCGGGGAGATCCTCTTCCAAATCTGGTAATACGCATAATTTCATACAAATCACATGTCACGCGTAGCAAAAAAACCAATAGCAATCCCTGAGAAGACCACCGTCACCGTCACCGGTCAGACCGTTGCCGTCAAAGGTCCGTTGGGCGAGATGTCCCGCGATTTCAAGCCGGGTATCGAGTTTAAGGTCGAGAACGGCACTGTCATCGTCACCCTCCATCGCCCTGAGGACTACATGCTCTGGGGCACGTATGCCTCTCACCTCAAGAACATGCTCAAGGGCGTCACTGTCGGCTTCCAGAAGAAGCTCGTCGTCGAAGGCATCGGCTTCAAATCCGACGTCAAGGGCACGAAGCTCGATCTTTCTCTCGGTTTCTCTCATCCGGTATCCGTCGAGATCCCTAAGGACCTCAAGGTGACCGCCGAAAAGAACGTCATCACTATCTCGGGCGTGTCGAACGAGAAGGTCGGCGAATTCGCCGGCAAGATTCGTGCATACAAGAAGCCGGAGCCGTACAAGGGCAAGGGCATCCGCTATGACGACGAGGTCATCCGCAGGAAGCAGGGCAAGAAAGCCGCGTAATCCGGGCATAACGTTTTTCTAAACAAATGAAAAAGAATATCAAACGAGAGAAGAGGGCACGAAGGCATGCGGCGATCCGCACGCGGCTTTCCGGCACCGCGGCGACCCCTCGCCTCGCTATCTTCCGCTCGAATAAATTCATGTACGCCCAGCTCATCGACGATGCGGCAGGGAAGACGCTCGCTTCGGCGACGTCGGCTGTCGGCAAGAAGGCGGCGAAGGCCGCAAAGGGAGGCAAGAAAGTCGACGCCGCTACGGCCGTAGGAAAGGCCATCGCAGCGAAGGCTGTCGCCCTCAAGGTGACGAGGGTCGTCTTCGATCGCGGCGGCTTCGGCTACAAGGGCCGCGTCAAAGCTTTGGCCGACGGAGCTCGCGAAGGAGGCCTTAAATTCTAATACTTATGAACCCAGACACTGAAAACAAGAACGTTGCGGCAAAGGTCGGAGAGGCAGCAGCCCCTGCGGCTGTTTCCGCTGCGCCTGCTGTTTCCGCAGCTGCCGTAGTCCCAGCGACTGATGCGACGCAAGATCGCGCCTTCCGCGGATTCCGCGACCAGGCGGGTAAAGGCGGGCAGGGAGGCCGCGGCGGCGCTCGAGGCGGTCGCAAAGGCGACAGCCGCGCTCCTCGCGCTAAGCCTGAGTTCGACAGCGTCATGCTCAATATCCGCCGCGTTGCTCGCGTCGTCTCCGGCGGCCGCAGGTTCGCTTTCTCTGTAGCGCTCGTCGCGGGAGACAGGAAGGGTAAGGTCGGCGTCGGCCTCGGCAAGGCAGGGGATACCGCTTTGGCCATCGACAAGGCTACCCGCCACGCTAAGAAGAATATGATCAAGGTCAATACGACCAAAGAGATGTCGATCCCTCACGAGTCGTTCGCCAAATACTCCTCTGCTCGCGTCACTATCCGTCCGGTGAAGGACCGCGGCCTCGTCGCCGGTTCCGCCGCCCGTACCGTCCTCGAGCTCGCCGGCCTCAAGAACGTCGCCGCCAAGATAGTCTCGCCTTCGAAGAACAAGCTCAACATCGCCCGCGCCACTATCGTGGCGCTCCAGAACCTCACTCTTTCCCGTCCGCCTCGCGCGGCAGGCGCCAAGGAGGCTAAGCCGGCGGCCAAGTAACACACAATCCCATGCAACTCCATAATCTCGCACGAAAGAACCCAAATACTCCGAAGCCTCTCGTCGGTCGCGGCGGCAAGCGCGGCAAGACCTCCGGTCGCGGCACCAAGGGCCAGAAGGCCCGCGCCGGCAATAAGAAACGCCCGGAGCTCCGCGATTTCATCAAGAAGATCCCAAAGCTCCGCGGCTACGCTTTCAAGTCGTTCGCCAAGATCGTGATCGTCGTGCCTCTTTCCGCTCTTGAAAAGAATTTCAAGGACGGCGACCGCATAGATCCAGCGACTCTCGTTAAAAAGGGCATCGTCGAGAGGACCGAGGGCAATTTCCCTCGCATCAAGATCCTTGGAAACAAGGCTATGGGCGGCGAGGCTGCCGCAGCGATCACGAAGAAGCTCGTCGTCTCCGGCGTCGAAGTCTCGGCATCGGCCAAGGCGGCGCTTGAAAAGGCGGGCGGTACGGTGCATGCTTAAACGGCGCACATGAACGCATTTCTCGAAAAATTCACCCATATATTCCGCGACAAGAGCTTGCGCACGCGCATCCTCTTTGTCGTCGGCGCCCTTGTCATCTTCCGCCTTCTCACCACTATTCCTATCCCGGGCATCGATACCGCCAAGCTCGCGTCGCTTTTCGCTAATAGCCAGTTCCTCGGCCTCTTGAACATCTTCTCGGGCGGCGGACTCTCGAACCTCTCGATCGTCATGCTCGGCGTCGGCCCGTACATCACCGCGTCGATCATCATGCAGCTCCTCACCATCATGGTGCCGTCTCTCAAGGCCATGTATCAGGAGGAAGGGGAGGCGGGCCGCTTCAAGTTCGCTCAGTACTCGCGTCGCCTGGCTCTGCCTCTCGCCCTCATCCAGGCTTTTTCCTTTATCGTCATATTCCAGCGCCAGGGCATCATCCCTGACCTTTCGGCTTTCAATCTTCTCTTGAACGTCTTTACCATCGCCGCCGGCTCGATGCTCCTCATGTGGCTCGGCGAGATGATCACCGAGTTCGGCTTCGGCAACGGAACGTCTCTCATCATATTCGCCGGTATCGTCGCCCGCATCCCTCAGGGCCTTTCAGGCGCTTTGGCGTCGTACGATCCGAGCCAGCTGCCTATCTATATCGCCGTCCTCGCCCTCGCCCTCGTCGTCATCTACGGCGTCGTGGTCGTGACCGAGGCCGAGCGTCCGATTCCGGTGACCTATGCCAAGCAGGTCCGTGGTATGAAAGTCTACGGCGGCGTCTCGACCTATCTCCCGCTCCGTCTCAACCAGGCAGGCGTCATTCCGATCATCTTCGCCCTTTCCATCCTCTTGTTCCCTCAGATGATATTCAACTTCATGAATACGTCGGCGAACGAGGTCTTGAAGCATATCGCGACCGTCGGCCTTTCCCTCATCAATACTGCCTGGCTCTATGACTCGTTCTATTTCCTCCTCGTCTTCGTCTTTACCTATTTCTACACGGCGGTCACGTTCGATCCGCTCGTCATCTCCGAGAATCTCCAGAAGTCCGGCGCCTTTATCCCTGGCGTCCGTCCCGGCCAGTCGACCGCTGAATACCTCTCGAAAGTCGTCACCCGCATCACCCTCGTCGGCGCGCTCTTCCTCGGCGTCATCGCGGTCCTGCCTCTCATCCTCCGCACTGTTACGGGCCTTACGACTCTCGCTATCGGCGGTACCGCGCTCCTCATCGTCGTGTCGGTGGTTCTGGATGTGGTGAAGAAGCTGGATGCGCAGGTGTCAATGCGAGAGTACTAGAATTAGAAAAGTCTGATAGATACCTTCTCGGAGAACGCGTCCCGGGCCTGCTGGCCCGGGCGCTCACTCTCGCCCCGTCGGGCTCCGAGAGTCTCCTCGAAGGTATCTATCAGACTTTTCTGTATCTCGCTCTCGCGTTGACAATGCGAGCTGGCGGGGTAGTATCAGGAGCGAAACGCCAACGGGTACGCCCAACGGCATAGTTCAACACAAACGAAAGGAAAAAGATGAGCACAGGTACGCCTACGACGCTCGATGAATACACCTCTCATATCGTAAGATACGGGATGGTTTCTCAGGAAATCTGGTCAAACGCGGTAGAAGAGATTCGCCGCTATACGGTCGAGGAGCTATTCCCGACTATCACCTTGAAGACGCTCTCAGATCAGCCGTGGCTGATTTGGAGGGGTCCTCAAGTCGCAAAAGATGTCGCGTATATCCCGCTCAGTTGTCGGATAGTCGGCGGCGCCAGCGTCAATGATCCCGATCTTTTCTCTCAGCAAGGTTTCTTCGAGCTCCTACCCTCAGTCCGGCCGTCTTATCTGAGAAAGCTCTGGGGGCTTACGAGGAAGGGGCTGTGGGTCAGTGGAAAACTCACAGCTTCAAGCCGTCGTCGACTCGACCCGCAGATGTGCATCGAGAAGGTGGAGATCACAGCGGTCTCTCTTGATGAGATGCTCAGAGCGAATGAGATCGATATCGTCGCCGTTACCGCGGCCCTTTCTCGGTTTATCGAGGAGAGCCTTGAAGAGAAAAAGCGTCGGCTGAACGAGATCTCGAATAAGTTCGCGCCTCTGCATACGCTCGCATCGGTGATCGGCATCAAGTTTCCTCAGTAGGTATCGCAGGTCCAGCCCGCTCTCAAGCGGGCTTTTTATTGACAATAAAAACCGACAAGGTAGTATCAGGAGCGAAACGCTATGGAGGCTCGCCTCCAGGCTTTGCACCAAAACAATAAACGAAAGGAATGTTATGAACGAAGGCTCGCCTTCGACATTACAGACGCTCGTCCGTACGGATGGGCTTACCAAGACACAGTGGCTCCATGTTCTCGACAATCTGCGTCAGCGTTTGGGGCCATTTCTAGACACAATTACTCTCGACGTCGTCGGAAATCTTCGATTACCTGGTGCGAAGAAGCATCCTAAAGCTCACGGTCATCGGATTAGGGACGATTTGACGAAATCGGCTGTATGCTCAATCGATGCTCGAGGTTTTTTCTTTCTTGGCGAAACGATTGATGCCAGCAATCCGGTGTCCCGGCTCGTACGTGGCATTTGGGGATTGGGCGAACATGGAGATTGGGTGACTGGCCATGTTGAAGTCGACTGTCGATCGGTTTCCGGTAGTGCCGAGTATCAAACGGCAAAGTCGTTTGAGCTCTGGTTGTCGCAGCCCGAGACGGTTGTTCGTAGTTTTTATCGGCCCTTCGGATCCGAAACGTTTGACTTCCGATGTATGTGGATGGAACTTGTCCAACGCTATAATGAAATAGTGGCCGCGAGGGAGGCACGAATCGCACCTATGCGCTCGCTCAAAGCCGATCTTGATCGGGAGCTTGCAATAATACACGAGATTCCCGCAACGGTCAGAACGCGCTGATATCTCTCGCCTTGTCTTCGGACGGGGCTTTTTCTTGCAAAACAGCCATTTTGAGGTAGTATGGCAGGTACTTGCTTTGGATAAGTTTCCTGCCACGGAAACGGCTTATAGCAAGGAAAGACGGCCAGGGGCCGATTTATAAGCTAGTCATACAAAATCATATGACAGAGACAGATAAGACGGCAGGCACCGTCTACGAAGTGGGCTTCCACGTCGTTCCCACTGTTTCTCCAGAGAACCTACCGAAGGAGGTAGACGCCATCAAGGCGGTTCTCGAGAAAAACGGCGCGGTGACGATCTCCGAGGAATTCCCGAAGCTTCGCAGCCTTGCCTATCAGATGGTAAAAGCAGTCGGCCCTCTCCGCCAGAGATGCGATACGGCCTATTTCGGCTGGATCAAGTTCGAGGCGCCTAAGGAGGCGGTCGCCGAGCTCGACAAGGCGATGAAAGCGATGGATCACGTCCTCCGCTACCTCATCGTCAAGACGGTCCGCGAGAATACGATCTACGGTCCGAAGATCCTCGCCGAGGAGAAGAAGGACGCTCGCGACGCCCGCGAAGGCGAGCAGGCGGCTCCTGTAGCAGAAGCTAAGGCAGCGCCTGTAGTAGCTGCAGCGACCCAGGAAGACATCGACAAGTCTATCGACAAGCTGGTCGTCTAATTGTTAGACTGAGGGGAACTTGGTTCTCATTAGTCGGTCAATTAGAAGAAGCTAGCAAAGACTTTATGTATCTCAACAAAGCACTCATCGTCGGGAACCTTACAAGAGACCCAGAGCTCCGCGCATTGCCTTCGGGCATGCAGGTCGCGTCTCTCTCGGTCGCTACGAACAGCGTCTGGCGCGACAAGGACGGCAACAAGAAGGAAGACACCCAGTTCCACAATATCGTCGTCTTCGGTCGCCAGGCGGAGACTTCGGCGCAGTATCTCAAAAAAGGCCAGCAGGTGATGGTCGAGGGCCGCATCCAGACTCGCTCGTGGGACGACAAGACTTCCGGCGAGAAGAAATATCGCACCGAGATCGTCGCCGACCGCGTCCAGTTCGGAGCCAAGGCAGGCGGGGTAGGGGCAGGCAGCGTCTCCGGCGCTCCTGACGCCTCAGCTGCATCCGCAGCCCCATCCGGCTCGTCAAAGGGCAGTAAAGGCAAAGACGCAGCAGCCGTCGACACCATCGAATATCCGAGCGAAGACATCAATCCCGAGGATATCCCGTTCTAGTCCCCGAAAATTAAAAATTAGCAAACCATTATGAGCAAACAGTGTTTCTTCAAACAGCATAATATCGAGCATATCGACTACAAAGATACCGATATCCTCAAGAAATTCCTCAATCCGCACGCGAGGATCCAGAGCAAGAAGCGCACGTTCGTCTCGGCGACGAACCAGCGCAAGCTCGCTCTCGCCGTCAAGCGCGCCCGATTCATGGGGCTTCTCCCATACGTTGCGCGATAGAGCGCAGAGCCCAAGCAAAAGCCGTTCCCTGAAAGGAGCGGCTTTTGCTTGCGTCTTTTCGGCTCACGGAGTAGACTCTCGTTTGAATCACTATGAATGCGCTCTTTAACCGCAGATTCGTCCAGCAGATCGAGCTTCCCGAATTAGGGATCATCGTAGTCCTTACATTTCCTAAGGACGTTAGTTTCGATAGCATCGTCTTCGATCTTTTCGATCTCAAGCGCGGGATCTCCCGGTGGATCATCCCGCTTTTCAAGTCAGGCACGACGGAAGGAGATGTCCTGCTCCAGGAAATCAGGTTCCGGGAGTTCGCCATGGAATCGGGGGAGGTGAGGCAAGAAGGCGTCGACTGCCCGACCTTTCACTGGCAAGCGCTCCGTCCCTGGTGGGTCGAAAGCGCAGATTGGTGGAAGACGCCCTTCTGCGGCCGGCTCCTGCCTGCTGCGTGAGTCGGATAGCATCAAAAGGCCGCCCAACAAGGCGGTCTTTTTTCTTTACGAAAGGATTTTTCGTCTTTGACTAGTCAAATTCGTCGTTTTCTTCATCAAAACTTAATGTCGCTCCATTAGACTGTGTGCCAGCGGAGGTCTGGTAAGCCTTCACCGTGGGCCCGCCCGCGGCCGGGGGTTCGTGATTTACCACCAAGAACTTGCGGGTTCGACTCCCGTCGGGTCCACAAAGAAAAGCTCGCCAGAAATGACGGGCTTTTCTCTTGACGAGGAATATAAGGGCATTACAATGTCAGATGTTCTTGGTGGTAAATCTTGAAACATAAAATCGCCCCTCAGAG
>CAZQUF010000031.1:0-8691 GCA_964596505.1 uncultured Candidatus Saccharibacteria bacterium | reverse complement strand
TTTTTTCATACAGAAATCATATCAGAGAATATTAAAAGCTAACTTTGATCTGCCATTGAGACTAACTCGCATTCGCCACAGCTTAAAGCGCCTTTGTATAAGGGCATTCTAAGCTATGGCGAACGGAACAGTCCGCGACCCTACCCTCAATCAACTAGTTATCGCAGGGGATAACGCAACATAGGATTACCTATGAGCAATGCTACGTTCGATCAGGCCGCTCACGTTCTGAAACTCATCAGCGACCAGCGTCTCAACCTCAAACAAACCCAGCGTCTCAACCTTTGTTTGCCTCCGTTTCTAAAAGCGGTGTGCGACGGCAGGCTCGGCGAAGATACCTTGCGCGCAATCGCCGAAGGCTATGCCAAGGTGCTGAAGGATATCGTCGATTTCGACAAGCTTCCCCTCGTCCCCGACGGTTGGACAATCCTGTCCGACAACGAACAGTTGCCGAATCGGATCAAGGGCGTGATGGAGTTCGACCCTGCAAAGGTCATCTTCCATCTCGACGATGGCCAGAAGAACGGCAATCTTATCGAAGGCAACGCGCTCCGGAAGTCGCTCAAAAACGTCCCCGTTTACGGAGCCCAACACCTGGCAAATCCGCACCTTATTCCCGAGGAGTGGAAGGGCAAGGCCGTGTTCTTCTGGGGCACGGTCTACCGCTACTCCGGTCGCCTTTACGTCCGTTATCTCTACTGGGGCGGCGGTGCGTGGCGCTGGGACTTCTACTGGCTTGACCGCGTATGGGACGACGACTTTCCGGCGGCGCGGCGCGCAAGTTAGTTCTCGGGACTCGGAACCTTGGATCTCTTAGATCCTTGAAACTTAGTCCTTTACCCCCGTATTCTCGCAAGAGATGCGGGGCTTTAGTTTATGAAAGTAATAGCGATATCCAGTATCCGTACGTCGAGAATATGTCCGACCAAGGTTTGACATAGCGTGCTGTACGTAGACCTTCAACAAAAAATGAAGATACTTGGTGTAGGGTGCTGACACAGACGGCATTCTACACGCAACTCTCCTTATTTCTCTCTCGTCATCCGCAATTTCTGCGTGTGGTATGCTGTACGCGTGAGTAAGATACTCTATCAATCATACGTTCATCCCGAAGCGCGGCTTCAGGAGATCCTTATCTCTAATATCTCGCGAAGCGATTTCGAGAACTTGTCGTTCAAGACGAAGCGGCTCGGCGCTACCGCATACGACGGGAATGGAGTCGCGCTAAAAGAACAAGACTGGTATCCCGTTTTCATCGACAGCGACGAACTCAAGTCGACGGGAATCGAATTGCATCAATTACAAAGAATGCTTCGGAATCACGCATTGGTGCTATCGAGATAAGCGGCTAATCTGCCGGTTTAGACTTTGCATGAAAGAAACCAGAGACGTCCGCATCCTCCTCCACAACATCCGTTCCGTATATAACGTCGGCGCGATATTTAGGACCGCGGATGCGGTGGGTATCGGGGGCGCCGGTCGGATCTATCTCACCGGCTATACGCCTACGCCTCTGGACCGATTCGGCCAACCGCGCGCTGATTTCGCTAAGTGCGCTCTCGGGGCGGAGAAAACGATGGCATGGGAGTACGCAAAAACACCGGCTGCGCTCATCACCCGTCTTAAAAAAGATGGTTTTCGAGTCGTCGCCGTCGAACAGTCGAAAGATTCGGTCGACTACAAAAAGGCGCTCTTTTTGCGCGTTGCCGCCCACAAGAACAACAAGGTGCTGGTTATTTTCGGCAACGAAATCTCGGGCGTTTCGAAATCGATCCTCGAAAAAGCCGATGTCATAGCCGAAATACCCATGAGAGGCAAAAAGGAGTCTCTCAACGTCTCTGTCTCCGCGGGTATCGTCCTCTTCCGTTGGTTCGATCGTCCTGAGCTTGGCCCTAATACGTTATCGCATCGATGACCGTTCCTTTCGAATCGACGAGCTGTATGATCTCGCTCGAGTCTTTCCAAAGCACGGTCGGCTGCTCGAGGAATAGCCTCCATTCTCCGGTATAGAATCCTTTGTCGTTCTTATGGGCTGCGACGCAGCCGTTATAGGTAAAACCTTTAGCGGTATCGGTCTTGCACGACGAGCCGTCGGGACAGTCCATGCGCAGAGCAGGAGTGAACGTGCCGGTCTCATTAAGATAGCCCGAGCACGCATTCACCTGGAACGACGTGCCTATCGGCGAGTCTCCGGATGTTATGAGCGCTCGATCGCCGGCCGAAAGAGAGACGTCGCTTTCGACGAACGGCTGGCCGGTAATAGGCAGAAAGGCGCCCCGAGGTATAGATATGCCGTCGATCGCCGTGCCGACGAGCCTGAGGCCGGATATGAGCACAGGATTCGACATAGTCGCGCCTGCGACGAGGCGTATATATTCGGTCTTTGGGTCGTCTGATTTTGCGCCCGCGATGCCGTCAAAAGTAACGCCATTCCCTGTGACCGCGTTGGTGTGGATGACTGTAGCCTGCTTTGACTGCGTCATAAAGCTGCCGATGTCTCCTATCATACCCTCGACATCGCGGACGGCGTTCGCCGGGCCTTCGGGGAGGTTGAGCTGCTCTTCCGGGGTACTCGAAGCGCCGGCATAGTAATGGCCGTAGACCTGGCCGCTATCGAGGGGCGCGAGCGGTTTGATGTACGCGCCTTCATGGGCAGTCTGCCTATCAGCTCCTCCGCTAAAGAACCAGAGAATGCCTATGCCGATAAGCCCGAGGAAGAGCCAGCTAAAGTGCTCCCAGAAGCCTTTGAATATGTCTTTTATAAGGTCCATGTATGAAGTATAGACATCGCGGGCGCTTTAATCAATTTTCGAAAGCTTCTGATGCGCGTCGCAGAAATGGGCGCTCCTGCCGCCGATCACGAGGCGTCTGATCGTGCCGGGGCAGGCGGGCTTCGAGCATCGCTCGCCTGTCCTCCGATATGCGCGGTGCTTTTCCTGGAAATCGCCGCGCTCGCCGAGGATATTGCGGTAATCCGACATCGAGTCGCCGCCGAAGCCGATGCCGCGGAGCAACGTCTGGCGGATCGCCTTGTAGACGAGAAGCCATTTCCTTGCGGGGATGTTTTTGACTCGTTCGAGAGGGTGGATGCCCGCACGCCAGAGGATCTCGTCGGAATATATATTGCCGATTCCCGAAACGATCTCAGGGTTCATGAGGACGGTCTTTATCGCGCCATTAGGCTTTTTCGACACAACCGCGATCAAGGCTTTCACGTTGAAGCCCTTTTCGAGAGGTTCGGGGCCGTGCGATGAGAGATGGGGCGATTGGTCGAGAGCTGCTGTATCGATGAGAGTCACCTTGGCGAATTTGCGCATGTCGGAAAGGACCATATGGCGGTCGTTCGAAAAGCTGAGGACGAAGTGGATGAACCTATTGAATGGATCGTCGCGGAGGGGTCCCGGCTCGGTCGCATGCCATGGGTCTTTTACATCTGCTTTTTTCGAATGGGCTTTTTCGTATCGCCCATACATGACGTGGCCAGTCATCTTCATATGGATGAGAATGGTCTTGCCGTTCGAGAGGTGGATCAAGACGTTCTTGCCCCGACGCGACGCGCTCTTTATCTTTGCGTCTCGGACTGCTTTTCTAAACCGAGCGAAATACGCCGGATCTTTTATGTCTCCTTTACCCTTGTAAAAAGGGCTGTTGTAGTCGGACCACGCGTCGCGAATCGTAAGGCCGACAAGATGTTTTTTGACGCCGTCGACCGTGGTCTGGACTTCGGGGAGTTCGGGCATGAACAAAGAGTAGAACGGATGGGGGAAAATGTAAATAAAAAAGCCGCGAGATTTGAGACTCTGCGGCTTGTTGATCGACGGTTATCCTTGTATCGCGGGATTTCCGCTGAGCGCGAGGTCTGTCCAACGGGCCCTGATCTTGGGAAAGATCGTCGTAGCGAAGTCGCGGACAGATTCCTTAAGCTCGGGGAGCGAGATGATCTCGATCAGGTCTCTCCATGCTCTCGCGTCGCCGTCCTTGAGGAGGGCGAGCTCGCGCCGTTTGAAGCCGGGCGGGATGCGCCCGCCGGTCTGGATATAATTCATGAGCCTTATGACTCTTTGATGCCTCTCGGCTTCTTCTGCGGCTTGTGCAGCGGCTCTTTCCCGTGCGAGGGTAGCGTCTCGGTAATCTTCGGATTCTCTCGTGAATGCGTCGCCCATATCGGTCCTTGGGTTGAAGTTGCGAATCTGATGTATAGGCTACGCCCTGTTAGGTCTTTGTCAACTTTTCAAATAAAAGCCGCCTTCCGAAGAAGGCGGCGCTGAACTTATTGCGGGCTCAGAAATCGATAGTTGAAGAGGACATCGCTGTCTAGCTCGTATCGCGTGGTCGAGCCGTCGGTGTTTCTCGCATAGACCACTGAGTAGCTGAAGATGTGCCGCTCAGTTCGTATCGACACGACGGAGGGGTGCTCGAATTTGAGTTGCCTCAAGACCCCGTCCTCCATATACCATTCGTTCCCCATGGCGATCGCGCCTACGCCGCCGCCGATGACGCCGCCCACGACAACGATAATGATCACGACGACGATGAAGAGCTCCATGATCGTAAATCCCTTATTCGACTGTCTTTTCATTCCGATATCCTCCAGATTTTTTGGTTAAGGTTTCTAAAAACGATACTACGCTCTAGCGCGCTTTTGTCAATTTATCGAGCTCTTCGCGCGCGACCTTTGCATCGCTCCAGGGGATCTTGGTATTGTTCGGTCCCATGATGAAGGGGTCGGTGCCCTTGCCGGTGATGAGGACGGAATCGCCTGATCGGGCGAGCGCGATCGCCATGGCTATGGCTTCACGGCGGTCCATGATGACGTGCAACTTCGCGCGTCGCGCGGCAGGGCTAATCGCCTGGGCCATATCGTCGACGATCTTCTGGGGGTCGTCGTCGTAGGGATCCTCGTTCGTGAGGATGATCTCGTCGCACTCGCGCTCGGCGATCTTGGCCATCTCGTCGCGTTTCCATGTGTCACGGCCTCCGCCGGTGTTTCCGAGGATGCATATGCGTCGCGTGCCTTTGAAGACGTCATAGAACTTCTGGAGAGAGTCAGGCGTATGGGCATAGTCGACGACGACGGAAAAGTCCTGTCCAGCCTCGACTTTTTCGAGGCGGCCGCGGATGAGGGCGAACTTCTCTACGGCTTTCTTGCAGGTCTCTATGGATATCCCTTCAGCTTCGGCGTAGGTGATGGCTGCGAGCTCGTTATATATATTGAATTCGCCGGAGAGTTTTGAATCGATGAGGGTGCCGCGGACTGTCATCGAGAATCCTTCTTTGTGTAGAGCGAAGGGGCGAGCATCGTCGAGGGAATAGAGTTTTTTCTCCGAAAAATCCTGTCCGAGGAAGCGAGCAGTGACTTTGTCGTCAGCGTTGGCGATGAGAACGGTGCGTTTTTTCGCCGATCGGGCGGCGGCTTCGCCGATACTGAGCTTTGCTTTGACATAGTTTTCGAAGGAGCCGTGCGATTCGATGTGCTCGGGCGCGATATTGGTGAAGATGAGCGCATCGTATGCGATGAATCGGTGGCGGTTGAGCGCCGCGCCCTGCGATGTGACTTCGAGGACGACATACGCGCAGCCGGCATCGACCGCGCGCCGCAGGAACCTCTGGATGAAGAATCGTCCCGGCATCGACATCTTGTAGAGATTGTCTTCGGACTCGCCACCGACTTTGAATCTGATGGTATTCGAGAGGGCGGTCTTGAACCCTGCTTCCTCGAGGATGGCGTTCACTATCTCTGTCGTCGACGTCTTGCCTTTCGTACCCGTCACGGCGACGACTTTGATATGGCGAGAAGGGAAGCGGTACCAGAGCGCGGCGAGGAAGGCCATCGATATGTGATAGGCTGGCTGGAAGAAGGCAAAGACGCAGCGGGGAATGAGCTTCTTTATATGGTAGAGGATAGAATCCATGGCCGTATTATGGCTTATTTATAGGGCTTTTAAAGTATTGCTATTTTTTATACTTTGTGGCATGGTATTAGTAGTTAGGATTCCGGTATGTATGTATCGGTCGTATCTCGAAAGTCCGCAGGGAAAGGAAAGATATAAGGGTGTCAGGAATATGCATCGTCCTATATTCCATGTTCGTTCCAAGAAAGGTCAGGGTAATATTATGGCCCGTATCTGTATCGTTGAAGGCGCAACTGATGTTGTGCTTGATGGTCCTTCAAAGCTCCCGCTCGCGCTCGCGCAGTACGATGAACAGGAGGGCTCTGCAAGACGTAAAGAACTCCGTTTCCGTATGCAGGAACTTGCCGAGTCCCGGATCGGTCATTCGACGACGGTCGAACGAATCTCGAGGATCGTCGACTGCACCGTCGTCGGTGTAATTCGGAAAAATCCGAATGACAAGATCGGCAATGATTGGGTTCTGTGGGTAATCAGCGGCGGCGTTAAGTGCATTATCTACTACTCTACGAGCACACGAACCGGTTCGGCAATTAGAGTGAAGACTTTCCCTCGACTCGCCCAGGTCGACTACGTTCTCGACATCAACTGAATCGAGCCGGTTTTGATCTCGGCCCGCTCATATGAGCGGGCTTTTGTTTGGACTATTTTCCCAAGACCTTCAGTGCCCTCTTCACCCTATCGCCGGCATTCGTGATCGTCGGGTCGACTTCTTTGAGCGCCTCGCGAGCTTCTTTGTGGCCGTAGCCGAGCGCTTTGAGCGCCTCGAGGGCGTCGACTTCGTCGCGGAGAGAGATGCCGCCTGCGGCGCCGTCGGCCGATTCGGCGCCGAACTTGCCTTTGAGCTCGAGGACGATCTTGTTGGCGATCTTCGAGCCGACGCCGGAGACTTTGGTCAGATGCGAGGTGTCGCCCGTCGATATGGCCTTGCGGATATTGGCGACCGATGAGACGTTCAATATGCCGAGAGCGGTCTTCGGTCCGATGCCGGAGATCGAGATGAGGAGCTCGAAAAAGTTAAGTTCGTCCTTGGTAGGGAAGCCGAAGAGCGTCTGGGCGTCCTCGCGCACGGCGAGGTGTGTCCAGAGAGATATCTCCGCGCCTTCACGTGTCTTCTCGATGGTCGCGGCTGTAGCGAAGACCTTGTAGCCGAGGCTTCCGCCCCCACCTCCCATGCCCGCGCCGCCGCCGACGGATACGACGACCGCACGCTCTTCCTTGTCTATGACTACCCCTTTGATATGCGTTATCACGATTCCTAAAGTATACCGCATTCGCCCAGCAAAAATACCGTCCGAAGACGGAATTTTTGAGCCTGCCTCTGCTTGAAAGCTGAGGGGGAGCTTTCGCTCCACAGGTAGCAAAAGTATATATCCTTCGGATTGTCTCAGTCAACTCACAACGAGTCATCAGGCTTTCTTCATCTTTTCTTAAGGTCGGTTCTGTATGATTGTCGGCATGAAAAGTGAGGCTTTCAGGGCATTCTTAAGTAACCAAAGAGAGGCATATAGAAAAATCAGCAAAGTTTATTGTCGAGTTTTAAATTCATTTATTTCATTCAACTCGGAAGGATTTCGCCACCTTACACATAATGGTCTGGGCAAAAGTAGGAATCACGGCGATACTGCCAGGAGATTCCATCTTTTTCCTCGTGCGGTATCGATCATTCGCGAGGCGAGCGAGATTTCAAAACATACTTTTATCGGCACCATAGAATATTGGCGTTTGGAAAAGGGAAAGACCGCAGTTATTCTGAGGAAAGTCGGCAACGGGCATATTCACTTTTACAGCATCATGGACAAGAGATGACCCTTGGTGCGATACTTGCTTTTTTTATTTGTCGCTGTTAGAGTAACGGCCACAACGCAATATATATGGCAATCACATCTTCAGCAAAAAAGGCTCTCCGCGCATCGAAAAAGAAGCGCGTCTATAATATCCGCCACCGCGACGCGATCTCTGAGATCGTCAAAGGCATCAAAAGGCACGTCGCCCAGGGCAACAAAGGCGAGGCCATGAAGATGCTCTCGACCGCATATGCAGAGCTCGACAAGGCCGCCAAGACCCATTTCATCAAGCCGAACGCCGCAGCCCGCAAGAAGTCCCGTCTCTCGGCTCTCATCAAGAAAGTGAGGTAAAGAAAAATCCCCGGAACTTTCCGGGGATTTTCGCGTCTTCTCTTCGCTAGACTGGAAACACAGATCCCGTTCCGGCAAGCTGGCGCTGGATGGCCGGCCTAAACATCGGACCGTGGGGACCTTCGCCCTCGACGAGACCGGCTATGTTCTCTCGGAATTTTTCGCGGAGCTCATTGATGGGACCGCTGATCATGATCAGTTCGGCGAGTCGGAGGATATCCGCGTCGCTTATAAGCCCGTGAATCTCGACCGCTTGCCCGTTGGCCGTCTGGACGATCGCGACCGGATAGCGGAAACCTTTGGCGATATCGGTGATTTGGAGTGGTTTTTGCATGATGGTGAGCTGATTCTCACTCACCTTACTCTTTTGAGAGGCTTAGTCAAACGAAAGGCGCCCCGAAGGGCGCATCTCGTTTCTTTGCATGGTTTCGCGTGTGCCCCCTCAAGGTCTCGGATAATACCATGTGAGACCCCGTAAGGGTTCTTTGGGTAGTTTCAGTATATCAAATTGAGGCACCTCGGTCTGGGTCTCGATTCTCAAATTGGCACAATTTGGCACACGCAGGGGCAGTGTTTCAAACAAGCCCCGTGGTGCGGAGAAATTGATTGAACAGCTTGTAGGGTTTGGGACTGAAAAACATGAT
>CAZQUF010000030.1:0-8879 GCA_964596505.1 uncultured Candidatus Saccharibacteria bacterium | reverse complement strand
TATGAGGTTTTGAGCGAAGTGAGCGAGCGCCTCTGCGGTAAGAGAGGTCTCGTTCGATCTTTCGAGAGCCATGAGCGCGCAGGCGGTATCGTCGAGGTCGTCGGGGTAGCGGATTTTTTGGGCGATATCCGAACCTCTGGCAAAGTATCCCCACGACCATGACGGGCTCCTTTCGGCATCGATGAAACCGGCCAGCCGTCGTTTGATGCGTTGGAGCGTAGCGCGCGATGCTCTTGGAAGGCTCGCGGGGTAGATTTCCGAAAGGCACGAAAGCATGAGGCACGAAGGGAAGACCGTCTCTCTCGTCTCTCCCGAGGCGAATCGAGGATCGTTTGAGCAGACGCTCGGGAAGCTCCCGTTCTTAGTTTGCGCGCGCGAAAGGCTCTCAAGAGCGTTCTCTGTCGATGGCGCGATCCGCTCCGCTCGGCGCGCGTCCGCGAGTATCCTGTTTTTTATGCGTGTCACGATGTAGGGGTATGATGACGGTGAATTTCGATCCGATGCCCACCGAGCTTACGAGGCTCATCGTTCCTCCGAAGTCCTTTTCGATGATGCTCTTCGTCGTCGAGAGCCCGAGACCGAATCCGGACTCGCTCCGCGGCTTATCGCGCTTCGTCGTGAAGAATGGCTCGAATATCATGCCCTTCAGCTCGTCTCGGATGCCGCAGCCTCCGTCTTCGACCTTCAGGGTCGCTGCCTCGTCGTCGAACGAGAGCGAAACATCCACGATCTTTCCTTTGTCGTCGCTTCTATCGATACCGTCATACGAATCGACGGCGTTCGATATCAGATTGACGGCTATCTGGAAGAATTTTATAGGATTTCCGTAGATCGCCGCTTCCTCTGCCGGAGTAAAGCGGATCTCTACTCCGGTCTTCATCGATTTGTGCGTCAGGAGGTCTATCGCGTCGAGTATCTCGCCCTGCGCGGAAAAGTCGCAGAGCGCCTCGCGGATGTCGAGCTGTTTGCGCGCGGTCTGCACGAAGGCCTCCATGCGCTTCGACGCTTTTACAGCCTTAGCGATGTACATCTGCGCTTCCGCGCGTTCTTTTTCTGTCGGCGAGCCCTCGAGCCTTTCGACGGACATCGATACGACGGAAAGGGGATTGAGCAAGTCATGGAATATGCCCGATGCGAGCCTGCCGAACTCGACGAATCGATAGAGCTGGGAGGCCTTTTCGATCTCCGCGGCTTTGAGTTCCTTTGTCCGCTCTTCGACCTTTATCTCAAGGAGATCGCGCTCTTCTTTCAGGGCCTTTTCCGAGCGCTTCGTCTGAGCGAGCGACTTTTCAAGTTCCCGATTCGATAGCCACGATACGGCGACGATGAGTGCGTAGACGAACGAATCCTCGATCGTGTCTTTGAATTCGAGCGGGGTATATCTCCAGGTTATATCGCTTTGGATGAATCCGTGCGTCTCCAGGAAGCCGAGGCTTACGAGGGTCGCAGATATGATCACAGCCATGGCGAGCCCCGCGCGCGTCCCGAGAAGGATGCTCGTCATGACGATGATCGCTCCGTAGCTCAGAAGAGCGAGGGGAATCGCGGTGCCCCAGACATATTCTCCCCACGTCGATGCGAGGAAGTAGAGCCCGATGAAGAGGTACGAGGCAAGTTCGGTATGCCCTTTCCTTGAGAGGAGCAGAAGCGAACCGAAGAATGCGACGAATATCGAGAAGGTGAAGAAGCTAAAGCCGCCTTTCTGCGCCCCTGTCACATCGGCATAGAGGACTGACAGGTCGAGAAGGCAGACGAGGAGAAAGAGGAAAGACGCGATGACGTTGAATATGAGCTCGCGGCGCCTCTCGTCTTCGTCTCCGCTCCTCGGCTCTATTGCGATGCGATAGACCGCGCCGACGAGACGAGGCGCACGGTCGAAGAAAGGTACGCGAACGCGCCGCGGGGCGTCGCTTATCGTCTGGGCGACCGTCTCGGCAATGCTTTGCGGTGCGTTCATCGGCTCTTAGTGTGCCTACCAGTATACTAATTCCAAACGTCGAATTCAGCGCTTACGACAGAAAGCGCATCCTCTGGCTCTTTCCGCGAGTCTCTATCGCTCAGGATCATTTCTATGATTGTGCTCATATTCATTGGCATGTGCGGCTGCTAAGGGAAACCCTCGACTTAGATTTCGCAGACAGTATGGCAGAGAGAGATGAAATAAAAATGAAGATTATTCGAAAATCCTACGTTGCGCATCGATTTTGTAGCCGCGTCCAGGGACCGTGTGGATGAGCTTCTTTGTCGACCTGCCGTCTATCTTCTTTCGCAGATTGCGCATATGCACCTCGATCGTGTTCGAAGACGGGTCTTTGTCGCTTTGCCAGACATGCTCGACGATCATGCCGCGCGATATGACCGCCCCGCTATTCCTCATCATGTATTCGGCAAGGACGAATTCCTTGCGGGTGAGGCAGACTTCGACCGCGCCTCGCGTCGCTTTCTGGTTCACCGGATCGAGGACGAAATCGCCGACCTTGAGGATGGGCGCGGTGATCCGAGACGGTCTCCTCACAAGGGCTCGAACCCGAGCCGAGAGCTCCTTGAACAAGAACGGCTTGGCGAGGTAGTCGTCCGCGCCAAGGTTGAGCATGTCCGTCCTGTCGTCGACTTCGTTCTGAACCGAAAGCATCAGGACCGGCGCTGTCTTGCCGCTCGATCTGATGTCCTTCAGGACCTCGCGACCGTTCTTTCGCGGCATGATGTAATCGAGAATGATCACGTCATATTCATGGACGCGGGCCATGTACGAACCTTCCGCGCCGTCGCCCGCGGTATCGACGACAAAGAATTCGGCTTCAAGCCTTTCTTTGAGGAACTGCCTGATATCGATATCGTCGTCGATCACGAGTGCGCGCATATCCGTGGGATTATCGTTTAAATATCGGTTATGTATTGTATAAGCCTAAATGGCTCCTGTAAAAGAGCGTTATTCACAAATTAAGCTTTTCTTCATATCTCGCTTTTTGGCGGGCTTTAGACGTATAATGGACGAATTAAAAGCCTTACAATCCCTATGTTTTTCCAAAATATCAATTATGTGACGGTCGTCATCGCCGCTATCCTCGGCATGGTCGTCGGCTATATCTGGTATTCTCCGTGGGCGTTTGGCAAGCTCTGGATGAAATCGAAGGGCTGGACCGAGGAGTCGATGCGCGAGGCGAGCAAGGGCAAGTCTATGGCTTCGTCATATGCGCTCATGACGCTCTCGACGCTCGTCACGGCTTTCATCCTCGCCGCGCTCTTTAATTCTCTCGTCGTTACGTCGATCGTCGGCATGATCGTCGTCGCTCTCTGCGTCTGGATCGGCTTCATCGTACCGACGAAGCTCGGCGATCTCCTGTTCGGCGGGGACACTCGGACATTCTTCCTCATCTCTATCGGCCATGGCCTCGTCGTCGCGGTCGTCATGTCGCTCGTCATAGGCATCTGGGGGTAGTCCTACGCCATATATTTTTCTTGACTGTATCAGACGAGGGGGTATATACTCGCGCTGTAGATATCAGCGTCCTGTCGCCGACATCAGAAAGGCGTTGCTGAGGAAGCGGTTTTTCCGCTTTAATGGAGGTTTGCCGCCCTCCCCGCGACAGAACGGTGCTATCTACTTTTTATTTTCATATTGCGAAAGAAGGCGGTGACAACCTCTTTGGTCTTTTCTTGTAATTCGTAAATCACCACCACTGCTTGTCGGCGATGAAATGGCTTTACTGCGCGCATCCTTTTGCTGTTTTCGTCCCATCGTGCGCTGTTAGGCGATTGTATGCTAGGCACTATGAGATGTATAAGAAGACATATGTCGCAGAAAGACAGTCCCTCGTCTTTCCTTCGTTCAACGATATGCTTGAGAGCGCGTCTTGTTATGAATACGTCCTTACCGAGCATGATTCGCTCCTCCCCGCGCATAATATATGCGCCTTTTCTGACGGCGAATAGTTCGGCTATAACTTTATAAAGGGCGGCTTTTTCCACGATCCAGGAACCATAGCAAAGAGAGATGAAATAAAGATGAAGATTTCGCTTTTGCGAGGGGATTGTATAAGATAGCTCTATGAAGCCTACTTCCCGATACGAGATACTCCTCTACTACAAATACACCTCTATCCGGAATCCCTCTACATTCGCCGAGGAGCAGCGCATTTTTTGCGTCCGTCATAACCTCAAGGGCCGCATCATCGTGGCTAGAGAGGGCATAAACGGAACTCTGGAGGGCCTTAAAAAGGATACCGCAGCCTACAGGCGGTTTTTGAATGCAAAGAAGGGCTTCGCCATGGTTCATTGGAAGAAGAGCCCCGGCACAGAGAATGGTATCGCGTTCCCGCGTCTCTCGATCAAAGTTCGTCCCGAGATCGTTTCGCTCGCGCTCAAGAAATCGGCTGATACCGATGTCGACCCGCGCAAAACGACCGGTACGCATCTCTCTCCCGATAAGCTCAAGAAATGGTTCGATTCTGGCGAGAAGTTCACCATCATAGACATGAGGAACGACTACGAGCACAAGGTCGGGGCATTCGATGGATCAGTTCTGCCGCCCCTCAAGAACTTCCGCGACCTGCCGAAAGCCCTGCCGAAGCTCAAAAAGCACGCTGGCGAGAAAGTCCTGACCGTCTGTACCGGCGGCGTGCGCTGCGAGAAGGCCTCCGGCTACCTCATCAAGAAAGGCTTCAAAGACGTCTATCAGCTCGACGGCGGCATCGTCTCGTTCATGGAGAGATATCCCGGCGAGCATTTCAAAGGCGCTCTCTATGTCTTCGACGGGCGCGTCACGATGGCGTTCGACTCGAAGAAGGGCGGCTTGAAAAGGGAAGTCATCGGCGTCTGCGAGAGATGCGGCGCGAAGACCGAGAACTATGTTGACCAGGACCGCGAAGACGGTCGCTACCAGATGCTTTGCTGCGAGGGGTGCGCTCTAAAGGCGGCATAAAAAAGTCGCACCCCCGTGGGTGCGACTCGAATTGTTTGGCTGGTTCAATCCCAGCCGAGATTTTCGTAACTGATGTCGACGACCAAGCCTGCTTTCTCGACGTAGGCTTTCAGCTTCCGACGGAGTTTGATGACATCGGGATTTTTCTCGTCGAACGTTCCGTCAGGCCTCTGGAACATCTTCAGCCCTCTGACGAGTACATTGGCCATATCCTGAGCTTCCCTCTGTGCCGCAGAGTAATCGCTGCGCGAATGCACGAAGATCTCAGTGAGGATCCCGTCGATTGCAGCCACCGTCTCCTTGTAGGAGCGGCGGGCCCGAATCTCGGAGAGGATCGTCTGGTAGATGAGTTCACCTGCAAAACTTCCGACCCATAATCCGATCAGGAATATCAGGACGAAGAGACCAACCATAATCCGCGCCTGATAGATAGGGAAGCTCGGGCCATCGGCTTGCATAGCCTTGATGCACTCTTCGACCACGGCTGATCGCGTGGAGCAGAAGACGATGCCGGCGGCGAGAAACAGGAAGCAGAGCGCTCTCGCGATGTCCTTGACGAAGTATCGCGTGAACCACCCGTCGTTCAGATCGGGAAGCGTGTAGTGCAGGAATCCCCAGCTCAAGGGCAGCTGATGCCACGCCGGGTGATGGATGTACGTTTCGATGAACTTGCCGTCGATTTTTTCTTTTTTCACTGTCGATCCTTTCTTTTTTCGATTGTGGGTAAAAGGCTTCAGGCCCATTACGCGACCGCCGAGGCGGGGCGCTACGCGAGGCTTCAGGCCCCGCGCCTTACCCATCAATCTCTGTTGGTATTGTACATTTATATATACATAAAGTCAAGTCTATCAGCCCTCTATTTTAAGCCCTATAATGAACCTCTATGGACACGAAAAAGCTCCAATTTCATTACTTTATCGGTCTGCTCCTCATCGTCCTTGCTCTGACGCTCGCCCTCTTTTGGCCATTCATAGCGTCGATAGCCTTAGCGTTCATGGCGGCCATCATCGTCAGGCCGATCCATCGGAGGCTCCTCAAAAGCCTCGGTGGCAGGCGGACTCTGGCCGCCCTTATATCCGTCCTCTTCGTCCTCGTCGTCATCCTCGTGCCGCTCGCGCTCATGGTCGAGCAGATCACCGTCGAATCCGTCAGCTTCTATACCAGTCTCCAGCATGGAGGCGGGACGGACTTGAATACCCTGGCGAGCTACGTCATCGTGCCGATCCAGAAGGTCTTTCCAAGCTTCAATCCCGACATTCCCGGCTATATATCGTCTCTCGGCAATAGCATCGTCGGCAATGCCGGGGGCATATTCACGAGCACCGCTTCGTTCGCTCTCGGTCTCTTTATCGCTATCGTCGCGCTCTTCTACATCCTTCGCGACGGCCATAGGTTCAAGAAAGCCCTCATCGAGCTGTCGCCTTTGGCCGACGCCTACGACGAGCAGATCATAGACAAGATCGAGAAGGCGGTGAACTCGGTCGTGCGCGGCTCGCTCTTCGTCGCCGTCATCCGCGGCGTGTTGACGACTATGGGCTTCGCCTTCTTCGGCGTGCCGAATCCGATACTCTGGGGCGGCGTTACCGCCATCGTCTCGCTCCTGCCGAACGTCGGTATGTTCATCACCCTCATACCGGCATTCATCTATCTTGCGACGCAGAGTTCGCTCGGCGCCGCTGTGGGCATGGGGGTATGGAGCCTTCTCGCCATAGGTACCGTCGATAATTTCATCATGCCTCTCGCTATGGGAAAGAATTTCTTGGTCCATCCGCTCTTCATTCTTCTCTCGCTCCTCGGGGGATTGATATTCTTCGGGCCGATCGGCCTCCTCCTCGGACCGCTCGTGATCGCGCTCCTCTCGGCTTTGCTCGAGATATATAAACTGATCGTCGTCGAAGATCCTGCAAAAGGGGCGTCGCCGCTTTTGAAGTGAGATTAGCGCATCTATGTAAGGGCAATGAAGACTCTCAAATTCGCTCCGCATCTCGTAGAAAATATCCTCGCTGGAGAGAAAACGTCGACCTGGAGGCTCTTTGATGACAAAGACCTTAAAGTCGGAGACGCCCTCGCGTTTCTGAATAAAGCCACATTGGAACGATTCGGCACCGCAGTCATCACCTCTCTCTATTCCAAGACCCTCGGCACTTTGACAGATGAAGACTGGGCCGGTCACGAGAGATTTCCTTCTGAGAAAGAAATGTATGATACGTATAGAAAGTACTATGGCGATAACGTAGACAGAGATTCTGAAGTTAAGATACTCACGTTCGATTTCAAGAAATAAACGTTACGTTTTCTCTAGGTGATATACTTTCCCCATGCCAACCTCCGACGATGAATTCACGCGCAGGTATGTCGCGCTCAACCCAAAACAGCGCGAGGCGGTCGACGCCATAGAGGGACCGGTCATGGTCATCGCGGGGCCGGGAAGCGGCAAGACCGAGATACTCTCGCTCCGCGTCGCTAATATACTCAAGCGGACCGACACCTCGCCGGGCACTATCTTGTGCCTCACCTTCACCGATTCGGCCGCTATCAATATGCGGCGGAGGCTTTTCGACCTCATCGGCGAGGCGGCTTTTCGCGTCTCGATCCATACCTTTCACGGCTTCGCGACGCGCGTCATTGACCGCTATCCTCAATTCTTTTTCGAAGGCGCCGATTTCCGTCCGGCCGACGACGTGACCCAGATCGAGACGTTGCGGAAAGTATTCCAAGATCTGCCGCACGACCATCCGCTCAAGACGACCCATCCCGAGCAGGGCTTTATCTATCTCCGCGACGTCAAGAAGCGTATCGAGGAGCTCAAGCGGGCCGGCGTGACCCCGAAAGCTTTCGGCGCTCTTCTCGACGGCAACGAAAAAGAGTTCGATCGCCTCGAAAAGACCCTCGCGCCGCTCTTTGAACGGGTGAGCAAGAAGAGCTTCGACGCCTATCGTGGGATCGTCGATAGCCTCAAGAAAGGCGGCCCGCTCCAGAAGCGCGCAGGTCAGAGCCTCTCCGCCGCTCTCGACGCGGCCGAGAGCGCTGATTCGACCACGCCGATATCCGAGTGGAAAAAGCGCTGGATCAAGAAGAGTGCCGCAGGCGAGAACGTCTGGAGAGATCGCGTCTATAGCGACAAGATGCACGGCCTCCGCGAGATATTCGAGCTTTACGAAGCCGCGCTCTATAACGAAGGCTATTTCGACTTCGGCGATATGATCATGCGGGTCATCGAAACGCTTGAGACGACGCCCGAGCTTCGAATGGAGCTTGAAGAGACGTATCAATATATCCTCATCGACGAATTCCAAGATACGAACGGCGCTCAGATGCGCCTTGTCGAACTTTTGACGACTGCGCCCGTTCACGAGGGTCGGCCCAATATCATGGCTGTGGGCGACGACGATCAGGCGATCTACAAGTTCCAAGGCGCCGAAGTCGACAATATCGTCGCTTTTACCAAGCTCTACAAAAAGCCCGCATTCATCGTTCTCGGGCATAACTATCGGTCGACGAAGGATATCCTCGATATCGCCGAACGCGTCGTCTCGTTCAACGCGCACCGTTTGGCGCATATCATGCCGGGCACGGCCAAGGCTCTCGTCCAGGCGAATATGGCTATCGAGAAGGGCGGCATCTACAAGGCCATCCTCGAAACGCCGCCCGAAGAGCTCAAATTCGTGGCGGACGAAGCTAAACGTCTCGTCGCGAAAGGCGTCTCGCCGCGCGATATCGCCGTCATCACCCGCGAGCATGATACGCTCCAGGCTCTCGTGCCGTATCTCCATGACCGCGGCATACCGGTTTCGTATGAAAAACAGAGGAATGTCTTACATGAAGAGCACGTCCGCGAGCTCGTGACCATCGCCCGATATATCCACGCCCGGGCCGGCGCCGAGCCGTTTTCGGGCGACTACCTTTTGCCCGAGATCCTGCGCTATCCCTGTTGGGGCATCGAGGAAAAGGAGCTTTG
>CAZQUF010000029.1:0-9271 GCA_964596505.1 uncultured Candidatus Saccharibacteria bacterium | reverse complement strand
ATCGTCTTGGCTTCCGTGTCCTGAATGAGCGGTTCGGGAGAGACCCAGTCGATCAGGCCTTTTTCATAGTCATAGATAAAGAGACCGACCGAGAATGTGCCATATTTAATTTCTGTGCCGACCCTCTGATTAGCCTCACGACCATTCATAAGGCCCACCGCCTTACCCTCCCCGATATCGATAAATGACTTAGGAAATAGCGGCCCTGGCGAAGCATGTCCCCCGATCCATGGAATCGCGCGCTCTTTCGGATGAAAGACTATCGGACCGAATTTCCAGCGCTTATTCATATCCTCTGCGATTGCTACTCGTACAACGGAGTAGGGAAAATCATTCTCTTCCTTGCTTGATTCGACGAGATTCAAGCGGATACCGACCTTGTTCAGAGGCGCAACCGATAGTTCTTTCGCACAGCCTACACTATCATGCATAAGCACCGGCTCAGTCATAACGAGCGAATCAAAGTCTTTACCGACGGCATGACCAAGATGGATCCTATTCTTTATTGGATCAGCGAAATCGAGAAGCGGCAACGTGAAATAGAGATGCATAAGACCTTGCTTCTCATCGATCCATATATCAGGGTCTTCGAGACCAATAAAGTCAAGATCGCCTTTGAGGCCGCCGATAATGATCTCTTCGTTCTTTACCGCAAGCTTTTCGCCTATATTGAATCCTTCTCCCGACCCTTTCCGCGCCTTGTGAAGCTCGCTCCTATCGATAAAGCCACTCACGGCGACATCGCCTTCCCTGCTCGTGATACAGCGAATGACGCCTTCCCGATAGTTAGTCCTCGGGTCGAGAGCAATGGCCATGACGTGGCTAAAACGACTACCGGCATCCACGACTTTGTCTTTGTGCTGTATGTAGGCAAGTTGTCCCATGATAGAGGTAGTATATCAAACAACTGTCTCTCCTATTGGAATCAATCTTGACTCACTGAAAAATAACTAGCGTTTAGGCCTCTCTATAGGCTTCACTACGATGTGCCACCGGCAGGAATCGAACCTGCATCAAAGGTTTAGGAAACCTCTATTCTAATCCATTGAACTACGGCAGCGAGATTGAGACTTTATGAAATCTATCATACTCATGATAAGTTTGAAATAAGGCGCTCCTTTTATAACGTGCACCCGACACATGCCATGCAAAAGCTTTCTCTTCCCATTCCCTTCAACGACCTCGAACCAACCAACCTGAGATTCGTCGAACTTCAGAAACCCGACCCAGAACTTCGTGATCACGCTCTTATCCATATCCGAGAATATCCTGAAGTTAAGCCTTATCTCTTCTTTTTTCACACCTAGAGCAAACAGGCCGTCGATGTAGGCGCGTACAAGATAAGGATCTCCATTTATAAAGTCAAAAGCGCCTTTTGATCCTTCTCCCCAATAGAGACCAGTCATCAAAAGGAGACGATCTCGTTGCGATAGCTCCCCGAGCATGTCACGAGCGGCCAACCGGGCCTTTTCCCAATGTATCCGTGCGCGTTCTTTGCTCCCTCCCTGCTTGACCCGAAGTATTTCTGCGTACTCCGGTAAAACCTGGATACCGGAAATGTATTTTGCAACAGTGGATGCGGAATGTTTTGTAGCCCTTTTTATCTCAGGCAAAGAATGCCCTGTTTGTCTCAGGAGTACGATATTAGAAATATGCTCTTTTGATAGCGCTTGCTTTGGATCAATCTTAGAAACTAAGTAACTACGCCGCCTTCGCCATCCCTGCCGCCGGAGTAAGGAGAAGCTCCCTCAAGATCTTCTCGTCATAGCCGACGACGATGTCGCCGCCGACATCGATCACAGGCACGCCCATCTGGCCGCTCTTCTCGAGCATCTCGGCGCGCTTGGCGCTATCGGACGCGACGTTGTATTCGGTGTAGGCTATGTTGTTCTTCTTGAAGAAATCCTTGGCTGCCGCGCAATATGTGCAAACCGGGGTTGAATATATGACTACGTTTTTCATGAGGATAAGTATACCTGATACGCGGCGCGAGGGGGGCCATCGCATTGATTAGACAACGATAATTTTGACCGGGCTATACGGCCTTTTCTGCTGATTTGGGACCTGCGATGTATTTCCTATTGAGATACAGAGCCAGATAGCCGACACCGATGATGAGGAACCCGACGATGATAAGAGCGATAGGCCAGCCGATCGATCCGGCGAAATACTTGGATGTCAGTTTAATGATATGGGCCATGAGGAATATCGCGCCGAGGAAGAGCATTGCTCGGCTCTTGAGATAGACGCTGCCGTAGAACGCGGCAAAAATGAAGGCGATATAGACGAGGTCGAAGAGACCGCCGACAGCGATGCCTGCGCCGAGGAGAGCGAGAGCGCCGAGGCAATTGACGATGTCCCTGACCGCGACTTTTTCTTTCCCGTCCGCCTCGTCTGTCGGCTTCACCGCCGACGAATAGCCATAGGCGAGCAAGAGATACGCCGCGCCGATGATCATCGTCGACCACTTGGCTATATCGCTGATCTCCACATACTGCGCCGAGCTAAAGAGGTAGGCGATGACGGCATAGTACGTCCACGTGACAAAACCAAGCGTGACGAGCGTGAGGATATTCTTGCGGCTTATGGCGAATGCCGAGCCATAGATGACGGCAAGTATGAGTGCGGCCGTCGCCTGAACGCCAGCGCCGAAATCGATGCCCGCCTCTCTAAGAAAGACGAAGACGCCAAAAGGCGCGAGAGCAGCCGAGATGATGAAGAGCACTTGCGAGAGAGCTCTCTGTGTACGCTCGCGCATAAGGAGCGCGGCAATGTAGGTGATGAGGGCTACGCCGAGAGAAAAGAAAATCCTTCCGACGAAGCCGATCTCGTCCCAATGCTCGGCGAGGAGAATAGCGACGCCGATGACGACGATCGTCGCGCCGATAGCGTAGAAGACTTTGATGAGACTTCGCGAAGTTTCGGCTTGCGGCTTTTCGGACGGCTTCGCGGCGATGGCTCGGAGATCATCCCGAGTTATCTTCCCTTCTTTGAGCTGAGTCTCGATATACGAGACGATATCGTGTTTTTCCATGGGATTAGATTAGATGCGGGTCGCGTTAGCGCACCCAGCCGACGAGACTGAAGTCTCCCTGGTAATAGCCATTCGTCACCGTCGTCAGGCCGTCAAGCCTTTTCCGCGCGTTGCCCTTCGACACATAGTAACCGTTCTGATTCCCATTCGATCCGAGGAGGTCGAACATGCCATCGTTCACATACTGATAGCTTAGGGTATAGCCATCGGGAGAAGAAGGCCCGGGGTCGAGGGCGTATCTTTGGGTATCCGCGAAGGTTATCTCATGGGATGCGCCGGCTTTCACGTCGTAGAGATAGAGCGGAGGCATATCGCCTTTGATGATCGCATTCGGAGTCAAGCTAGCCGGCACGAGGATTATGCGGCCATCTATTACTTGATAGGTATTTTTGTAGCGCGTCTCGCTATTGTAGTAAACGGTTTCGTCAGTGGAATAAAGGAAGTTATGGGCCGGCGCTACGAAGAGCGAGGGCAGGAATATAACTGCCGATATAACGACTATGAATATGATCGGCAAAGCGATGCCTATGATCAAGGGTATGTTCTTTTTCATGTCTTAATTAAAGCACACTCTTCCTGATTACGGCTCGTCTACCCGACCGATAAAGAGGATATTGCCGTTTTGGACGTCCTCTATGATGAAGATAAAAGGATGATCGGCGGTGAATGTGACAGGCGGGAGCGGATCGACCATCGCCGATGTGCCTACGGCAACGATAGCCGTTACAGCCGCGGCCTCTGTCCCTTGCTCATCGACGGCGATATATGCTTTGTGGATGACCGTGCTTATGGTCAAACCGCCCTGATTCGGAGCGACTATCCCCGAAAAGTCGGCAGCGTCGGAGAAGGCATCGACGAGACCCAACGCCTTGAGATCGTCATTAAGGGTATATGACGTCGAGAATGTGAATTTAGGGAACGAGATATCGACTTCTCTTCGGGTCATATGTGATCTGATCGCCGAGAGACTATCCGAGGACAATCCCTTTTCTATCGATTCTGTGCCGTCCGTCGCTTTCGGCAAAAGCACGAGCATCGCGAGCTTGTCTCCCTCATACGGCATCTCGAGCGCTTGGAGAGAATCCGTTTCTGCATAGGAGAAATGGTCGTTTTGTTCCATCATCTGTACATCGCCGGTAGGCGGAGTCTTGTGCGAACCGCCGACGTTGAAATGCGCCGTGTGCGTCGCGCTTTTGTCGAAAGGGCTCTTCCACGTCCCCTTAAAATAGACCGCATTCGTCAAGACGAGACGCGTATCGTTGTTTACATGAGCGAGAGTGAGTATTTCAGGGATCTTATCGTGCGTCTGCAATGCAGACCATGCGTTTATAGTATCGACTGCGCTTTGAGGATCGGAGACATAGTCGACGAGCGAGGCTTTGCCGCCGTAGACTTGGGAGACGACGTCTGTGTATGACGGCAACAACGCGAAGTCCTTCTGCAGCCACAGAGCATTCGCGACGCTCAAAGCATACGTGGAATTCGGTTGATTTAAACCTGCGTTGAGAGCCTTGAATGCAGGCTCACGTACCGTGCTCGCAGCCGGAAAACCAAAGACTGCCCCGATCTGACCGGCTGTCGCGCCGCGCGCGCCCTCATAGACCATGGCAAAGGCGCTATCGAGGCTGTACGGCGAAAAGAAGAGATTTTGATTCTCGCCCGCGAGCCGATCGTAGAGATCGAAGGCGAATGCATTGTTTCCAATTATGACCGCGTCGATATCTTGCTCGGTCGCTTGAGGCAAAACGATAGGGGCAGATGTCGTCGCGCTCTCGACAGGCTGGGCAGGCACTGCAGGCGAGACGACCGGGAGAGACTCTCTCATTCTCGTCTGCGAATAGATGAACGCTCCGGCCCCGATAACGAGCAGGGCTACAAGGAGGCCCTTTTGGTATGTTTTCATGGGTTAATTAAAGCACAAAAAAAGCCCTCGCAACGATGCGAGAGCTGAGGCTTCACCAATGGCTGAAATGGTCGCGCAGGGTGTCTTCGAACTCCTTGCGTCGCGCAGCCTGGATATCTTCGCGCGCGTGAGGCCATCCTGGCGGCAGATGATAGAGAAGCGAGCACGCGGGGTTCGAACAGTAAAAGGTAATATTGGCTCCTGGAAAGACGGGGTCCCCGCCTATAATCGGGTTGGGGTCTTCGATGTTGATGATCTCGACGCGAGGGATAACATCGCCTATTTTACAGACGACACATTTGGGGGGAAGTATTATTACGCTCATTAAGAACAGGGTTTGACCATTATAGTAACAGGTACCTGCGCGATTGCAATAACTTACGTGTTGTCTCACGACGTTGTGCGAGATGGGAGAATCGAACTCCCGCCCGATGCTTGGGAAGCACCCGTTCTACCACTAAACTAATCTCGCAATGTATTTACCTGGAAAGGTCACGGGTCTCGGCCTGCTGGCCTCGCCCGCGACCCCGCCTCGCGCCGTCGCGCTCCGGCCTTGCGCATTCGCCACCGGCGAATGCTCACCCGTTCTACCACTAAACTAATCTCGCAATGTACCGAGATATTTCTACAGTCCGAAAAAACTCATAAACCGCTCCCACCAGCCGCTTTGGCTCGCAGCCGCGGTCTGGTCGGTTGCCGATGCGTCGTCGACGAGGACGACCATCTTCTCCCCCGGCTTGACCACGCCGAAGCGGTCGCGGATCTCCCGCTCCTTGCCCTCGGGAGTAGCGAGGGCGTCGATCTCGCCCGAGAGAGAATCCTGCCGCGTCTGGAGCGAGGCGAGGTCGGCACGCGCGCGGTCGGCGATCTCCTTGCTCTTCTCGTATTTGCCATAGGCGCTCCAGACGCCGCGAGCGACGAGGAGGCACACTACGACGAGGACGATGATGGCATAGCGCGAATGCAAGAACCTCTTTATCCGCCTGCGCTCCTGGAATTCTCTCATGGTATACTTTATATCATGTTACTCAATCCAAAGCACAGGAAAAAGCTCAACTTCATTTGGGGCATCGTCGTCGTCCTCATCGTCATATCGATGATACTGCTCTACATTCCGTCGATCTATCGCTAAAAGGCAAGAAAAAGCCCGGCGCTATGCCAGGCTTGGGTTTGATTTTCGTTATGCCCGACGGCGGGATTTCTTGCACAGACGTCTCAGGGTGGCGAGCCCTGCAATATACACAGGCAACTTCGAGAGTGCGACTGGGTCGCCCACCTCATCTCCGACAAGGACCGAAGTCTCGATTTTACCATCGCTGACCTTTTCCTCCGCCGGCAAGACGCCGAGGGCAGCAAAGATCGCATGAGGACTGAGGTTGAGTCCGAGCCATCGCGTCCCCTCAAAAGGAAGACCATTGGTATACGTGCTTACGAACGTCGGCGCAGCGGTACCATCGATCACGCATCGCTCTAAGGGCAAGATAGCCTTGAAATCGCGGGCATGCCTCCCGCCGCACTCGATCCTCAGGCGTTCGCCGCTCAAGATACCGAAGTAGATGATGCGACCCGGTTGAACGGTGCCCGAAAAGACGAGAAGGAACTCTTTTCCCTTGGCCTTTACCAATCGGTCGTTGAACGACATGAGACGCTCTAAAACGACTTCATCGAGGCCGAATGCGAGGAGCGCTTCATCCCGAAGCGGATCTCCCGTGGAAGCGCCCGCCCCGATGAGCTTTCCAAGCTTTTTTCTGGTCCTTTGGTTAAAGGCGCAGAGTTTTGCCTGGGCTATCCCGAGCGCGCTCTCGGCGACTTGGATTTTTTTCGCATAGCCCGCCTGCAAAGCGAAAAGATGAGCTATATCGAGCTCTTCTGCTCTTTTTTTCATGAGAATCCTTTTCCTGGTTTGTTTGTAAGATCTGTCTAAAGACAGATTACACGCAAGATATAGGTTGTCAATCGAGTGCGGGAGCAGGGATCTGCGTATCTACGAGCGAGATTTCGCTGCTTTGACAAACTCGGTGAAGAGAGGATGCGGATCGAGGGGTCGCGCCAGGAATTCAGGATGGAACTGCGTGCCGAGGAAGAAAGGATGCCTGTTGGCGCTCGTGCCCCGAGGCAGCTCGGCGATCTCCATGAGATGGCCGTCAGGCGAGGCGCCGGAGAACACGAGCCCAGCTTTTTCGAGCCGCTCCACGTATGCAGGACTCACCTCATAGCGATGGCGATGGCGCTCGGTGATGATATCTTTCTTGGCCCAACCGACGCCTTCATATGCGCGGGCGGCGATAGTTCCCTGTCTGAGAACGCATTTATAGCCGCCGAGCCTCATCGAGGCGCCATATTTCCCTTCGCTTAAGAGCTTCTTCTGGTGCTCCATGATATCGATGACGAGATGCTCGGCGGCGACGTCTATCTCCGCTGTCTGGGCGCCGACGAGGCCGGCTTTGTGGCGAGCATATTCTATGACCATGAGTTGCATACCATAGCAAAGGCCGAAATACGGGATCTTGTTCTCGCGGGCATATCTAATGACGGCGATCATGCCCTCGATGCCCGACTCGCCGAAGCCGCCGGGGACGAGGATGCCGTCCATGTTCCCGAACGTTTCTTCGAGCCGCAACTTGATCTCGGCTTCGGAAAGCTCTTTCTTGGTCTTCTTGTCGTGCTCGAAATCCTTGGAGCTGATCCAGTGCAGGACCGGCTTCACACCGAGGTGATATGAAGAGAATTTAAGGGCCTCGATGACCGAGACATAGGCGTCGGAGAGGACGAAATCCCCCGTATTGAAGTATTTGCCGACGACGGCGATGTTGACTTCCTTGCCCCGCGAGCGCGCGGCCTTGGTCTTTTTGACGAAATCTTTCCACTCGGAAAGGTCGACGGGACGCTTGCGGAGACGGAGTGACTTCTCGAGCATGTCGCCGAACATGTCGCGCTCGAAGTTGATCGGCACGTCGTAGATGCTGTCGATGTCGGGAGCGGGGATGACGTTCTCGATCGGCACATTGCAGGAGATGGCGATCTTTTCCTTGCGCTTGTGGTCGATTGGTAGCTCGCTTCGAGCGATGATAAAATCCGCCTGGACCCCATACGACTGGAGCTGGTGGACGGCGTTCTGGGTAGGCTTGGACTTCATCTCGCCGAGCTTCGACGGCACGGGCAGATAGGAGACCATGACGAAGAGCACGTCCTCGGGATGGGTTATCTTGAAGACGCGGGCGGCCTCTATGAACATGATGTTCTGGTAGTCCCCCACCGTGCCGCCGATCTCGACGATGGTGATATCGGATCCGTTGGCTTTGACCGACCTGTGGAATCGCTCGATGATCTCGTCGCGTATCTGCGGGATGGCCTCGATGCATTTGCCTTTGTAGCCAAGGGCTCGCTCGCGCTCGATGACGTCGCGGTAGACCATGCCGCTCGTCATGTAGTCGGCGTTCGTAAGGCTCCGGTTAAGGAAGCGCTCGTAGTTGCCCATGTCCTGGTCGGTCTCGAGGCCGCTCTCCAAAACGAAAACCTCACCGTGCTCGGTGGGGTTCATAGTGCCTGCGTCGACGTTCAAATAGGGGTCGACCTTCGTGATATTGACCGAGTAGCCCTTGGCCTGGAGGATGGTGCCGATGGACGAGGTCGTGATGCCCTTGCCGACCCCCGACATCACTCCGCCGACGACAAAGATATACTTGTGACTACCCTTGTGCGCGCGGCGGGATTTCATAGGAATTATTGTACACGAAAATCGGATAGTGCAAAAGTTCCCGCGCGAAGATACTTGACTTTTCAGATTTATATTATAAGGTACGAAACAGAGCGTCGGCTAATCCGGCGCGAGCAACTTCACACAAAAACGTCATAGAGACTTGCTAAATATGAAAATTAGAGCCATTCCAGCGCTCCTCGGAGCCTTCACCATCGTCCTTATCCTCGGCGGCTGCGGCAAGTTTGAGCCGCCCGAATCGTCAGCAGCGCCGATCCTCAAAGGCGAGCATGCCTCTACCGGTTCAACAGCCAGCAGAGCGAGAGCGGCGAGGTCTTCCAGAACTACTTCCTCTTCGAGAACCTCGGGGTGCTGAAGATCACGGAACCCGTCGTGCACTTCGCCTGGCTGATGAACGACGCCACGAACACGTATACCCCGGCCTCCCTGCCGATCGACAAGATCATGATCAAGGTCGACAACACGATCGAGGTGCCCACCATCAAATTCCGCTGGCGTCCGACGGGTCAGGGCGATTCGACGCGGATCCAGGATCTGATGGACCGGCACGTCATCTACGCGGTCATCACCATCCGCGAGCACGATTGGCCGAAGTTCGTCCAGGTCATACCCGGAC
>CAZQUF010000028.1:0-9910 GCA_964596505.1 uncultured Candidatus Saccharibacteria bacterium | reverse complement strand
TCTTGTTCAAATCATCGAGCTGCCAACCATGGAACCAAATATCAAGGTTAAGTTGGAACTTGATAAACTTGGACATATTAAAGGAGAGGTCAGTATTACTCCCGATCACATGTCAGAGAAACATGAATATGTCCTCGATTTGGATCAATCTTATTTGCCAGGCATAATAAGCCAGTGCAAAACGATTATTATTCAATATCCAATCAAAGGAGAGGGGTCAAAAAAGTAGACCCCCTCCCCGACCGACATACCTAAAGGCCCATGGAAAACGAAAAACAATTTAATATATTAGAGAAAGCTATCCTCAACTGGATCACAGAGAATAGTAAAGACCCAAGTATTGTCGCTCAAACTAAGGCCGCTCAATTCGTCGAGCGAAAACGAACTAACGTGGGATTCTATGTAAAACTCGCAGTCCCTGAAGGTCTTGGAATCATTGGCTCAATTGGAAAAAAGACGGTAGTAAACGGACCAGGCATAGAGTCTGAAGATATAGAGTTTAATGGCGGCTCCCTAATCTTTTGCGAGAAGGGATATCTCGATACTCTTGAGATATATGCCAATGGAAGTTTTTTCAAGGAAAACGTTACCAATTTTAAATTGCAGCCCGATCCGAACATTTCAAATTAGTCCATCAGAAAGTTTATCGCAAAATTGCTACAATAAAACGACGTATGGACCACCTCAACCGCCTCAACGACCTCTTCAAGCAGTTTCCGGGCATCGGGCCGCGACAGGCGCGCCGCTTCGTCTATTTCCTTCTCGGTACGTCCGAGGGGTACCGTTCCGCCCTTGCCAAAGAGATCACCGAGCTCTCGTCGCGCGTGACCATATGCTCATCGTGCTATCGATTCTTCGACAAGAAGAATGCGGCGAGCGCCGACCTTTGCGCCGTATGCCGCGACGAGTCGCGCGAAGTGGCTTCGCTCATGATCGTGGCAAAAGACGTCGACCTCGACGCCATAGAGAAGAGCAAAGTCTACAGCGGCTATTATTTCGTCCTCGGCAATTCCCTCTCGCTCGTGGATAAAGAGCCTGAATCGAAGATCCGCACCAAGGAGCTCGCCGCGACCATCGAGCGCCGCGCGAAAGGAGGACTCAAAGAAGTTATCCTCGCTCTCTCGCTCAATACCGAAGGCGAGCATACGCGCGAATACGTCGAGAATCTCATATCGCCTCTCGTAAAGAAGCACAGCCTCAAGATATCTACTCTCGGCCGCGGCCTTTCGACCGGAACAGAATTGGAATATTCGGATACGGAAACGATAAAGAACGCTCTCACGAATCGCAAGCAAGAGACGTTGATGTAGATTCAGTCTCGGACTACTTTTTACGCGCGATCGCTTTTCGCGCGGCTTCTTTTATGTGAGAGACGCCAAGGCCGTAGTGTTCGATCAATTCCTCGGGAGTTCCCGATTGGCCGAACTGATCGCGGACGCCAACGAATTCGTGCGGTATGAAAGACGACGCATGCGCGGCAAAGTACTCGGCGACCGCGGAGCCCATACCGCCCGCGATCTGATGCTCTTCGACGGTTACGAGGGCGCCGGCGGATTTTGCGGCGCGGAGGATCGTCTCACCGTCGAGGGGCTTTATCGTAGCGAGGTTTATGACGAGAGCGCCGACCTTCTCCTTTTCGAGCTCCTTCGCGGCGACGAGCGCCTTATGGACGAGTCCGCCCATCGCGACGATGACGACGTCGGGCGTGCCCATGACAGGTTCGAAGAAGACTGCCGCCTTCCCTATCTCGAACGGCGTGGCTTCGGTCGTGACGATTGGCGTCTTCTCGCGCGCGAGACGGATATAGACGGGAGTGCCGTTTTTGGCCGCGGCGAGGGTTGCTTTACGTGCCTCTATTGCATCGCATGGCACGATGACTGTCATGCGTGGCAACGCTCGGGTGATAGCTATGTCTTCGAGAGCCTGATGAGAGCCGCCGTCAGGACCGACCGACACGCCCGCGTGAGAACCGGCGATCTTCACCGGTCGATTGTTATAACAGACCGTCGTGCGGACCTGTTCCCAATTCCTGCCTGGCGAGAAGACAGCATACGAGCTGACGAAAGGTATCTTACCCATAGCAGCCATGCCCGAGGCCACGGTCACGAGATTCTGTTCGGCGACGCCGATCTCGACGAAACGCTCGGGAAATTTCGCCTTAAAGAGGTGCATCTGGGTCGATTCCGTGAGGTCGGCGCAAAGACCGACGACGCGCGCATCCGCCTCCGCGGCTGCGACAAGCCCCTCCCCGAAGCCTTTGCGGATCGGCGCCTGTTCGACATCGGCATCGAATATTTTCGGATTTATGTGCTGTGAGCGGCTTATCATTATACGGAGATTATATCACGCGCTAAAAGACGATCTTCGCGAGCGCGATAGCGCCGATCACTGCCCAAACAATGTTAAGAACGGCAGGCTGCCAGTTCTTTTGGCCGAGAGCGTCAGCCACGATACCGACAGCGCCTGTTATATTGAGCACCTGGAACCAGGCGTCGCTCGCCGTTATCACGCCAAAGCTCGCCAATCCGTAGGCTGCGAGCAAAGCGACCACGCCGTACCAGCCGAGTACTTCAGTTATCGTTCTTTTTTTGGTCATATTCGGTTTGCGAGATTAATTGATGCCTTTCTGCCGCCATTCTTGCTGGATCTTCTTGACCATCTCGCTCTTGCCCTTCACCTGATCGACAGGGAATTTTTTCTTGTTATGCTCGACTTTGGCGCGAATGATGCTCTCTGCATCCTCGCCGAGCATAACCGCTAGATCGAGGCTATAGATGAGCACGTCGGCGAGCTCTTTTTTCACCTTTTCGAATTTCTCAGGGTCCTTTTTGAGGTCGCTCGCCTTGAGGTCTTTCCATTGAAAATGCTCGAGCAGCTCGGCGGCTTCGATAGATATCGACTTTACATAGCCCGAGATATCGTCGGTTATCCAGTCTCGTTCTTCCAAAAAGCCACGTATCTCTTTTTGTATCTTCAACATAGCAGTAGGTTATTCGTGCTCGCTTCTAATCCTGCCTCCGAGCGTCCGGAGCTCGCGAAGGGCCATATTGGCCTCTTCCTTGTTCGGCGCTTTGCCGTGCCATTCGTATTTACGCTCGAATTCGGCGACGCCCTTGCCTGGGATCGTGTGGGCCACGATCATCGTCGGCTTTTCGAAGATCGTCTTGGCCTCGTCGAGGGCACGGGCGATCTCGGCGATATTGTTGCCATCGATCTCTATGACATGCCAATTGAAGGTGATGTATTTATTGGCGAACGACTCGAGGGGCATGACGTCTTCGGTGTAGCCGTCGATCTGGATATTATTGCGGTCGACGATGGCCACGAGATTATTGAGCTTTTCCTTGCCTGCGAGGAGCACTGCCTCCCAAGTATTGCCCGCATCGTGCTCGCCGTCGGACATGAGGCAGTAGATGCGGCGATGAGACGCCGTGCCACGTTCCGTGCCAGAAGCCCCTGCCTCGCGGTTATCCATCCTATCCGCGATCGCCATGCCGACCGCCTGCGACAAGCCGGAGGCGAGAGGGCCGGAAGAGTTTTCGAGATACGGCAAGAATTCGCGATGAGGATGGCCTTGGAGGCGCGAGCCGAGCTTGCGGAGCGTCTTCAGCTCGGAGACAGGAAAATATCCCGCATGAGCCATCGTCGCATATAACACGGGGCAGATGTGCCCATTCGAAAGCACGACGCGATCGCGCTCCGGCCACTCGGGCTTCTTTGGGTCGTGGTTAAGCGTATGGAAATAGAGAGTCGCAAAGACGTCTGCCATGCCGAGAGGCCCGGCGGTATGGCCGGATCCCGCTTCGAGGAGCATCGAGATGATCGATTCGCGAATAGCGTTCGCGCGAAGCTCGAGCTCTTTTATTTTTTGTTCTGTGAGGGGCATGTATATGTGCGCTTAAAGCGCTTCGAACTCTTCTAGTGTACCAAGGAAATCAGGACTTCCGAAGAGCGCGGAACCGATGACGAGCCGGTCGGCGCCGGCTTCTATAAGACTCTTGGCGTCCTCTAAATCCACTGCCCCGTCAACTACGCACGGAAGGCCTGGAAACGCTGTTTTAAGGGCTTTTATGAGTCCCAGAGCCTTTGAATCGAAGGCTTGGCCCTGGAAACCGATCCGGTCTATGCCCATTATTTGGATAAAATGGAGAGTGTCGGCGATGGGCTTAAGAGATGTTACCGTGGCGACCGGATCGTCTGAAGGCATGAGCGCGAGGCCGAGCTCGACGTCGAAAGGACCGAGCTCCTCCGAATGCTTGCCGAAATCGCGGAGGATATCTGCGAGCTCGGCGTCGTCGACGCTGTGCCTATGGACGATGATGCGCGATGCTCCCGCCGCGATGAAGTCAGGGATCTTTTCATGCGCGCCGCGCACCATGAGATCGAATTCGAAATCGACCTCCTCCCAATGCGGCAAGGCTTTCTCCTGGCTGACGATGTCGGCGAATATAAGGTCCTCGCCTTTGAGATACGGCCAGGTCCGATTCGGCACATACGCGCCGTCGCAGATATCGATCTGAACCACAGGCGCATGGCCTGCGGCGATATCGAGCTTCTCTACAAGCTCATCGTATGACTTCGGCAATATAGCGGGGATGATCTCAGCCATTGTTCATCGGCGCCTATGAGTGCGCGACAGTAAAAAGCTTCTGGATGCGTCGCTTGTGGCGCTCTTCGCCCGAAAACGGCGTCGCGAGCCAGATATTCGCCGCGTTGAGAGCTTCTACCGGAGAAAGGAAGCGCGCGCCGAGAGAGAGGACGTTCGCGTCGTTGTGCTGGCGCGAAAGCTTGATGATATCCATATTTGCCCCGTAATAGACCGCGGCGCGCACGCCGTAGAATTTATTGGCGCACATGGCCTCGCCCTGCCCCGTCGCGCCGAGGACGATGCCTTTCGCGCCGGACGGGTCGCGCGAGATCTCCTTGCCGACGAGAGAGACGAAGTCGGGATAGTCGTCATCGGCCTTGTATTCCTTCGCCCCTAGGTCGTGGACCTCGTGGCCGGCGAGCGAAAGATGCTCGACGAGGCTCGTCTTGATCTGAAAACCGGCGTGATCCGATGCGATGAAGATTTTCATGGTGCTTTGTTTCTATATACAGCTAGAATTATAATACTTTTTATTCCTATTGCCGATATTGACAAAGCATTCGTTCGAACATCCGTTCGACATGCGAGCGGTCGGATCCGACGGCTTGAAGACATCTGATTTCCAATACGTTCCAACGGGCAGATGGGCCGGACCGGCGTCTGCAGCAGAGGCTACGGTCACCTGCGTTATCGTGATTGGGTTGGCACAAGCCGCATCGCTCTGGAATTCTTTCAGTGCATCATCGAGAGATATCGCCAGCTCGACTTTCCAGCCCTTGCCGGGGCCGCCGGGACCGCATGCCTGTTCAGGCGTCACGCCTTCCGGAATATAGTCGCACATGCCGAAAGAACAGACCTGCCCCGTCTCTTTCTCGCATTCAGCCTGCGAATCGAAATATCTATCTGATACGGATACCGTAGCCTGCGGCGGTATCCCAGAACGAGCATGCGTAACCGCGAGAACGGTGGCGATGGCGGCGAGCGCGATCAAAACGAGAGCCACCAAAATGATCTTTTTCATTGCGAATAGGAGCTGAACCCGCTCAAATCGACTGTCGGCAATATCGTCGAGCTTCCGAGGGCGGTGACCGCAGCCTGTATTTGAGTGAAATACTGGGACGGGTTCGGAGCATCGCCCTCAGTATGATAGTCCGAAATATGCCATGTGCCGAGGACTCCTGCTTTCCCATTTACGACCGCGAACGCTGGCGCGCCGCTATCTCCTGGTATGACAGGGGAATACCACGAATAGAAAGGAGATGTATTTGAGGGAATATGCACCCCCATTCCATCCTCGCTATTTGATATGTTCAATACGCCATAGTAGAGATTTCTATCCTGACGCTCAAAGACCACAGGAAGCACGAAAGTATCCAAGGATGTAGTCGAGAAGTGGGTCGTGGTCTTTGTCATCTCGTTTAATGCAAAGAGGGGGCAAGGGTGGATGCTCGAGTCTACTGCGGAGGTCAGGCGTTGGACGTAGAGATCCGTGGTGCCTATTTGCATTCCCGACAAGATGCTCGCCGTTTTGGTCACATTAGAGCTATTGACGAAGAAGTAGGTTCCCGAACCAGGATGGGCATGCTGCGCCTCGAGCATTATATCCGGAGCTATCAATATTCCATTGAACTGGTTGCCAGAACCGCTGCTATACGCCGGTATACAGGTGAGATCGACGGACGAGAGGAAGTTTGACGCATTTCTCGTATACGTATGCGTGCCGTCGTTTAAAGAGGAGAATATTGCCTGAGTCGCATTACCAGGAGAGAGGCCTTGTATGCTCGAGGTAGCATTATTGTTCATAGCGTACGCGGTTGAACCCGGTACGAGTCCTGCGTAGGTCATGGACGCCGGAGCGGTAATTGAAGATAGAGTGCCTTGTATCTGCCTCGTGCGTCCTGCCGCGCGAGCGTTGAATTGTGCTGTTCCGTTCGATACATAGGTGATCGTCGTACATCCGGAATCTATCGTCCCTATCAACGGCGTGACGCTCTCGCATGTGATCGAAAGCGGCGGCAATCCTAATATCTGAGATACGCTCGGAACCATGCCGATATCGGTCGTTCCATTGGTGAACGTAGAAAATGACGAATCTCTATATGCGAACGAACCAGTTATCGGTCCCGTCGCGCTCTGCGTCGGTGTATACCTGGCCACGAAATCGAGTATGCTTGAGCTCGCCATAGTGCCCGTCGAGAGCATATGCGGGATGATGAATCGCGACTTACTATAGCGGATTACACTCATAGCGTGGGCGGAACAATACGAAAAAAGCGATATTGCCATGAAAACTGTCAGACTCGCTATTTTGATAGCTTTATTCATGAATGATTATGCGATCGAGCCAGCCTTTATGACATGGTCGACGAGCGTATGGGTGTACCCCATCTCGTTGTCGTACCAACCGAGGACTTTGACGAGCGTGCCGTCGACGACGCGGGTCATCTTTAGGTCGGCGATAGATGCATGCGGATTGCCGAGAATGTCAGACGAGACGAGCTCCTCATCGGTCGTCGCGAAGATATCCTTCCAGCGAGGAGTCGCTGCGGCTTTTTTGAGAAAGACGTTGACTTCGTCCGCGGTCGTCTTGCGCTTGGCGATGAAGGTGATATCGACGAGAGAGCCTGCGACGACCGGCACGCGGATGGAGATACCGTCGAATTTGTCTTTGAGCTGAGTCAAGGCCTTGGTCGTTGCGATAGCCGCGCCGGTCGACGACGGAACGATATTCATGGCCGCCGCCCTGCCCTCGCGATAGTCTTTCTTGTTCGGACCGTCGACGATGCCTTGGCTCGCGGTGTATCCGTGGACCGTGTTGAGGACCGCCTTCTCTATGCCGATCGCTTCATCGAGAATGGCAAGGATCGGCGAACCGGCATTCGTCGTGCACGAGGCGTTCGAGCTGATCGAGCACGTCTTGAGCTTATCCTCGTTCACGCCCATGAGGATGGTCTCGCCCGGTACGGTGCCGTCGCCTTTAGCCGGCGCGCTGATGACGACGCGTCGGGCGCCTGCATCGAGATGGATTTTCGCTTTCTCGAATGCAGTGAAGAGGCCCGTCGACTCGACGACGACGTCGATATTGAGTTTTTTCCACGGAAGCTGAGCGGGATCTTTTTGGCTGACGAAGAGGACTTTGGCCGCGCTCGCGCTCGACCCGTCGCTTATGAGGAAATAAGGGTCGCTGCCTTCAACGGCCTGTACGTCGAACGGAGACGTTCGATAGACCGTATCGTATTTGAGAAGATAGGCCATGTTCTTGATATCGCCGAGATCGTTCACGGCGACTACCTCTATCTCCTCGCGCTCGCGGGCGACCTTGAGAAATGCTCGCCCGATACGGCCGAAACCATTGATAGCTACTCGAATTTTTTTCTTTTGGAACATGGCTTTGTTAAGTTATAGAGATATTATACCCTACTTGCCGATAAGGTAGAGCTGCTGAACCTCGGCCGCAGAAAGGGCGCGGTTGTATATGCGGACTTCGTCGAGAGCGCCCGAGAAAGCGACCGCATTGCCGGCGGATTGCGTGTCGTTATTGCCGAAGGAGAAGAATATGCTGCTCGTATTCGGATTCTGCTTCGTGTATGAAGCCGTCGGACCCGCCACGCCGTCGACATAGCTCGAGAGAAGGCCGCCTGTCGCGCTGAACGTCATGACCAGATGGTGCCATTCGCGGTACGCGAAAGAGCCCGAGGCGGTCACGCATGAGGACGCCCCGGTCCACACGCACATCTTGACGGTACCGTTCGTCTCGACCTCCATTTGAGGATCATGCCAACCCGTATTGATCGCTCCCTGGCCAAGCTCATCGAAGACGAGGCCGCCCGATGGATCAGCCTTTACCCATACTGAAAGTGTCAAATTCGGAAGCGATGTGCCGAGCTTTGACGAGACCACGTAGGTATTCGAACCGTTGAAGGCCAGCGCCTGTCCTACTTTCCCTATCATCGGTTGCGGCGCGTTCGTAAGCGTCGCGTTATTCCCCTGCCCGCTCACGTCGAGCGCTTGCGTCGCCGTGAGGTCCTTGCCGTTGAACGTCCAGTAACCGACGAGACCGTTCGTCATACGGGTATCTTCGGGGGCGTTGATCTTTGTTTGATTCTGCTTGTAGAGAGCGGATATCTCGGCACTCGTGAGCACACGGCTATAGATACGCACATCGTCGATCTTTCCAAGGAAAAAAGTGCTGTTGTTCGGGCTTTGTCCTATGTAGAGGTTTCGAGACAAATCCGCGAGAGTGACCGAGCTTATATCTGTAACGCCGACGCTTTGCCCGTTTATAAAGATAGAGGCGACGCCGGCGTTGAATGTCACGGATACGAGCGACCAGGTATTGAGCGCGAGGCCTACAGAGCTAAGCGCTGAGTTGAGCGTGCCGCCCGAGTCCCTGATCTGGAGAATCGGCTTGCACCCTGAGTCGAGAAAGATTCGGTAGCCTTTCGATCCAAACTTATCGAAGATGGGATCAGGGCTCGCACACGCAGTCTGCGGATAGATCCACGCGCTCAGAGTAAAGGTAGAGGCGGCGGTGAATTGGAATGCCGACGGATTTCCCGCGTCGACATAGGCGGTTGTCCCGTTGAAGCTCAGAGCGCGCCCGCGCTTGCCCGACGTCCACGCCGCTCCGCCCTGGAGCGTCCCGCTATTTCCATTCCCCGACATATCTCCCGCCACGGTCGAGGTGCCCTCGTCGAAAGGCAAGTATCCGACAAGACCGCCGTTCGTCACCTGTTTGCGAAGCGTCTCGTTCGATTTATAGAGGGCTTGGATATCGCCTGCGGAGAGAGCTTTGTTATAGATACGAACATCGTCGACTTTTCCCGGAAAGTATTCGCCAGTATCCGACCGTCCGATATTCAATCCTCCTGCGCCGGTTCCATTGACCGTTCCTACGCCGGTTGCCACAAGAGATCCATCGACATACAGATAGCGAGCATTCGCAGAGGCATCTTGTACAGCGACGAGGTGATGCCAACCGGGCGTGATAGGAGTGGTGCCGATATTTGCAGCCCCGGTTCCGAAGACCCATGTATTCGTCGCGCTTTTCCATATGCCGTAAAAAGCGCCCGATGTCCTCGCTCTCGTCACAACGCCTCCCCACGAAGAGTTGAAAGAAGAGAGGTTTGCCCATGTGCTTAAGGTAAAGCTTTGGCTTGTGGAAAACGAATAGACTGGCACATCAGGCACACTCAAATACTGAGTCGATCCGTCGAACGCGACGGCCTTACCTCTTTTTCCGCTCACCCACGAAGGGCTATTCTGAAAAGTCGCTGTATCGTTATTTCCCGAAAAATCATGGGCGATGGTCGACGTGCCCTC
>CAZQUF010000027.1:0-10474 GCA_964596505.1 uncultured Candidatus Saccharibacteria bacterium | reverse complement strand
ACATGCGTGAGACAGGTTGGTCTCCTATCTACTGCAGGCGTTGATTCTTGAGGAGCTTTGCTTCTAGTACGAGAGGACCGAAGTGAACGGACCGCTGGTCTATCTGCTGTCACGCCCGTGGCAACGCAGAGTAGCTATGTCCGGACCGGATAACCGCTGAAAGCATCTAAGCGGGAAGCCGTCTCCAAGATTAGGAATCGTTGAGGGCCCTGGAAGACTACCAGGTTGATAGGCATTAGGTGTACGCACAGCAATGTGTTGAGCCGAGATGTACTAATTGCCCGATCTTATTAGGAAATTTAGAAATCACGCGGTAACGTCGTGGGCGCAAGCTCGGGGCGCAGACCGTGGGACTTTTTCTCCTAATATCTATTTGTTATATCTGTTGAAAATGTATTCTATTCAGCGAGAGCTGGATGTTGGAAAATTTGTTCTTTCGTTTGCGTCGGACGGGTAGCTCAATGGCAGAGCAGAGGCTTGCCAAGTCTCGGTTGCTGGTTCGAGTCCGGTCCCGTCAGCCAAACAAACTTTGGAGACTCTTAGCTCAGTGGGCAGAGCATTCGCTGTCTACAGCGAGGGGTCATTGGTTCGAATCCAATAGGGTCTACCAAAGCTTTAGGCGATTCGATGAGAATCGCCTCCAACATCCAGCTCTCATGATTCCAATGAAAACAGCATGATCGAGTCCTCTGTTCTGGTGATTTAAGGCGGTGGAACCACCTCTTCCCATTCCGAACAGAGAAGTTAAACGCCGTACTGCCGATGATAGTCCTTCGGGGCGAAAGTAGGTAGTCGCCAGTACAGAGGATTCAATCAAGAAAAGCCGCCCGCTCGCAAGAGCAGGCGGCTTTTCGTTGTCTCTGCGCTCCTTTCCATACTTTGTTATAATGTTTCGTATGGCAACCTGGTCCAACCGCCGGAAATACGGCTATCTCTTCATATTCGTCGCGGCTCTCGTCCTGCTCTTCGGCGTCCCGTCGTTCTTCATTTTCTACAAAGCCCCGACATGCTTTGACGGCGTTCAGAACGGCGGCGAGACCGGCATCGATTGCGGCGGCGGCTGCGTCAAGCTTTGCCCGGCTGATTTTGCGCCGCCGAGAGTCCTCTGGAGCTACGCGGTCCAAGTCCTTCCCGGCGTCTATAATGCGCTCGCCTATGTCCAGAACCCGAACCCTTCGGTCCAGGCCTCGTCCTTGCCATACGATATGCGTATCTATGACGATCAGGGCCTCCTCATCGCCGAAAGGACGGGGAGCGCCTTCATCCCTGCCGGTCAGAAGTTCGCCGTCTTTGAAGGAGGCATAGACGCCGGTAGGCGCGTACCGGCGCGTACGACCTTCGAATTCACGTCATTGCCTAATTGGACGCCGGGGGCGATGTCCTCTAAGCTCCACACAGACAGCGTCGATCTCGTCCAAGGCCCAAGTCCGAAAGCCGAGGTCGTCGTCAGGAACGAGTCGGCGGGCTCGAGCTTTTCGAATATCGACACCTTCATCATCCTCTATGACAAGGACGACAATCGCGTCTCGTTCTCGAAGACGGTCATCGATTCTATCGCGGCGGGGGGCACAGTGATAAAAACCTTCACCTGGCCTCAGGCATTTCCGACGAATATCGTGCGGACCGAGGTTCTCTTTACGGTCCGAGGGGCATAAAGGCAGTAATCATGCGGGGATAAACCTATGACCGAGATCGTCAAAAGCGCCGGAGAGCGCATAGCCAAAAGCGGCATAGATTGGATCATGCTCGGGGCGGCAGTGATGCTCGCTTTTTTTGGTTTGGCCACTATGAATTCATTCGTCGGCGTCGACTATTACTTCCCGCGCCAGATCATCTGGCTCGTCGTATCTCTCGCGGTCTTCTTCGGGGCGAGCCGCCTCGACTGGTCGTTCCTCCGCAGGACGAACGTCCTCGCGACGCTCTATATAGCCATGGTAGCGCTTTTGGGGATACTCCTCGTTTCCGCGAGGGCCGTCAAAGGCGCACAGAGCTGGCTCCATTTCGGCGCCGTCTCCTTCGAGCCGATGGACGTGGCGAAGCTTATCCTCGTCCTTATGCTGGCCAAATACTTCTCGAAGCGGCATATCGAGATCGCCAATATACGTCACATCATCGTTTCGGGCGTGTACGCCTTTATCCTCTTCCTCTTTATCGCTGTCCAGCCCGACTTCGGATCAGCGGTTATCGTCGCATGCATATGGCTCGGCATGGTCCTCGTCTCAGGCATATCGAAAAGACACCTCTTCATCCTCTTTGCGTGCGCTGCGCTAGCTTTTGGGATCTTGTGGAACTTCGGCTTTAAAGAGTATCAGAAAGAGCGCGTCATGAACTTCGTCAATCCCTCCGCCGATGTGCGCGGCTCTGGGTATAACGCGCGACAATCGACGATCGCCGTCGGATCAGGAGAGATCTTCGGCAAGGGGATAGGCTACGGCACTCAGTCCAAGCTCAAGTTCTTGCCGGAATACCAGACCGACTTTATATTCGCGGCTTTTGCTGAAGAATGGGGCTTCGTCGGAGTCTTTCTCTTCTTTTGCGTTTTTGGCATATTGCTCTGGCGCATCGTCGCGAATGCCCGTCGCGGCGCCACTAACTTCGAGATCCTTTACGGCCTCGGTCTGGCGGTGCTCTTCATGAGTCATTTCTTCATAAACGTAGGTATGAACATGGGTCTTTTGCCCGTCACGGGTATCACATTGCCTTTCGTAAGCTACGGCGGATCGCACCTATTCACGTCGTTTTTAGCACTCGGCATTTTACAGTCATATCGCAAATCCATGCGCGCGGTTCACAAAGAGGATGCGAAAAATGAGTTCTTGGGGATATAGATAGGGGACAGAAAGCAAAAGTAATGGCTTCTCGGAGCACGCGTCCCGGGCCTGCTGGCCCGGGCGCTCACTCTCGCCTTTACGGGTTTGCCACCGGCAAACCCTCACGCTCCGAGAGTCTCCGAGAAGCCATTACTTTTGTTTTCGGTGCTCTTCGTATATCGCCACTGTCTCTTTGACCATCTTTGAGAGCGAGAATTCGCGAGATATCTTGTCATAGAGCGCCGCGCCGAGATCGTGCCTGGCTTCCTTGTTCTCAAAAAGGAACGTGATCGAAGAGGCTATCTCTTTCGCGCTTTTCGAATGTATCAAGATGCCGGATTTCATATCCTCGATGATCTCGGGGATGCCGCCGACCGATGTGGCGATGACGGGAACTCGGGAATAGCCGGCTTCGAGGATGACGTAGCCAAATGCCTCCGAAAGGGAGGGAAGGAGAAAGGCGTCGAATGCGGCGGCGTAGCGCGAGGCGTCCGCGACGAAGCCTGCGAGACGGGCGCGTCTTTTGAGCAGAGGATTCGCGTCGATCATCGTTTGAAGGCTCTCTTTAAGCTCGCCTTGGCCGATGATCGTGTACGAGCATTCGAAAGACAATCCGCCTATAGCTTCAAGGGCGAATTCAAGGCCTTTGACTGGATGGAGCTCGGCGATGCTGCCTATGGCGAATGTGTCGCTCTCGATGCCGAGCGTCGTCCGCGCTTCGGCGCGCGAAAGGGGTTCGAATGCCTCCAGACCGAGGTGGACGACGGATATCTTCTCGTCCATAAAGGGAAATCTCGCCATCTGCTTCTTTACGGCAGCCGATACGGCGATCGTCCGCCGCGAAAGGATGACCGTGAGCCAGTGGAGCGCCGCGATAGCGGCTCTCGAGAGGGTCGAGCGGTCTTCGTTGAAGGCCCAGGCATGGGCGGTGAATATGATCTGGGGAATCCGCATGATCCGTCCAGCGAACCCGCCGATGCCGCCGATCTTCGAGCTGTTCACGTGGAGAATCTGCGGCCGTTCGCGTCTCAGAAGGCCGATCAGCCAGAAGAAGACCAGCAAGTCCTTGAATGGGTTTACGTCGCGGCCGAGGTAGGGGATAGACACCGTTCTGACGCCCGTTTCTTCGATGCGCGTCTTCATCAGACCTTCGCCGCCGCAGGCGACGAGGACGTCGTATGCGTCCGTGAGCGATCGGGCAACGTCGTATACGTACCTCTGCGCCCCTCCAAAATTCGATTTCGTGATGACTATCAGGAGTTTCTGCTTTTTCGGGGTTTCCATAGTGCCTTTAGATTATAGCTCAAAATGGCTTGTAACATCGGTGCTGTAATGTATGATTGTAAGGCTATATATGCCAGTTCTCAGCCGAAAAACGCCCGTTATACTGCTCGTGGGCGACATACTCGCGTTTATCGCGGCTCTTTGGGTCATGCTCCTCGCGCGCTATCAGGTCCTTCCCACCGATAAGGCCTTTTTCGAACACCTCTCTACGTTCTGGCCGCTCTTCGTGATATGGATCGTCGTCTACTTCATCGTCGGCCTCTACGAGAGAGACGCAGCGCTCTTTCGGAGCGCTTTGCCGCCGGTCTTTATAAATGTCCAGCTCGTGAACGCGGCCATCGCCGTCGGCTATTTCTATTTCGCGCCGATTTCGGACCTCGCGCCGAAGACAAACCTCTTTCTCTATTTCATCATCTCGACTGTGTTCATATTGGCCTGGCGCGCCGGCCTGTATCGGAGGATCAGGTTCGAAAAGAGGGAGGAGGCGATCCTCATCGGGACCGGCAGCGAGATGCGCGAGCTTGAAAAGGAAGTCAATTCCAATCCGCACTACCATTTCCGCTTCGTCGAAGCATTCGATCTCAGTAATTTCGATCTCGTCCGGTTTCGAGAGACTATCTCAAAGGTCGGCCGCGGCGCCCTGCCTATCGTCGTCATCGACCTCTATAACGATAAGGCCAAAGCCATCCTTCCCGAGCTCTATAACTTGCTCTTGAGCCGTACACGTTTCATCGATATGCACCAGGTCTACGAAGGCGTATTCGGCCGGGTCGCTCTCTCGCTCCTCTCGCACGGCTGGTTCCTAGAGAACATATCCGTCAATCCTAAATATGTATACGACGCCCTCAAGCGCGCCATGGATTTCCTCATCGCCCTTATCCTCGGCATCATATCGCTCGTTCTCTATCCATTCGTGTACGCGGCTATAAAGCTCGATGATGGCGGTCCGGTATTCATCATTCAGGAGCGAGTCGGCAAGGATAACAAGATCATCCGCATACCGAAATTCAGGAGCATGAGGTCGAGCGATAAAGGCGCCTGGGTCACGGAGAACGACGGTCGTATCACGCGCGTAGGCAAAGTCCTCCGAGCTACGCGCATAGACGAGCTGCCGCAGCTCTTTTCCGTGGTCAAGGGCGATATGTCTCTCGTCGGGCCTCGTCCCGATATCCACGCTCTCGGTCTGAAACTCTCGGGCGAGATATCGTATTATACTGTTCGTACGATCATAAAGCCGGGGCTTTCCGGCTGGGCCCAGATCAGACAGGAGCTTCCGCCGCAATCGCTCGAAGAGACCAAGATCCGCCTCGCCTACGATTTTTATTATATAAAGAACCGCTCGCTCATCCTCGACCTTAAGATCGCCCTCCAGACTATCGCGACTCTCGCGTCGCGAGGAGGCAAATAGGACGCTATCGAATACACATGCACAAGATATTCATCACCGGCGGTTCAGGCTATGTCGGGGCTATGCTCGTCGAGCAGTTCTCCGCGCGTCCCGATGTCCAAGCGATATTCGCTATAGACAAGGAGCCGGCATCCGAGCTCTATAAGGACAATCAAAAGGTGACATTCATGAGAGCGAATACCGCAGACACCGATGCGTGGCTCTCTGCAGCTCGCGCATTCGCTCCTGACATCGTCATCCATACCGCCTGGCAGATCCGCGAGATGTACGGCAAGAAGCCGCTCCAGTGGAAATGGAATGTCGACGGTTCCGACGCCGTCTTCGACTTCGCCTTCTCGGCGCCGTCAGTCAAAAAGCTCATCCATTTCTCTACGGTGGCTTCATATGGGGCTTTTCCGTCGAACTCGGTCGATCATTTCTTCAAGGAGAGCGAGGTATTCCGAAAAACAGACTATCTCTACGCCGAAGAGAAGCGCATCGTCGAGGAGCACCTCGAAACCAAGTACGCGGAAGCGGCGCGGAAGGCGGGACAGAGCGTTCCTGGCAAGGCCAGCCTCCCGCAGGTCTTCGTCATCCGTCCTGCAGCCATCACCGGCCCCCGCGGCAGATACATGCGCATCCGTTTCGGGCTCCAAGCCGCGCTCTCCGGACAGCTTCGCGAGAATTTCATCCACCGCCTCATATCGGCAATGGTCTCTTTCGTTCCCGTCACCAAAAAGTGGCTCCGCCAATTCATCCACGAAGACGACGTCGTCGATATCGTCTCACTCTTTTCCTTCAAAGACCTCAAGGGCGCCTACGAGGCCTTCAATATCTGTCCGCCGGGACCGACTGTCCGCGGCAAGGATATGGCGGAGGCCGTGGGCAAGCACGCGGTCCGCATCAGCCCGTGGCTCATTCGCCCGGTCTTCTTCGTCATGTGGAATATATCGCGCGGGCGAGTGCCGACGTCGAAAGGCGGCTGGAAATCCTATTCCTATCCTATCGCCGTCGACGGTTCGAAACTGACCGATATGTATGGCTATGTCTACAAATATCAGCCGAAAGAAGCCTTCGTGAAAAAAGAGGGCAGATATGCTAAGTTCATACCGCAATAACCACTCTCATGAAAATCATCGTTACAGGCGCCGCAGGCGCGATCGGATCCCATGTCGCCGAAGCTCTCAAAAAAGTCGCGCATGACGTCGTCGGCATCGATTGTTTTACCGACTATTATGAGCAGGAGATAAAGGAGACGAATGCAGCTGACCTCGCAAAAGCGGATATCTCTATCGCCCGCAGGAATCTCGCCAAGGACGACATATCAGATCTCGTCGCAGATGCGGATGTGATCTTTCATTTCGCCGCTCAGCCGGGTATCTCTGCCTCGACGCCGTTCGAGACATTCGTAGAGAATAACATCGTCTCGACCCACAGGCTCCTCGAAGCGGCGCTCAAGGCGAAGTCCCTTAAACTTTTCGTCCAAATCTCGACCTCGTCCGTCTACGGCGCGCACGCTGGCTCGGACGAGACATCAGAGCCAAAGCCGACGTCATATTATGGCGTCACAAAGCTCGCGGGCGAGCAGCTGGCCCTCTCCTATTGGCGCGAAAGGGGATTGCCGGTGAGCGTTCTCCGTCTCTTTTCGGTCTATGGCGAGCGCGAGCGGCCAGAGAAGCTCTATCACAAGGTAATCCGCAGCGTCCTCAAGGGCGAGGCTTTTCCTCTCGCCGAGGGGGCAGAGAATCATAGAAGAAGCTATACCCACGTCTCTGACGTCGTCGGCGCCTGTCTGCTCGTCCTCGAAAAGATCGATGCCGCCCGCGGCGAGATATTCAATATCGGCAACGATGAGACCATCACGACCGGAGAGGGCCTCGCGCTCATAGAGAAGATCATGGGCAAGAAGATCCTCATTAAAAAAGCGCCTCGCCGCCCCGGCGACCAGCTCGAGACCTCGGCCCAAATCGGTAAAGCAAGGAAAGTGCTCGGATTTAAGCCGCTGGTCAAACCCGAAGAAGGTCTTCGCCGTCAGGTGCAGTGGTACAAGGAAAAGCTTCACAAACCCCAAAATAAAGGCTAGTATAGCCCTTACATTACTCATACAGCACTCATATGTGGAAAAAACGATTTTCGGCTCTGATCCTGTTGGTATTGGCTTTCGGTGTCGGCTATTACGCCTATAACAAGGCGACGACGTACCGTCTCGGCCTCGACCTCTCTGGCGGCTCGCACCTCGTCTTCGACGCCGATACGTCGAGTATCGCCTCTGCGGATATCTCCGACGCCATGACGTCCCTCTCGAACGTCGTCGAAAATCGCGTCAATCTCTTCGGCGTCTCCGAGCCTATCGTCCAAGTCGAGACAGGCGGCGTCATCGGCCAGACTACCCATCGCCTCATCGTCGAATTGCCGGGTATCACCGACGTCAAGCAAGCCGTCGACCTTATCGGCAAGACTCCGGTCCTCGACTTCCGTCTCGTAAAGCCGGGCGCTGACAAGCTCACGCCCGAAGAGAAGGCCAAGGCGACCGTCGACGACGTCTTCGTCCAGACAGGGCTCACCGGCCGCTATCTTTCCCATGCCTCTCTCGAATTCGACCAGACGACATATACGCCGCGCGTCGCCCTGAATTTCAACAGCGACGGAACGAAGCTCTTCGCTCAGATAACAAAGGACAACGTCGGCAAGGTCCTCGCTATATTCCTCGACGGCCAGCCGATCTCGACGCCGGTCATCCAGACCGAGATCGATTCCGGCCAGGCGGTCATCAACGGCACGTTCAGCGTAGATGAGGCAAAGACCCTCGTCCGCGACCTCAATCTCGGAGCTCTGCCGGTGCCTATCGCTCTCGCCTCGACCCAGACCGTGGGCGCTACCCTCGGCCAGGGCGCTCTCGATGCGTCTATCTTCGCCGGTATCATCGCCTTCATCGCCGTCGGCATCTTCCTGATCCTCTGGTATCGCGTGCCGGGCATCGTCGCGACCATCGCGCTTGCCATATACGTGGCTCTCAACCTCGCGCTCTTCAAGCTCATTCCGGTCACTCTCACGGCCGCAGGCATCGCAGGCTTCGTCCTCACCCTCGGTATGGCCGTCGATGCGAATGTCCTTATTTTCGAAAGAATGAAGGAAGAGGTTCGCCGCGGCCTCGAATTGCCGGTCGCTATCAAAGAAGGCTTCCATCGCGCATGGCTTTCGATCCGCGATTCGAACTTGTCATCCATCATCACGGCGATCATTCTTTATTACTTCGCTTCGACGCCGATCATTAAAGGATTTGCCCTCGTCTTCGGCCTCGGCGTCCTCGTGTCTATGTTCACCGCCCTTACCGCGTCTCGCACTATACTCATGGCCGTCGGCGTGAAAGGGGAGAGCAAGGTCGCCCACTTCCTCTTTGGTTCCGGATTTATCCCCCACAAGGCGATAAAGCCTGTAAGCAAATAAAGAAACTACCATGTTTATCGTAAATCACAGAAAATTCTTCTATGCTCTCTCGGCGCTTCTCGTCGCCGGGTCGCTCGCCGTTCTCGTTCTCTGGGGCCTCAAGCCGGGCATCGATTTCAAAGGCGGCTCGCTCGTCGAGGTAGATTACGCGTCGAGCACGCGGCCGACCGCCGAAGCCGTCCAGCCGGCGCTCAATGCGCTTAATCTCGGCCAGTACTCGCTCCTGCCGACGGGAACGACCGGTTTCATCCTCCGCACCGCCGAGCTCACGCCCGATACCCATACGGCGGTTCTCTCGGCCTTGAGCCAGAGCGGCGCGCTCGGTCTCACTGAAAAAGAGTTCGACTCCGTCGGTCCGACGCTCGGCGAGGAGACGCTCCAGAAATCCTGGATATCCGTCGTCATGGTCCTCGCGGCGATCGTCCTCTTCATCACCTTCGCCTTCAGAAAAGTCTCCAAGCCCGTCTCGTCTTGGAAATACGGCATCATCGCCGTAGTTTGCCTCCTCCACAACATCATCATACCGATCGGCCTCTTCGCTCTGCTCGGCCACGGATCGGGCGTCGAAGTCGACGCGCTCTTCATCACAGCCCTCCTCGTCATCATCGGCTTCTCGGTCCACGACAACATCGTCGTCTTCGACCGCGTCCGCGAGAATCTCCATCGAAACGTCGAGGAAAAGCAGAAGAAGACGTTCGATGTCATCGTCGGCGATTCGATCAAGCAGACCTTCGTCCGCTCGGTCAACACCTCTCTCACTACCCTCATCGCTATCTTCGTCCTCTACCTCGTCGGCGCCGAAGCGACCCAGCATTTCGCTCTCGCCCTCCTCGTCGGCATCACGGCCGGTACCTATTCGTCGATCTTCCTCGGTTCGCCGCTCCTCGTGACGGTCTTCAAGTGGCAGGAAAAAGCGAAGAAGGCTTAGACTTCCGGTTCCCGCCGAGCCTTATGCCGAGCCGCCCTTCTCGGCCCAATTCTTGAATTTCGCTTTGAGCGACTGGATGTCGCTCGGATCGAGGCTCTCGTATATCTTGAGCCAGTCGCTCGCTATGGCGGCCTGAGCTTCACGGAGACCGATATGTCCATTGCAGACCTCCTGGTGGAGATAGTTCTCGACGACATCCTTTTCAGGGAAGCCGGGCGCGGGGGAGGCTGCCTCGGGGAATAGATTGGCCGCGTCATTCGATCCGCCGATGCTCAGATTGACGAGATGGTCGAGCTCGTAGGTCCCAAAGGGCGGAGGGTAGGCGATGCCGTAGGCCTTGTATATCTTCTTCTTGAGATTCGCAGGCACATTGCGAACCGTTTGGGAGTAGCCTTCGACGCAGATGTCGGTTGTGGTCGCTACGGAAAAGACTGCGCCCGGCGTGCAGGCAGGATCCGGCAGGGGCCCATTCACGCGGCAGCCGGAGCTCCTAGTCTTCTGGCCGAGAGTGTGGGGCAGATGGTCTATGGCTGCCTGGACGGCCGCGAGGCTCGCAGAGCCGTCTATTGTTTCGATATATGACCCAGCGGGTGTTGCGCTATCCTCGGATCGGAGGCC
>CAZQUF010000026.1:0-10668 GCA_964596505.1 uncultured Candidatus Saccharibacteria bacterium | reverse complement strand
CCTCCGGCGAGTTCGAATTGCTTCATGGTTTGCCTTTCTTTTTTGGTTGAGGAAATTCATCCTTAACAAACAACTATATTTACGAGCTATCTGTCAAAGACCTAATTAAAACCACCCTCTTTCGGGATGATTGATTCATTCCCGAAACTACCACGCATTTCTATTCTGTCAAGACATATCGATTTGCGTTATAGGATGGTCTCTGATAGCATATTTCGTGTACTTGATACACTAATTGCTTCTGGAGCCATCGTATACCAACGGGGCACTTAGTGTCAAGAATACAATATATCAGAGCATGTGGATAACTTTTAGGCAATCTTTGCCTCGTGCTCTAGGATAATAGAGACATCGCATATGAAATTCCTCGACCCCACAGCCACCGTCGACGTCGTCATCTTCACCATCGAAGACGGCGCTTTGAAGGCGCTCGCCATACGCCGCGCCCGGCCGCCGTATGAAGGCTCCCCTGCCCTGCCCGGCGGCTTCCTCCACGAAGGCGAGTCCGCCGAGAAAGCAGCCGCGCGGATCCTTCGCGACAAGGCCGGCGTCTCGGGCGTCTATCTCGAGCAGCTCTACACCTTCGACGCGCCCGGCCGCGACCCGCGCGGTCCGATCTTCTCTATCGCCTATTTCGCCCTCGTTCCCCCGGGCGAGGCCGTCATCGCCGAGACGCTCGAGACCGAGATGCCATTCTTCGCTCCGATATCGGCCCTGCCGAAGCTCGCCTTCGACCACGCCGATATCGTGAAATACGCCGTCGAGCGCCTCCGGGCCAAAGCCGAATACACGAACGTCATGTATTCCCTCCTGCCTCGGTCTTTTACCCTGACCGAGCTGCAGAAGATGTACGAGATCGTCCTCGACCGGCCGCTCGACAAGAGGAACTTTAGAAAAAAGGTGAAGGAGCTGGAGCTGGTCGAAGAGACCTCCTCCTTCTCCAAGGGCGGGAGGCAAAGGCCGGCCAGGCTCTACCGGTTCAGATCGCGAAAGCCATCCCAGCTCAAGAAATTCTTCTAAGATTTACATCAAAAAAACATGAAAAACGAAAACAAAGCAGGAAAGAATAAGAAGGTCGCAGCGACCATCGCGACGAAATCGGCTTCGAAGGCCCTCCCTGCGTTCGGCTTCGTGCGCGTAGCGGCGGCCGTGCCGAAGATCAAGATCGCCGATACGGAGTGGAACGCCACAGAGATCCTCTCGCTCGCCGCGAAGTCGGCGGCCGAGGGCGCGACTATCACCGTCTTCCCTGAGCTCTGCATCACCGGCTATTCGATCGCCGACCTCTTTCATCAGCGCCTCGTCCTCGACAAGGCCCTCGAGGCTCTGAAGACGATCAAGGAAGGCATGGCCAAGATCCCCGGCGTCATCGTCGTCGGCCTGCCGCTCATCATGGACAACATGATATTCAATATGGCCGCCGTCGTCTCGGAAGGCCGCATACTCGGCCTCGTGCCGAAGACGAGCATCCCCGGCTACAAGGAATTCTACGAGGAGCGCTGGTTCTCGTCGGCCCGCGACCTCAAATCCGACGAGATCGAGCTCTTCGGGGAGACGATCCCCGTCGGAACCGACATCCTCTTCCGCTCGACCGAGCGCGCCGAATGCGTCCTGGCCGTCGAGATCTGTGAAGACCTCTGGACTCCCCTCCCGCCGAGCTCGTACCATGCGGTCGCCGGCGCGACCATCATCGCCAACCTTTCGGCTTCGAACGAGCTCGTGGGCAAGGCCGACTATCGCAAGAGCCTGGTCATGAATCAGTCCGCCCGAACCGTTTCTGGCTATATATATGCTTCCTCGGGCGTCCATGAATCGACCACCGACGTAGTCTTCGGCGGCCACGCCCTCATCGCCGAGAACGGCGGCATCCTCTCCGAGACCAAGCGCTTCGCCCGGGAGAGCGAGATCATCGTCTCCGAGATCGACGTCGAGAACCTGACCCTTGACCGCGTCAGGACCACGTCCTTCGGCGAGAGCAACCGCGAGCTCGGGACCCGGCAGTACCGCGTCGTTCCGACCGCCATCGCCCTCGGCCTCCGCGACGGCAAGCTCCGCCGCCGGATCGGTCACTCGCCCTTCCTCGCGCCGAACAAAGAAGCGCGCGAGCGCGTCACGGCGGACATCTTCGAGATCCAGGTAGCGGGCCTGGCCAAGCGCCTCGAATATAGCGGCATAAAGAAGATCGTCCTCGGCCTTTCCGGCGGACTCGACTCGACTCTCGCCCTCCTCGTGGCGGTGAAGACCTTCGAGAAGCTCGGCTTGCCGCTCAAGAATATCCTGACCTACACCATGCCCGGCTTCGGCACGACGTCGCGCACGAAATCGAACGCTCACAAGCTCGCCGAGGCGGCCGCCGTCTCTCTCGAAGAGATCTCGATCGCTCCCGGCTCGACCCAGCAGTTCAAGGATATCAAGCACGACGGCGAGACCCAGGACGTGACCTACGAGAACGTCCAGGCCCGCTACCGCACGATGATCCTCATGAACAAGGCCAACCAGCAAGGCGGCATAGTCCTCGGCACGGGCGACCTTTCCGAGATCGCTCTCGGCTGGTGCACGTTCTCCGGCGACCATCTCTCGCACTACAACGTCAACGCCGGCGTGCCGAAGACCCTCGTCCGCCACGTCGTCGAGCATGTCATGGAAAAGGAGCAGAACAAGGCTCTCCGCGAGACCCTGAACGACGTCCTCAATACGCCCGTCTCGCCCGAGCTCAAGAAGACCGGCTCGAAGATCTCTCAGAAGACCGAGGATATCATCGGCCCGTACGAGCTCCACGATTTCTTCCTCTATCAGTTCGTCCGCTGGGCGGCCGGACCGAAGAAGATCCTCTTCCTGGCCGATCAGGCCTTCGGCGCGTCCTATTCGAAGGACGAAGTCAAAAAGTGGCTGAAGATATTCATCACCCGCTTCTTCAAGAACCAGTGGAAGCGTTCGGTCATGCCCGACGGGCCGAAAGTCGGTTCCGTCGCCCTCTCGCCGCGCGGCGACTGGAGGATGCCGTCGGACGCCGAAGTGACCGCCTGGACGAAGGAGCTGGAATAAACCGTAACGCTGTCGCGCAAAAAACGCATGAAAAAGAAAGCAATCGCCCTCTTCGGCGGATCGTTCAACCCGCCCCATAACGGCCATAGCGCGGTGGTCAAAGCCCTCGATGCGCTCGCAGGTAAAGTACGCGTCGACGAGATCTGGCTCATGCCGTCGGCCAACCGCTGGGACAAGAAGATCTCCGTCTCGGGTCCCGACCGCCTGCGCATGATCGACCTGATGATCGACGACCTCCACCTCGACGCCGCGCGGCCAGTCCGCGCCTTCGACCACGAGGTCAGGAAGCCGAACCTCTCCACGACCTTCGAGACCAAGGCGGAGCTCGAGGCCCTCTACCCGTACCACGAATTCCATTTCGTCTTCGGCTCCGACGTCGTGCCCGACATCGCCGCGAAATGGGTCCATGGGAAGGAGCTTTTCGATGCGGCCAATTTCATATTCTTCGACAGGCCCGGATATGTCGCCCTCAAAGACTGCGCCCTGCCTCCCCACTGCGTGGTCCTGGCAGCGGAAGGAGGTCCCGAGCTATCGAGCACGATCGTCCGCGGCCTCGCCAGGGACGAGAGAGCGCTCCGCGAAAAAGTGTCGCCGTCGGTCGCTGAATTCATACTGAAGAAGGGGTTCTATAAGAAAGACTGAACGGATGAAATAATAAGGGATAAAAAAAAGTCCCTCGCGCGTGGCGAGGGACTGAAGAGAAATGAGGGATGGGAGGAGTTAGAGGCCTTGTCGACTGTCGTCGAGGCACTCTTCGCGGGTCCGGCTGCCGGGAAAAAACGCAGCAGTGAGCAGCAATCCGACAATCCCGCCGCCAATGCCAGAGCCAAACGCGGCTGTGAGATCGTGGTCGAAAAAGTGACTGCAGCAGAAAAACGGGACCGCCAAGGCAAGGAATCCGAGGGTGTACTTGTTTTTTGAGTTCATAGGGAAGATCGTTTTGCTGGGTTTATTATAGCACCTTGTATACCATGAGTCAATACCAGCTAGTTGACTTATTTTAAATAAAGTGTTAAATGGGTCATAGATACCAATTTCGGTACAGTTCTCAACAACCCAACGGAAGGCAACTAATGGATGCAAAGAGACTTATGGCGGAGATATTCCGCATCCCGATCGACGAGGGATTCATCGTGAACAGTTTCCTGGAGACTGATTTCTACGAGATCCCGATGATCCAGTATGCTCTGAAGCATTGCCGCAACGTGCAGCTGACCATGCGATTCATCAATCGCAGCATACGCATCAAGCTCGGCAAGTACATCACCGAGGCCGAACTGCGCAGGCAGCTCGACCACGCGATGGGGCTGCGGTTCGGCAACACCTCGGCACACTATATCCGCGGCGCGGACGAGTACGGCTTGCGGATGTTCGGAGAAGACGTCATCGCCTTCCTGCTCAATCTGCGGCTGCCGCAATACACGCTCGTGCATCACGGCGACTGGTTCGAGCTCGAGTTCTCGGGCCTCGCGCCGGAAGTGATGCTCTGGGAGATCATCGGCATGCGGATCGTCGCGGGACTCTATTTCCGCGCGATCCTCAAGGTTATGTCCCCCTTCGAACGCGAGCTCCTCTTCGCCGAGGGCCTCAAGCGCTTCTGGCAGAAGGTCAAGATCCTCAAGGCACGGCCCGACGTCACTTTCACCGACTTCAGCCTGCGGCGGGCATGCTGGACGGCATGGCAGAACTACCTCGTGGAGAAGCTCTGCGAGCTTCTGCCGCCGGAACAGTTCCGCGGCTCGTCGAACGTCGCCCTCGCCCAAATGCTCGACATCATGCCGAGTGGCACGAACGGCCACGTCATTCAGATGATCCTGGCCGCCATGGCTGCCTGGGATGGAGTCGAAGCTCTCCGTCAATCGCCCCACACGTTCTACGACAACTGGTACGAGATGCATCCGGGCATGAACCTGATGCTTCCGGACACGTTCGGGTCGAAGTACATGATACGGACGATCTCCGAGAAGAACCTCGCCCGATACAAGGGCATCCGCCAAGACTCGGGACCGGCGAAGGTCGAAGGCGACCTTTGGATCAACCGATATAAGCAGAGCAGCATCGATCCAATGACAAAGCTCATGGTTCCCAGCAACGCTCTGACAGTCCCCGTCATGGTCGATCTCACGGATTACTTCATGGGTCGGCTCAACCTGAGCCACGGCCTCGGCGGCAATCTCGTGAATGATTTCGGCGATTTCTTCCCTGCTGAATGGCCGCAGATGGTCATTAAGGCCGTTAGGGCCGCAGACCGCCCGGCGGTCAAGCTGTCGAACGAACAGGGCAAGGCATCGGGCGACCCTCAGGAAGTCATCACGTATATGAACGCCTTCGAATACGAGCCGCTCGTAGCGTAGGGCTTCAAGATTCTCAGGCGGGCACTCTGTGCCCGCCTTTTTCATGCATGAAAAAGGCGCGCATTTCTGCGCGCCTGAGATTACGATTGCGGGACGGTCTTCTCCCTCTCGCGCTCTCTCGCCCATTCCTGGTAGAGGCAGTAGGCAGCGAGAGCCTTGGCGTCGGGCGTGGTGAAGGGGAGCTTCTCCAGCACGACGAGCGAGAGGACGATATTCTCGTGCTCCGAGGCCAGGCCGGTGAGCTTGCCTTCGAGGTCGGCGAGCTCGCGCATCGAGACTTCCTTTTCGCACAGGAAGAGGCGGATGAACTCGTCGCAGCCGCCGGCCGAGGGATACATCCCCGGCCATGCGCCGTTCGACGCCCAGGCCGTGAGATCGACGAGGTCCTCGACTTTGATCTCGAGACCGACCTCTTCCTCGAGCTCGCGCGCGGCCGTGCCCGTGAAATCGCCCGAGCCGTCGAGCATGCCCGCGGGAATCTCGAGCGAATCGAGCTTGCCGACGGCGAAGCGCGGCTGGCGCGCGAGGACGGCATACCGCCTGCCCTCGCAGACGAGGATGACGAGTATGCCGACGGCCGGTCCGCGAAGGAAGACGACTTTAGAGGAGATATGCCCGTCCGATTCGAGGATCTGCGCCTTGAGCTTCACGAAGATGACGTGCGAGGCGCCGCCCCTCTGGATCACGTCGACCGATTGGACGACGATGCTCTGTATGTCGAAGCGAGAGTCGATCCTTTCGAACCAGCCGGTGAAGACCGGCGAGGCGGTCGCCAACGAGAGAGGCGTGCCGGGAGGCGCCGAGATCGGAATAAAACGACCTGCGCGATAGACAGTTGATTGTTCCATAAAGGTGCTTTTAATGTACATTAACATAACTTATAGAAAAGTCAAACTACGGCGTATGCTATAGTAATCGCATGAAGAAGAAGATAAAGATCGGCCTTGACCTCCACGGCGTCGTCGATGCGCGCCCGGATTTCTTCCGCGAGCTCGCGCGGCTCTTGGTCGACAACGGCCACGAGGTCCATATCATCACCGGCGCCACGAGCGGCGAAGAGATGGCCAAGATACAGGAGCTCGGCATCCCCTACACCCACATCTTCTCTATCACCGATCACCACGCGAACATCGGCACGCCGATCGCCTGGGACGACAAGGGCGAGCCGCATCTCGACACGTATCTTTGGGACAAGACCAAGGCCGAATACTGCAAAGAGCACGGCATCGACCTCCATTTCGACGATTCAGACATCTATCACTACTTTTTCAAGACGCCGTACACGAGGTTCTACAGCAAAGATTCGCACCGTATCCAAAAAACGCATCTCGGAGCTATTGAAAGTGCAGACCGCGCGGCTAAAAGCGTGAAAAAGGCCAAGAAATAGCGAACGACGAGGCGGCGACTATGCCGAAAAACAACAAAAGTCAGTTGCAAATCATATGCAACTGGCTTTTGTTGTTTTTCGGACATACAGTTCCTTCTCCCCCTCCCCGTAAGATCTATTCTTTCTGTTCTTTTTGCCCTTTCGGCGCATACCCCATGATCGCCCGCGCGAGCCGGATATGGAGGAACGAGACGTTCGCTCCGACTTTGTTCTTTATCGGCGAGAGAAGCATGCCGGACGCGCCCGTAGCGGCCAGCTCTTCGATAGCCTTCTCTATCTTCTTCCAATGGGCTGAGGAGATTTCGTATTTCAAATAGCCGATATCTACCTTTGCCTCCCCTGCGGCTTGCATCTCGAGGAGCTTCTCGATGTGGGCGACGATGGTCTCGGCGGTCATACTGCGGGCTTTGGCCATGAGGGCGATGCTCGTCCGCGCGTCGACGAGCTCGAGAGTCTTTTCATACGTCGACTGCTTCTTCTCTTTTTCTTTTTGTGACGGCTTCACCCGCGCGAGGAATGCCGCCTGCATTTTCGCGAGCTCGGCCGGCTTGTCTTCCATAAGCTCCGCTATCTGGCTCTCCTCCTCGTCGGAACGGGCGCGAAGCTCGGCGTCGTATTCGAGGGCCTCCTGGCTCACGGCAAGCGCCGTCTCGTTGATGCCGAGGATCGTGAGCCCGTCGAGCGTGCGGACGCGCGAGAGCGCCACGTAGCCCATGCCGGGCGTAAACGACCTCGAGAGATCGACTTCGACGGCGTCGAGAGACATGCCCTGGCTTTTGTGGACGGTGATGGCCCACGCCAGGCGCAAAGGATGCTGGATAAGCTCGGCGAGGACTTTGCCGTCTTCCTCGATCTTCCACGAGGCCTTCTCGACGGATATCGAGCGGCCGTCGATCGTCCGGATGACCGGGTCCTCGCCCGTCTTGCACGAGACGACGACGCCGAGCGTGCCGTTCACGTAGCCCGCGTCGAAGTTATTCTTGACGCACATGACGCGGGCGCCGATCTTCAGCCGGAGAAGCTCGGGCGCGAGGCATGATTTTTTAAGGAGCGCGACCAGAGGCTCCCTGCCCCGCGTCTCCATTCGATATTCAGATTGAGCGATGCTCTCGAGCTTGTCGAGCTCGCGGTCGTTCAGGGTATCGACGTCGGCGTTGTGAGTGAAAAGGCGCGTCGGCTCGATGAGAGGCGCGCCGCCTTTGCCGTCGCCGCGCACGTTATACCGCGAGCGCAGAGCTTCGCGCGCGTCGTCCGAGACTTCGCCCGTCCTGATCTCGCTCAGGATAGAGAGGACGCTCTCGTCTTTCTGACGGAATTGCTCGGAGAGATAGCAGACAGCGAACTTTCCCTCGCGCCAGGCTTCGGAGGAATAGATAAAGCGCGTCTGCGGCTCGCCTTCGCGCGAGACCGGCGGCAGCTGGAAGAAGTCGCCGCAGAGCACGACCTGGATGCCGCCGAAGGGTCGGTCGCTCTTTTTCATGGCTTTGAGGACCTCGTTCACCAGGTCGAAGCGGAAATGGTGGAGCATCGAGACTTCGTCGATGATGAGGACTTTGACCCGCTCGAAGCGCTTGCGAAGGTAGGGCTTGTCGGACATGTTCATGAGGTCGGATTCGGAGAGGACGGCCGCGACCCCGATGCCCGCCCACGAGTGGATGGTCATGCCGCCCATATGGGTAGCGGCGATGCCGGTCGAAGCGGTGATGCCGACGTCGACGTCATGCTCGCGGAGGTACGCGATATATGAATTCAAAAGATGCGTCTTGCCGCTCCCGGCCGGGCCGGTGACGAAAGCGTTTTTTCCCGTCTTCAGTATCTCGAGCGCCTGGGATTGGGTCATACGGGCGATTGTATCACGCCGCGAGCCTGAAGAGCGGCGGCATTTGACAATAGATATAAAATGTGTAGTTTTAGATACAGATGAACATCGCCATACTCTCCTCCAAATCAATGGACCCCATCGCCCGGCAAGTCTACGAACAGCTTGCCGCGAACGACACGCTCAGGCGCGAAGGAAATACCTATGAATACATCGGCTTCGAGAGCCTGATCTTCGCCAACGGCGAGATCCGGCCCAAGGTGCTCGATAACCTGCGCTCCAAGCTGGTTACCTCTTCCACTGCCCGGCGCTCCCTGACCCCAATAGCGGGCTCATGGAGCTCTTCCTGACGATCAATGCCATCAAGCTCGCCCGAGCTCGCGACCTCGTGCTCGTGCTGCCCTTCATCCCCTATTTCCGGCAAGACCGGAAGGAGGACACCGAGCGGGTGCCGATCTCAGCCCGCGTGGTCGCCGACATGCTCACCATGAGCGGCATCGTCAAGGATATCGTCACCATGGACCTCCACGTCGAGCAGGAGCAGGCATTCTTTAGCTGCCCGACGCAGAACCTCTCCGGCCAGGTGATCCTCGCCCAGTACTTCCGCGATCGATTCGGCGGCGACTTCTCGAAAGTCGTCGTCTCGTCGACAGACCTCGGCGGCGGCAAGCGAGCCCAGCGGCTCGCCCAAAAGCTCGGATCGAACGTCAAGGTCGACACGCTCTTGAAGAGCCGGAACGACGACGCCAGCGTCAAGACGCTCGGCTTCATCGGGCCCGACCTTACCGACATGACCGTTCTCCTTTCGGACGATATGGTCGACACCGGCGGATCGACGATCGCTGGCATCGACGCCCTGCTCCAGCGCGGCGCCAAGGAGGTCATCCCCTGCTTCTCGCATCCGATCTTCAGCCCCAAGGGCGGGAAGACGGCGGAACAGAAGTTCCGTGCGGCCGGTGCCCATGTCGTGGCCCTCGATACCATTCCGCGCTCGAAGGAGTATTACGCGGAGAACAGCGACTGGCTGACCGTGCTCTCGACCGCAGACTATCTCGCGAAAGTCGTATGCGAGTCGCACCGGTCAGGCGGCAGCGTCAGCGCCCTGTTCTGACCCAGCAACGCAAAACGCGTCCGAAAGGACGCGTTTTTTTCTTGCATGAAAAGTCCCCGCATTTCTGCGGGGACGTGTCAGAGGACGAGAGAACGGTCAGATGACGAAATCCGTCATGAATTCGCCCGTGCGCGCGCGTTCGGCCCAGACTTTTTTGGCCTCGTCGAACGCCGCGTCGAACTTGCCGTCGCCGGCGCTGAAATGGCCGAAGAGATTCGCGTCATATCTCATATCGCGCCGTAGATCCATTACTTCGGTACTATCGACTTCGGCTTCGGCGGATACGGCTTTTTCGATGACGACGATCTTGAGCGCGGTATCGAACAGGTGCTTCTGGGCGATATCGGCGAGCGGGTCGGCTGTCTCCGTCGTAAATCTCCCGATCGATTCGAGATAATCTGCTGCCCGGCTGAAAGCCGAGTAAAGATTGGCGAGACGGTTCTCCTTTTTCGTGAGGAACTCATCCAACATGCTCAGCAATAACGCGAGTCCGATAAATGATACGGCGCAGGCGCTGCAGAATGTCAGGAACTTGCCGAGAATCGTGGCAGGTTGTATCAGCCGGTAAGCCCATGTGATGGCGAATACGAGGCCGGCAAGAAGAATGACGCTCTTGGGAAATCCCCAATAGAGCCACCACCGCCACATCCAGGCGCGCTTCTCGATAGAGGCGATCTCTTTGGCCGCAGCCCAGGGATCGAAGCTTTCGGCCTTGGCATAGCCTTGGACCAGTTCGGTGCGACGGGCTGCGCTCGAGCCGGCGAGCCGCGTGTGATAATCGGAGACAGGATCTGCCCCCTTGATGTTGTTCATGACTAGGTTTCCTTTCAATGCCTTTGACATATCGATAGGGCGTCGGTGCCCCCGTCCGCATACGGTTTCGGGCCGGATACGAAGCAAGGATATGGGTAAGCCAGGCAAGGCAGATCAAAGTTAGCTTTTAATATTCTCT
>CAZQUF010000025.1:1209-10676 GCA_964596505.1 uncultured Candidatus Saccharibacteria bacterium | reverse complement strand
CGACGTCAGAGAGCTCTTCGACGGCGACCCGCGAATCCGCTGACAGATTAGTGCCGGTAGCGATCGAAGAAGGAATGCGAAATGCCACGCCGGGGATCTCCCTCCCTGGACCGAGGTCTTGATTGAGATACGACTCGTCGACGGTAAAGCCGTCAGGGACAGCGACGCTAAAGCCGAAAGTCTCGTTCGAATAGGTATTGCCGGCCATGCCCGAGCGATTCGACGCGTCAGGCGTAGAAGAGGCGCCGATCGAAGGATTCTGCGAATACTTCTCCGGCTGGGGCGAGAATATGAACCACATCGCCCCGAGAGCGACCAGCGCGAGTATGACCAACGCGATAACTTTTTTTATTTCCATATCTATCAGTATATATGATACTACGAAGTTCCGTGGTAACTTGGTGCTATGAAGTCACCGAAGAAAGAGCGCTATGCCGTATGCGTCATAGGCGGCGGGCCTGCGGGTATGATGGCTGCAGGCAGGGCCGCAGAGCTTCTGGCGAAGCATCCCGCTCGTCACTCGGAGGGAAGTTCGGTCGTCCTTATAGAAAAGAATCCGGGTCTCGGCGCAAAGCTCCTCATCACCGGCGGCGGACGATGCAATCTGACGAATGACACGCCCGACCCGCGCGCATTCCTGGCCAAGCTCAAAGGCAAGGGCAAATTCCTCTTTTCGACCTTCTCCCAGCACGCGGTGGTCGATTCCCTCGCATTTTTCCACGGACGCGGGGTGCCGACGAAAGTCGAGAACGAAGGCCGCGTCTTTCCTCTCTCCGATTCGGCGCGCTCTGTCTATGACGCCCTCGTCGGCTATATGAAAGGCTCCAGCAAAGGAGGCGACGTCGAGATCGCGACAGACATGGCTGCCACGGGCTTTCACCTCCGCGACGGCAAGATCGTCGGCCTCAACGTAGCGACATCGCGCGGTCCAGCGACGATCGCGGCGGATTCATACATCCTCGCCACGGGCGGCACGTCCCATCCCGAGACCGGCTCGACAGGCGAGGCTTTCGAGTGGCTCCGCAAAGCCGGGCATACGATCGCTGAGCCCGACGCGGCCTTGGTACCTATAAAAATAGCTGAGAAATGGGTTCGCGAGCTTTCGGGCGTCTCGCATCAGCATGCAAAGCTCACCATCATAGAGAAGAACGGCTCGTCTGCGGAGAGACGCGCCAAATCCCTCGTCGGCCGCATGGTCTTCGCTCATTTCGGCGTGAGCGGACCGCTCGCCATCAATCTTTCAAAGGATGTCAGAGAATCGCTTCAATATGCGGAATCGGGCGGCACAGTCGAGCTCTCCCTCGACATCATGCCCGACTTCGATCCTGCCGCGCTCGATAAAAAGATACAGGAAACGTTTAAAGAGAATTCGAACAAGAAGATAAAGAACGGCCTCAAAGGCCTCGTCGCCCCCGCTTTAGCGCCGACGATCATCGCCCTCGCCAAGCTCGATCCCGAGAAAGAGATCAATGTCGTCACTCGCGAGGAACGCCTCGCCCTCGCCCGGACGCTCAAGGACATGCGCATGACGCAGACAGGATTCCTCGGCAAAGAGAAGGCCATCGTAGCCTCGGGCGGCGTGAAGCTCGAAGAAGTCGATTTCAAGACCATGCGCTCGCGCATCGTGCCGAACCTCTACCTCGTGGGCGACGTACTCGATATCGAGCGACCGTCAGGCGGCTACAGCCTGCAGATATGCTGGTCGACAGGATGGGTGGCGGGAACGGATGCCGCGAACTCGAACGTTAGTTCAAAAAGAGAAGATACGCGTTGAGCACGGTCGCGAAGGCTACCCATGCGAGGTACGGCACAAAGAGCCAGCCTGCAGTCTTTCGTATCTTGAAGAAGGTGATAGTCACGGCGATGATAAGGACGAGAAGCACGACGATGTCGGCAAAGGCGAGCTGGATATTCCGCATGCCGAAAAAAGCTAAAGACCAGAGAAAATTGAACATGAGCTGGAACGCGTAAAGGCGGAGAGCGAAATGCGAATGCCTATGGCCATGGATCTTGCGCCATATGAGATAGCCGGCGATGCCCATGAGGGCATAGAGGATGATCCATACCGGCCCGAAGACCCAGTTCGGAGGAGCGAACGCGGGCTTTGCGAGCGTCGCGTACCATGTCGGGATGCTGTTCACGGTAAAGAATGCCCCTGCGATGCCTACAAGCTCTGCCGAGATTATAAAGAATGCGAGCATAGATAGATTGAATGATTACGCCTCGGTAGTTACGCCTTTAAATTCGTCGCTCGTGTCGGCCTCGCCCTCTGCCTTCGTCTTGTGGATGACGCCGTCGCGATGATGCGGCGGGGAGTAGAGGGTGTAGAGCTTGAGCCGGTCGGTCTTCGAGGTATTGATGATATTGTGCCACGTGCCCGCAGGGACGATGAGAGCCGTACCGTCAGAGAGAGGATGCGTCTCGCCTGCAGCTGGCACGCCCTTGGCGTCCGGCATGCCGTTGAGGACCGCCGTACCCTGCCCTTTCTCGAAGCGGAAGAATTGGTCGACGGTATGGACCTCGTTGCCGATCTCTTCGCCGGGAAGGAGCGACATGAGGACGAGCTGACTCGACTTCGCCGTATAGACGACGCGGCGGAAATCCTCGTTCTCCGTCGTCAGCTTCTCGATATTCGATGTATAGCCCTTTTTCATAATTGGTTCATTTAAAAGACAAAGATGATAATGCCCGCTATGGCCGCCGCGATGGCTGAGACGAGGACGTAGGCTGCCATGACGTCCTTTATCTTGCCGATAGCCAGGTCGCGATTCGGCTCTACCTTGTTGCAGAGATCTTCGACGGCGGTGTTGACGATCTCGCCCATGAGGACGAAGGCGATGATCAGGACGAGGAAGACCCACTGTCCCGGAGCGAATCCGCGGAAAAAGCCGCCGATGACGCCGACGACAGCCAGGGCGACCTCGATCCTAAAATTCCGCTCTTCTTTCCAGACGGTGGCGAGACCGTGCATGGCCCAGCCGAAGCTTTTTATAAGTCCTTTCATGATGCTCGTATTCGCCCTGTAATTATAGACTGTTTCCGAACTCCTCGCTCTCGCGCTTCTGCACATCTTCTTCCGAGAGGCCGAAATGATGGGCGACCTCGTGCCAGAGCGTCTCGAAGACGACGTCGCTCACGGTCTTGCCGGAATCGAGGGCTTCCTCGAGGATCGGCATGCGGTAGAGGACGATCGTATCGGGCAATTCGAAGCCCGCCGCGATCGTCCGTTCGGTCTGCGGCACGCCTTTATAGAGGCCGAGAAGATCCATATGGTCATCGAGGTCCATCTCGGACACGGTCTGGGAATCGACGAAATCCTCGATGGTAATGGCCACGTTCTTCATCCGAGCACGGATCCAGACAGGCAGGCGGTCGTATGCGGCGGCTACGATGCTCTCGAAATCGTTTGCGGGTTCATTCGGTTCCATAGACAAGATTATATCCCACGATACGCATAAAAAAGACAGAGCCTGTGCCCTGTCTTGACTGAAGGTCAACCGTCGATCATTCCGGGCCCCTCTCCTCCCGCCGGTACGATGCGACCGCGCGGAGGGACATCGGCGACCAATTTCCAGTAACTGACCCAGTCGCATGACATCCCCGTGAAGCGATGCAGCCGATTCTGGGTGATCACTTCGATGGAGCTGCCGAGCTCGGGGAGATGTTGCCACGAACGGAAATAGATGAAGTTCGTCGACGAAGCAAGGAGCACTTTCGTGCCTCCCCGCGCCGCGGTCATCCGAGGACCGGCGGCCATCGGCGCCGTGAGGGCGGCTACGATCACGCCGGGCCTGATCTTCTGGATCTCGGTGACCGTGCCGCAGTCCGTGAACGGGGCACCCTGTTTGAAGCTCAGAAGCGGGAGCGAAACGAGCAAATAGCTCGGAATAGCGATGACAGCGAGGAGAGCGAGCACCGCGAGAACGCCGATGCATACGCCAGTGAATAATTCCATGGGGGTAAGCCTTTCTGCAATCCACATTACTCTTTCGGAATATGGTGTCAATACCAAACCGAGCCTGTATAATAGAGCCACATGATCCACGGGCACTACCATGTGAGGATATACAAGAAAAAGCGCCACGTGTGGACGGCTGCCGCGGTCCTTCTCGCGCCGGTCGTCATTCTCGCTGCCTTCGGCGGCTTCGCACATATCGACCTGAGCGACCTTGCGGGGGTGCTCGCGGAATCGTTCTATCGCCTCGTCGTGTCATATCTCATATCGCTCTTCGTCGGCGGCATCCTGGCCATATACCTCGGATCGAGAAAATGGGTAGATAACGTCCTGCCGGCCTTCGACGTCCTCCAGAACTTGCCGTCATTCGCTCTCATCCCGCTCTTCGCCCTGTTCCTCGGCTATACGAGCACGATGGCCATCATCTTCTCGGCGACGGCGGTCATCTGGCCGATCTTCTTCTATATCATCTCGGCTATCCGCACGGCGCGCACCGATTTCAACGAAGCCGCGACCGTCTTCGGCGCGACGGGCTGGAAGCGCGTCATCCACTACTATATCCCTGTAGCTTTCCCCGCCATCGTCACGGGCTCTATCGTCGGCATCTCGATCGGCTGGGAGGCTATCATCGGCATCGAGCTCATCGGCAAGCTCAAAGGCATCGGCACGTTCATAGACAGCGCCTCGACCTCCCACGACACGACGGCGGTCTGGGGCGGCATCATCGCCATACTCGTCCTCGTTTTCATCCTGAACAAAGCCCTCTGGACGCCGCTCATGAAATACACCGAACACTATGCCGAATAGCAAACACATATTAAAGATCGAGAACCTATCGCACTCCTTCGAAAAGGGCGGTAAGACGAAAGTGCTCGAGCGAGTGACTTTCTCCGTCGAGCGCGGCTCGTTCGTCTCGATCATGGGACCTTCAGGCTGCGGAAAATCGACCCTCCTCCGGCTCATCGCCGGCCTTCAGCCCGTCCAAAAAGGCACGATCGAGCGCGATTTCAAGGAGCTGGCTATGGTCTTCCAGAGCCACGCCATATTCCCCTGGCTCACGGTGCGCCAGAACGCCGCATTCGGCCTCGACATGAAAGGCACGCCTGCGAGCGCAGTAGAAAAGCGGGCCATCGTCGACGAGAAGCTCCGCGAAGTCGGCCTCATCGGCCCCGATGGCGACCTCGGCGATTCATATCCGAACCAGCTCTCCGGCGGACAGAAGCAGCGCGTCTCGGTAGCCCGGGCGCTCGCCGTCTCGCCGGAGATCCTCCTTATGGACGAGCCGTTCTCGTCGCTCGATTCGATCACCGCCGAACGGCTCAAGGCCGACATCTTCCGTTTGTTCAAAAAATATAATATGACCGTCGTCATGGTGAATCACCTCATCGAGGACGCCATCGAGCTCTCTGACGAAATCATCATCCTTACCAAGGTTCCCGGCACGGTCAAAGAGAAGATCAAGATAGACCTGCCCTACCCGCGCGACAATCGCTCGACGCACTTCTTCGCCCTCGTAGATAAGATAAGAAACCTTATCGAGGAGTGATCAGCTCCTTCAGCGCCCAGCCGAACATAGAAACCCCCCAGCCTACGAGAATGATGAGACCGATCCTCTCTATCCTATCCTCGGCTTCGCGGAGAGACCTGCCGACGATGACATAGCCGACCCTTCCACCAGGCGCCGCATAGCGGACGATGACCGAGGCGAGGCGCACGCCCGGTTCCGGCTCGAGGGTGATCTTGCGCTCGCCGGTGGGGCTAAAATGCTCGAGGACTCCCGCCGGCAACGCAAGAGGCTTATCGTTCAGACCGAGCATGCCGGACGATTCGAGGACAAGGCCGCTCCCGTCCGTGACCATGATGAAGGGATCGAGGCTCCAGCGAAGGTCGATGAGCGCGGTTCGAGGGACGACCGAGGCCGGCACGTCGCCGCGCGAGAGCGCGACCGAGGCGTCTTCGGCCATCTGGATCTGCGGATTATTCGCATCCTGGCGGATCGACTGCTGTATGGCGCCGTAGATCGTGAAGAAGATCATGGTGATGACGGCGAACGGTATGAGGAGCGCCACGAGCGATACGAGCCGTGCGAACCTTTTCGTATTTTTTATATTTTTTTCCATATACCGATAGAATAGCATTTTCAGGGCAAAAGTTTCTTTACATTTGCGGCGCGAGGGACTACATTTACGGAAGAAAGGTCTAATAATGAAACTTCTGCTCCCTAAGACATACCTCCCTCCCGAAAGTATCGACACATCGATCTACTTCCTCGGCGGGCCGATCAGGGGCGGCGGCGACTGGCAACAGGACGCCGCCCGCTACCTCTGGAGCCGCAAGCCGGAGGCTATCGTTGTCAATCCCTCTCGATACGCTCCAAGCCATCCTCTCTACTCCTATCGCATGCACGGCGACGAAAAGTACTTCCCCCGGCAAAAGCTCTGGGAGAGGTTCTATCTCGGGATCGCCGGTCTGCCCTCGAAACGAGAGGTCGGCTGCGTCCTCTTCTGGCTCCCTTGCCAGAGCAAGACGAACCCTCGGAGAGACGGCGATCCGTATGCCCGCGACACCTACGGCGAGATCGGCGAATGGCGCATGCGCGTCGAATTCGAAGCGGCGAGGGTCGTCATCGGCGCCGAAGCCGGTTTTCCAGGGCTCGACCAGATCAAGTGCGACTTCGATGACGCGCTCGGCGTCGATTTCCCCATCCATCCGACGCTCGAAGCGACGGTCGATGCAGCGATCAATATGGCGGCGGCAGGACACTTCTGGAAATAACAGACAAGCCGGACCACAGGGGTCCGGCTTTTTTCTGTCTTTGTAGAATCGCCAAGTAATTGACAGAGGCATTTAACTAAAACCACCAACTACTGCTATCCATGAGTTTCTCCGACACTGGAGTTTTCGAACGAACGGGATCGGACGACATGTCCGATCGCGCCTTCTATACGCTCTTGGCGATCTTCGTCGCCTGCGGCCTCGCAGCAACCGCCTTCTCGGCGAACTATGCGATCGAGATCGGCTACGCCCCAACGAAATGGGACATGATCGGCGTCGGCGTCGTCATCCCGATCATCGGCATCCTCATCGCCAAAGTCAGCGAGAACTGGTTCGTCTCGTTCATCGGCTACAACCTAATCACGATCCCGTTCGGCTTCGTCCTGGCGCCGATGCTCAGGCAATACGATCCGCACATCGTGCGCAACGTATGCGCCCAGACGGCCCTCATCACGAGCGTGATGGGATTCGCCGGCATGACGTTCCCCAGCGTGTTCAGGAATATGGGCGGCTATCTCTTCGTGGCCCTCCTGTCTCTGGTGCTCGCGAGCATCGTGCAGATCTTCGTCCCCGCCTGGCAGGGAGCGACCTGGGTGAATTACGTAGCCGTAATCATCTTCACGTTGTATATCGGCTTCGACTTCTTCCGCGCGAGCGAAGTGCCCCGGACAGCCGATAACGCAGTCGATATCGCGGTGAGCATATACCTCGATATCATCAATCTCTTCATTCGCCTTCTTGCGCTCAGCAAGCGGGACTGATGGGATGTCGGCATAAATTTCAAGCCGGACCTTAGTGGTCCGGCTTTTTTATTTAAAGCGAGTAGAGCCCGTCATCCTTCAGGTCCTCGATGGTTATCTCTTTATACAGAAGACCGGTCTTGAGAGCATCGAAAGCCTCTTGGATATGGAGGGTCATATGGCGCGGCAGCTCATCGAGGCTGACCCATTTGAGGTCGTCGCATTTATCGGGTTCGGCATTGACTACGTCGCCTTTCCAGATGCGCGTTCGGAAGAAGAAGTCGACGCGATTGTCGGTAGCGTCATGGCGCGGCCTATACGACACATGGAACAGCTGGAGATCAGCGGGATCGATATCGATACCGATCTCTTCTTTCGCCTCGCGAACGATGGCGCGGCTCGGAAGCTCCTGATCCTCGACGTGGCCTGCAGGCACATGATACAGACCGTCTTGATAGCCGGTATTGCACCTCCGTGCGATGAGGAACTTATCGTCCCGCTCCAAAAAGAGATATGCGGCGGGTATCGCCTTATTTCTGGTCTTTGCCATCCGCGTTTTAGTATTTCCTCACGACGCCCTTCACCACCGCCGCGATCTTGAGGTCGTATTCGGGATAGATCGGCTTGTACTTTTTATTAGCCGGTTCGAGATAGGCTTGTCCGTTCGGACCGGCCTTCTTTCGGTAGTATTTCATCGTCCAGCCGCCGTCCACCTCGGCGATGACGATGTCGCCGACTTTGGCTTCGAGTCCATTGCCCGTCTTCTCCGCAACCACGAGATCGCCCTCCTTTATGCCCTCTTCTATCATAGAGTCGCCCTTGACCTCGAGAAGGTACGAACTCTCCCTGTCTTCGACGAGATACGCGTTCAGGTTGAGCGTATCGAGAACCGACTCCTCGGCGACCGTCGGGATACCCGCCTCGACGAGGCCGAGCATCTGAATCTCGCCGCCGGGGCTCGCGATACCCGTGAGGGTTATGTGGCCCTGCTCGTCCTTGGTCAGGACGCCGAGGTCGACGAGCTTGCCGATGAGCTTGTAGACGGCGTTCTTCGATTTGAAGCCGGTCAAAGCCATGAGCTCCTTGTAGCCCGGCATGCGCTTGTGCCGTTCGTAGAAAGCGATGATCTTTTTCTTGTAGGTATCTATCATGCGTTGATTATAGCTCAGATTATAGCCTGGCTCGGCCTAGAGGACGAACGAGGTCAGAGCGCCCGCCATCTGGCCCATCCTGCCGAGAAGGCCCATGCCGCTCGCTCGGGCCTGCCTCGTCAGCCGGTCGAGCTGCATGAGCAGGAATTTATGCCTGCGAGCCTCGGTCCGGTAGGGCAAGCCGCGGACGATCTTCATATCGATGCGCCAGTTAAGGTCGCGGATCTCTTTTTGGAGGGTCTTCTTTAATTCGTATTTGCTCATATCGTTTTGGTTATCGCGGCTCTTTTCGGCCGCTAACGTTATGAGGATAGTATAGGTGAACTACAGTTCACCTGCAAGGGGCAGGGCTGTGGATAACTATTTCTTGCCCCGCGCGGCCTTGCTGCGGCGTTCCCGGGCGCGCTCGTTGCCGAGGGCTTTCTCCCTGATGCCGCGGAAACGGATCTCGACTTTGTCGCCTTCATTTACCTTGGTGCCGAGAACGGCGACGGCGCCGTTGATGATGACCTTCCCTTCCGCGACGAGGGCGTCCATCTCGCGGCGCGAGCCGCGGCCTTCGTGGGCCAAGTACTTGTTGATGCGCATGGGAAAGAGAGGCGCTTCTTCTTGATTTGGTTCGTTCATGGAGAGAGTCTAGCATCCTTTCGCTTCCTTGTATCATGCATAAAAAAGCCCGCCGATGCGTTCGGCGGGCTCATGAGTTATTTCCGAATGTCCTCGCGGACAGGCATGATGTCGTCGATGAGGCCGAACGCGAGCGCCTCGCGCGCGGTCATATCCTTGTTCTTCTTGCATGTACGACGGATATCGGCGACAGGCTTCCCTGTCCGTCTCGACAGGATG
>CAZQUF010000025.1:0-1199 GCA_964596505.1 uncultured Candidatus Saccharibacteria bacterium | reverse complement strand
CCATGTCGGCGAGGATCTCCTGCTTCTTCTTCCAGCTCCGCATCTCGTCGAGAGTGATCTCCTGGGTCGAGATGTGGTGGATAAGGATGCGGGCATGCTCGAAAGCCGTTCGCGTCGTACATGCCTGAAGGATCACGACTGCGATGCTCCGAGCGAAAGCCGCGACGACGCCTTTTACGCGTCCGGGATAGACGGAAAGCATGTCGTAGATGTCGAGACCGACGGTAACGCTGCCGCCGCTCGAGGTGATATAGACCGTGATCGGCGGCGCGCCGCGAGCCATGAGCTTGGCGAAAGATTCGCCTACATAGTCCGCCATGTCTCCGTCGACCTTGCCACCGAGCCAGAGCGAGTCTTTCAGCAGCAGGTTGTTGTGGGTTTCTCCGGGTTTCAAAAGGAACTCCTTTTTGAAGATTGAAAGTTCGGTTACTACCCTATATAACTACTTTTTTCTAAAAAGTCAAGCTTCTCTTCCCGCGAAAGCTTCTTGAGGGCCGCTTCGGCGATCGAAGCGGACGAGCGGTCTTTGAAGCGGCGCGCATAGACGAGCTCCACCGGTCGGCGCGAGCGGGTGTATTTGGCGCCTGCGCCCGACGATGCGCCCGTGAGCGTGCGGCCCGATGCGCCGACGCCGTTATGCTCGCCGATGCGCCGTTCGAGATCGGTGGTGATGCCGGTGTAGAGCGTGCCGTCGGCACAGCGGAGCATGTAGAGGTGGTAGGCCACGTCTCTATGATAGCGCGTTCGCGTCGCGCATGATGAAAAGCTTGGCCGGACGATCCGCCCCGCGGACGAGAGCGAGCGACTTTTCCGGCACGCCGAGATGGCGCGCGAGGAGCGCATGCGCAGCCTTGTTCGCCATGCCCTGCTCTGCAGGCTCGCGGGTCGATACGATATAGCGGCCGTTCTTTTCGGAGACGGAATCGGTGCGAGCGGCGGCTTTGACGGTGACTTTGATATACATGAGATGTGGATAACTACCGATAGCTCGTGCTATGATTATAGCGTTGCAAGAGGCTGTAGGGTACGCGCAACCCGCCCTTGGCTTTCGGGTCAGGTAACAGGCGCCGGGCCTCCTCTCCTTGTTTATGCGACCACCACTCTTCACAGAGTGGTGCTTTTTTGGACATAAACATGTCGGACTAATAAACTACCTCGCAGCAAGCTGTCCCCTCGCTTCGCTCGGCGAGGTATTCAGC
>CAZQUF010000024.1:0-10833 GCA_964596505.1 uncultured Candidatus Saccharibacteria bacterium | reverse complement strand
TAGGACTGATGTTCCCCCAAAACGTGACAGTCTTAATGACGATCTTTCGCCCATAGAAGAAGCGATGAATATGATTCCATATGTGCCTGTATCTGATAGGGAATCACTTGTGAGAATTGCTCTCTCTTCTACAGACGAACACATCCAATGGCTTGGATCTACCATGATTCGATATGTTGACCCTGTACATAAAGAAGTCTTAAAAAAAGAGTGGGAGGAGAAGACGGGTCGTGAGTATGAAGAGGCGCAAGACAATCCGTCTTGGTATGAAAGTGGTATTGAACAATTGCCAGAAACCGAGCGGATTGCAGAAATACAAGCTCTATTGACTTCTGGTTTCGGTATGACCGATGAAGTAGATCCTGCGATTGATAGTCTATCTCCTGAAAAACAATCAGAGTTGCGTGACGCTATATTTGAGACTGCTATATCAGCAATCAGAGAAGGTAATGTCAGGTTTTCGTGGCTGATTAATATCATTCCCTATACTCCGGAAACAAAACGTTTAGGTTTGATACATGAAATTCTTACAAAAGCTACCGATCTAAAGACCAGACATCAGGTATTAAAACAAGCAAAATCACTTAATCTTGAAGACCGAGATAGTCTCAATAAGACTCTTCTCGAGGGAAAAGAGTCTTTCTTCAAAAATCTAGCAACAAAAACCCCCTTATATGATAAAACTCCTAACAGGTTTAGAAAGTGGGATTTTTTAAAAGATGGAAGCTTTACAACTCTATTAGACAAAGTACCGCAGGGCGAATCTCTAAAAGGCCGAGCGATTATCAGGACTATTCCTGAAATCTCCTACCTCGCTTGGGTTGAAGCTTTCTCCGCGTACGAGATTTGGAAAGCTCGCGGATTTGAATATGTTCCTATTGAACAAATAATTCGTGCAAAAAGGACCGATCGTCCCTTAAGGATTGATGTCGCTACACAGGTATTAGGACCTGCCGCTGGGACATGGATCAAAGCGGGCGGTCCGTTCGCCGGTGAGATTTTAGAGCAAATCGATAAAATAAAAGAAACACTCAACGAATTGGGTGTTAACCATGGTCATTTGCACGAGTACAATTTCTGCTTGTATTTCTATAAGAGCGAAGATGGCGATGTCGACCTTACTCGACCGCCGAGAGTTTATTGCATTGACTTCGATCAATCTCTAAGCAAGAAGATGATTTCTGCTGACTAGAGTTGTTTTTCTGTACAAAAAATGCAATAAAAAAGCGCTCTCGTATTCGAGAACGCTATCTTCAAAAGGGGCAAAAGGGAGGGGGTGGGCGGCAACCGTAGCTATCGGCGGCGCCCACCCGGACTCTGTCAACGCCTCAGGAGCAAAATCTGGCTCCTCGGGCATTTCTGGAGGAGATTGTATTCTCTTAGAGAGGCCATGTCAAGAAAAAACCGCCCTTCGGCGGCTTTTTCAAAAATTTCAGAGGTCTTATTTCTTCTCTCCCGCGAACGCGAGGGTCATCTTCTGATTGGCTGCGTCGAACAGGGTGATCTTGAACGGATAGACCTTGCCGAGCTCCAGATGCTGGCGGAGCTTCTCGTCGGAACCGAATTCCGAGACGTGGACGAGGCCCGCGACGCCTTCCTCGATCGAGGCGAGGGCGCCGTGGCGGTTGAACTTGATGACGATGCCTTTGACGACCATGTCTTTCTTGTACTTCTTGCCGGCTTCCGCCCATGGGTTCGGCTTGAGAGCCTTGATCGAGAGGGAGACTTTGCCGTCTTTGACGTCGATGACCTTGACGCGCACCTTGTCGCCGACCTTGAAGCGCGTCTTTGGATCCTCGACGAGAGCCCAGTCGATCTCCGAGATGTGGACGAGGCCTTCGAGGCCCTCGTCGATCTTGACGAAGACGCCGAAGTCGACGGTCCCCGTGACCTTGCCCTCGACTTCGTCGCCGACTTTGAATTTGGCGACTGCGACGGCTTTCTCCGCGCCGACGACCGAGTTCTTCTCCGAGAAGATGAGCTTGCCTTCCTTAGGAAGCGCTCCGATGATCGAGACGGCGAGCTTGGTGCCGACGAGCTTCTTCAATTCCTCGAGGATGCGGTCCTTATCGCCGTCCTGGACGCGAGGATAATGCTCGGGCTTGAGCTGGGACGCAGGGAGGAAACCCTGGATGCCCTGCCATTCGATGATCAGGCCGCCCTTGTTCGCTTCCTTGATAGGGAGCTCGAGGATGGTCTTCTGGTTGATAGCCTGCTCCGCTTCGGTCCAGATCAAAGCCTGTCGGGCCTCCTTGAGAGAGAGCTCGATGTAGCCTTCCTTGTTCGAAGGGTCGACGACTTTGGCCGAGACCTTGTCGCCGATGTTTATCTTCTTGATGACGTCGCGGGCGAGGATGTATTCGCGACCGTATATGATACCGGTGCCGAATGGGGGAAGGTCGACGAAGACGCCCTTCTTGTCGATGGCGATGACCGTGCCTTCGAGGAGGTCGCCGTCGTTCGGCGGAGTGGCCGTCGACGCGAGCATCTTGCCCATAGGGGTCTCCGACTTTTTCTTCGCCTCGGCCTCAGCCTCGGCGACCGCCGCTTTCTTCGTCTCGCTTTCTACCGCTTTTGTTTTTGCCATAAAAAAATCCTGAAATGTCTTTTCGCGCAGTTTCTCTTGCCAGCTCAATGAAGAGCGCCTGCGAAAAGGGTTAATTTCGAGGGAAATTCCTGTAAATGCCGTTTTAAGGCGGCAGGGGCACTATATCAGAATGGCGTAAAAAAGAAAGAGGGTCGGCTCGCTTACGCGAACCGACCCTTTTGATGCAGAGATTCCGGTTTAGATCCGCCTGATACCTATATTCGCTCCGAATTGCCTTTGGGACACTATGGAGCTTAATCGGATACAGGTCACCGGCATTGTATTGCCCGTAAAGGTGTGAGTTTCGGGCGTTCACTCGCCGTTACTAACCGTACTCACTACTTCGTCTCTCGCGAGACAGGATCTTCTCCCTTGTTTCGAACTGGGGGAATCGATATTGTCATCTTTCTTCCGAAACACCGCTTCGTCTCAGATATTACCTTCCGTAAAGGATATGTCAATCTAGAAACAATCCTGAAAATAATCTATACTCTCCCCATGGTAATCACATATCTCGGCGGCGCGTTCGTAAAAGTCCAATTCGGCGACATCACGCTCGCGATCAATCCTGTATCCAAAGATTCGAAGAAGCTCAAGCCTTCGCGCTTCGGCGCGGACATCGCTCTCGTCTCCGCGAACGATCCCGATTTCAACGGCGTCGATCAGATATCGTTCGGCGAAAGGCAGGCTTTCGCCATCACGGGGCCCGGCGAATACGAGATCAAAGACGTCTTCATCAAAGGCTTCAAGTCCGATTCAAAATACGGCGGCGAGGAACGGATCAATACTATATATACGGTCCATCTCGAGAACATGAACCTCGCGTTCCTCGGCGCTTTGAGCCTCGCGCCCGGCAAGACCATCCCTGACGACGCGGCGGAAGCGCTCGACGACGTCGACGTGCTCTTCGTGCCGATCGGCGCCGACGGCATCGTCTCTCCTGCAGAGGCTTACAAGCTCGCGGTCAAGATCGAGCCGAAGCTCATCGTTCCTCTATATTTCGGAAATGCCGTCGCCCTGAAGACCTTCCTCAAGGAAGCCGGCGAGACAGCTGCCCTCAAGCCGCAGGACAAGCTCACGCTCAAAAAGAAAGACCTCGAAGGCAAGGAGGCGGATATCGTCGTGCTCGAGCCTACGGTCTAGTCTCGGCGCGGTCCACAGCCATGTTCGACTACATAGAAAAACTTCGTAAAAAGCCTGAGGCCGAGAAGCGCAAGGCGGCGCTCCTTATATCTATCGGCGTGACGCTCGTCATAGCTCTCATATGGGGCGGGATGTTTGCCATGCGCATAAGCAGCGAAGGCTTCTCGAATGCCGCTGGTTCGTCTTCCGGCGACGCGCCGAGCCTCGGCCAATCGTTCTCTAACTTCACTGACCAGGTGAAAGGCATCATTAAGAACGCCTCAGACCTAACGTCGACCTCGTCCGCCGCAGGGAGTACGGCCGCAGAGGATCTCTTTGCGAACGATGCGACAGATACCGCGTCGGAATCAGGGACGGGGCAGTAACTCCAAGGGGATTTGCCAGGGAGATAACAAAATATACTCGCTTCGCTCCTTGTTTTCATAAAAAAGCCCGCGATGAACGCGGGCGAGTATTTCGCTATTTAGATGAGTTGGCCCTTTTTGAACCACCAGCCTCCGAAAAAGAGGCCGCTCAAGAGGCAGGGAATCCCGATGGCCAGCGCCGCCGCAATCGTAATGCCGGCGGCGAAGATGAACGAGTAGAAGAAGGTGTCATCGCTCGCCGGGCTGAGATAGACGAGGGCTCTGCCCTTGCTCATGTACGCGCTCGCCGTGATTCTGCGCGGCCAGTCTCCATGCCACGTGAGGCTCTGGCTTGCGGAGAACATGTACGGCGCGCGATCCACGATATAGGTGACCTGATTCCCGTACGCATAGACCCCGACCTTGTCGTCACCGAAGCGCATTCTGAAGACGTCGAGCTCGGTCGGGATCATCTCTCCGACTTCTTCGGGGTGGGGGAGCGACTTGAGGACGACTTCATGCGTCGGACGCCAGACGTCGACGATCGTCGCTACGCTATTTGTGTCTGGCGCGAAGTATTCGTAGAGCGTCCTGAAGCTCGAGATGAATACGATCACAAGGACGAGAGAGAACAGGAATTTAATGAACGGTTTCATGGGTTTTGAGGGAGTTCTGCGCCTTATATTGCATTATTTATGTTATATGTCAAGTATTTGAAAATCGCTGAAAATGCTACCATGTAGGCTCAATTTCAATCCCGCATGAGCCCTAAAAAACCTTCCGTACCAACGCCCGAGGCCGAACCTCTGACCCCTCATATAAACATCATTCCGCGCTCTATAACGACGGAGATGCGCGAATCCTATCTCGACTATGCCATGTCGGTCATAACGTCGCGCGCCTTGCCCGACGTCCGCGACGGCTTGAAGCCGGTCCATCGTCGCATCCTCTATTCGATGAACGAGATCGGGCTCACCGCATCGGCCAAGACCAAGAAATCCGCCGCCGTAGTCGGCGACGTGATCGCCCGCTATCACCCTCACGGCGACGTAGCGGTCTACGATTCGATGGTCAAGATGGCCCAGGATTTCTCCATGCGCTATCCGCTCGTCATAGGGCAGGGAAACTTCGGCTCGATCGACGGCGATCCTCCTGCAGCCTACCGCTATACCGAGGCCAAGATGTCCCGCATGGCCGCGGAATTGCTCCGCGACCTCGAAAAAGAGACCGTGGACATGCGCCCGAACTACGACAATACCCGCAAGGAGCCATCGGTCCTTCCGACTGCCGTCCCGAATCTTCTCTTGAATGGAACGCTTGGCATCGCTGTCGGCATGGCGACCAACATCCCTCCGCATAATCTCGGCGAGGTCATCGACGCGACGACCCATCTCATCGAGAATGGCGACGCGACGACCGAAGACCTCCTCCAGTTCATCAAAGGCCCCGACTTTCCTACGGGCGGCAACATCTACGGCGAGAAAGACATCCAGCATGCCTACGCCACCGGACGCGGAGGCATCGTCACCCGCGGCGACGCGGAGATCGTCGAGAATAAGGCGGGCCAGTACCAGATTGTCATCACGTCGATCCCGTATCGGGTGATCAAGGCCGATCTCATTGTCGCTATCGCCGACCTCGTCCGCGACAAGAAGATCGACGGCATCAAAGGCCTCCGCGACGAATCGGCCAAGGATATCCGCGTCGTCGTAGACCTCAAGCAGGGCGCTCAGCCCCAAAAAGTCCTCAACTTCCTCTACAAGCACACCCAGCTCGAAGACACGTTCCATTTGAATATCGTCGCTCTGGTCAAAGGCCGCCCGGAGACGCTCTCGCTCAAATCGATCCTCGAGAATTTCATCGAGCACCGCGTCGACGTCGTAAAGCGCCGCACCGCGTTCGACCTCCGCGAAGCCGAAGCCCGCGAGCATATCCTCCTCGGCCTCAAGAAGGCCCTCGACCATATCGACGAGATCATCAAGCTCATCAAGAAATCGAAGGACGTCGAGGATGCCAAGCAGGGCCTCATGAAGACCTTCAAATTCTCCGACCTTCAGGCCCAGGCAATTCTCGACATGCGCCTCCAGAAGCTCGCCGGTCTTGAACGCAAGAAGATCGAAGACGAATTGAACGCCGTCCAGGCGCTCATCAAAGAGCTCAAGGAGCTTCTCTCCAGCCCGAAGAAGATCCTCGCTGCTATAAAGAAAGAGCTCGCCGACATCAAGGCCAAGTTCGGCGACGAGCGCCGCACCAAGGTCGTCAAGCACGGCGCCAAGGTCTTGAACGACGAAGATCTCATCCCTGACGTCGAGAGCGTCCTCGTCCTCACTCAGGGCGGCTACGTCAAGCGCACGCTCCCTGACGAATACCGCAAGCAGAAGCGCGGCGGCGTCGGCGTCGTCGACCTCGATACAAAGGAGGAGGATTTCGTGACAAATCTCGTCACGACCAATACCCATGCCGACATCCTTTTCTTCACGGATAAAGGCAAGGCTTACCAGATAAAGATGTACGAGCTTCCGGAAGGCCGACGCGCGACCAAGGGCAAGGCTCTCGTCAACTTCCTCTCTCTCGGCGATACCGAGAAGGTCACCTCGATCCTGCCTATGCCGAAAGAATCCAAACAGGCCGCGTCCCTCTCTCTCATGATGGTCACCAAAGACGGCACCGCCAAGAAGGTCAAAGCCGAGAGCTTCCATGACGTCCGCCGCTCAGGCCTTATCGCTATCACTCTCGAGCCGGGCGATGCGCTCATGTCCGTATCCTTCGTCACGAAGGGCGACGACATGTCGATCGTCACGGCCGAAGGCCAGTCGATCAGGTTCAAAGAATCCGATATCCGCGAGATGGGTAGGGGAGCCATGGGCGTTCGCGGCATCAGCCTCGCCAAAGGCGACAGCGTCATCAGCGCCGATGTCATAAAATCAGGAGCGAAAGGCGCTCGCATCATGGTCATATCGAAACACGGCTATGGCAAGACGACCGAAGCGGGCGAGTACAAGACCCAGAAGCGCGGCGGTTCAGGCATTCTTACTATGAATTGTACCGACAAGACCGGCCAGGTCATCGCCGCCAAGGTCGTGACCGAGGAAGACAGCGAGCTCGTCGCTATGTCCAAGAAATCGCAGGTCGTCCGTATCGATATAAAAGAGATCCCAGTCCTCGGTCGCTCGACCCAGGGCGTGCGCGTCATGAAGCTCCGCGACGGCGATTCGCTCGCATCGGTCGTCTGTCTCTAACCCAAAAGATTTCGACAAAAAAGAGCCGCTCCGTGGGGAGCGGTCTTTGCTTTGTCCGAGACGCCCTAGGCGTTCGCAGACTTTCCGGTCTGACCGAGGCCGCGTGGTGCACCGAAGGGTTGGACCGGCGGCACGACGACGAGCGTCGGTGGTAGGAACTTTGTCTGGCCTTGGCGTGAGCCATCGCTTAGATGTGAAGCCAGCGCATGGGGAGCGCCGGACGTCGCTTGGTGGGTCGTAACGGGGACGAGGCTGAGGATTCTTTTGAAGGTCATGGGGGGGGGACTGGAAGGAGTTATTGGTTTGGAGTTTCTGGATATATTATATACTATCTTTAATGTGTATGTCAAGTATATTCACAGGGAATGGCTCAAAGTAAGGCTATTTATAGCAAGAATGAGCATCTATAAAAGAGACTAGGAGGCGTCCCGGGCTTTGACCGCCGTCTGCGGCGGCCGGGACGCCGGATTAATAGGACACCTTCCGCAGGAGAGGGCGTCCGGTCTCTTTTATAGATGCTCATTCTTGCTATACTAGACTCATGTTCAGCGACCCTCAACACAACATCGAACAGCTCGGCATTTCTGCAGGCGCTATCGTCGCCGATCTCGGCGCGGGCTCAGGCTTCTATTCTATCGAGGCGGCCAAAGCCGTCGTGCCCGGGGGCAAGGTATATGCCGTCGACGTTCAAAAAGACCTTCTCGAACGCCTCAAGAACGAAGCCCAGAGGCAGCATATATCGAATCTCGAAGTTCTTGTCGGAGACCTCGAAAAGCTCGGCGGCTCGCGGATCAAAGACGGGTCGTGCGACGTATGCATCGCCTCGAACATACTCTTCATGCTCGATGACAAGAAATCGTTCTTGCTCGAAGCTAAGCGCGTACTCAAGCCGAACGGCCGACTCCTTCTCGTCGACTGGGCCGCCTCGTTCTCGCAGATGGGCCCGCTCCAGGACCATATCGTATATAAGGACGACGCGCGTAAGCTCGCCGAATCCGCAGGCTTCCGCTTCGAACGCGAGATCGACGCGGGCTCGCATCATTATGGTATAATTTTCCGAACGTAATGACCCGATTCCAGCTCATCTTTACCGCTATACTCGTCGCTCTTGGCGTCGCAGGGGTCGTCATATTCGCCATCTCCAAAAACTCCGGCTCCCAGAGCGCGGCTCCTCTCGTCATGTGGGGCAATGTGGATAAAGACCTCATGACGTCTTATATATCCGGGTTCTCGCTCAACTACAAGGACTCGCTCGACGTGAACTATGTGCAAAAAAGCCCGGCGACTTTCGAATCCGATCTCATATCGGCCCTCGCGAACGGTAACGGTCCCGATCTCGTCCTTTTGCCCCAGGGCCTCATCCTCAAACAGATCAATAAATTCTATGTCGTGCCGTTCTCGAGCTATTCGCAGCGGACATTCATGGACTCCTTTATTCCCGAAGGCGAGCTCTTCCTCACCAGCGCAGGCATCATAGGTTTCCCGTTCTCGATCGATCCGATGGTCATGTATTGGAATAGGGACATGTTCTCGAACGCCGGCATTCCGCTGCCTCCGACGACATGGTCGCAATTCTTCGACCTCGCGCCCAAGCTCACCGTCAAAGACCAGAGCGGCAATATCACCCAGAGCGCGATCGCCTTCGGCGAGGCGGAGAACGTCACCCATTTCAAGGATATGGTCGCCCTCCTCTCTCTCCAAGCCGGCACGCCGATCGTCGCTTTGGACAGCATGGGAACTATCTCGAGCGCATTCAGCGCCCGAGGCTCTCAAGGCCTCGTGCCGGCCGAGGAGGCGGTCTCGTATTTCACCGAGTTCTCGAACCCCCTCAAGACGTCCTACTCATGGAATCGGTCCCTGCCGGACGACAAGTCAGAATTCCTCGCGGGCCAGCTCGCCGTGTATTTCGGCTACGCGAGCGAGCTGCGGAGCATACGCGCGGCCAATCCGAATCTGAATTTCGACGTCGCTCTCATGCCGCAGACCGAAGGCAAGAAAGAGACGTTCGGAGCTATGGATGCGGTAGCGATCCTCAAAGCTTCGAAGAATATCCCCGCTGCCTATGTCGCGGCGGTGACTCTCGCGAGCCAGCCGCTTCAGGCAGGGTGGGTGAGCGCCTCCGGTTTGCCGCCGGTGCGTCGCGACATGCTCGCGCCTCTGCCGGGCAACGCCTATGATTCGATCTTCTATCAGAGCGCCCTTATTTCGAATGCCTGGCTCGATCCGAATCGGGAAGAGACGACGAATGTCTTCGGCAGCCTCATAGACGACGTCACGTCAGGCAAGCTTCGCGTCTCAGACGCGGTGAGCCAAGCGAGCCAGCAGATCGGCAGCCTTCTTAGAGCAAATAACCAATGAAAAAGATATATATCGGAATGGTGATCGTTGGCGCTCTCATCCTTTCCTTCGGGGCGGGGATGCAGGGCGCGAATGCTGCGGGCTCGGCGGCAGCTCCTGTAGGAGCGGTGGGCAGTAATAATCCTGCGCAGAACGACGCAGCCGGCACGGCGCCGAACTCGTCGAATTTTCAGCTCGTCTCGTGCAATCCGACATATGATCCTACAAATCCAGGGACGCTCAAAAATGACTGCGATTACAGTCAGCTCGTGGCGACGGCCTATCGATTCGTCAAATATGTCTTTTATATAATCATCCCTATCCTCGCAGCCATGCTTCTCTATGCGGGCTTCAAATATATGACGGCGAACGGCGACGTCAATGTCTTGAGCGATGCCAAGCGCATGTTCAGGCCTCTTCTTATAGGCATATTCCTCGTATCTGCGGCCTGGCTCATCGTCTATACCATTCTCGACAAATTGCTCGCTCCGTCGATCGGCGATATAAGCAAGTCGAGCATCATAGGCAATTAATCAAAAAACATCCATGAAAAAAACATTCATCATAGGTTTTGCGACGCTTGTCATTCTTGCGGTGGGCGCGCTCACGATAGGGGCGCCGCGAGCGCAGGCTGATTGTCTTGAATACGACGAAAGCGGGAACTGCTTGTATTCCGACACTACGGCGACAACGCCGGCTACTCAAACAACCCCTGCAAATTCTACGACTTCGACGTGCGTATCCGGGTACGACATGGGCGGCCATTGTCTGGATAATCAGACAACGCCGACTGCTGCTACTACAGCGACAACGCCAACAACTCCGACGACTCCCACGACGCCAACTACTCCAACAACCCCGACTACTCCAACAACCCCGACTACTCCAACAACCCCGACTACTCCGACTACTCCGACGCTCAATACTAATAATAATACTACCCAGTCGCTAAACAGTAACTCCAATACGCCTGCTTCTGGTCTGACCTCTCTGCCAAATCCTCTCGCCGGCGTGAGCAGTCTCTCTGATCTCATGTATAAGGTCATTCAGGCCGTCGTCGACCTGAGCTATGTCGTCGTCGCGTTCTTTATCCTCCTTTCCGGCTTTAAATTCGTCACCGCGCAGGGCAATCCGACCAAGCTCGAGGCGGCGATTACGCGGCGTACGCGCGGCGTGATCGCCG
>CAZQUF010000023.1:0-11724 GCA_964596505.1 uncultured Candidatus Saccharibacteria bacterium | reverse complement strand
CAAGGCCGCCGACGACGCTGCCAATCTCCTGAAAGAGAAAGCGGCGCTCAAGGCGAATTGGGGTGCGAACGAAGCTGCGAATATGGTGGTTGCTCGCGCTGCGGTGACTGCGCTTGGCATCAAGCCCGAGACAGTATCCGCTTTGGAAAAGGTTGCCGGCTACGCTGCGGTCATGGAAATGTTCCGCAATATCGGCTCGAAGATCGGCGAGGATCGCTTCATCCAAGAAGTCAGCCGAATCGAGGGCAAAGCCGCATCGACTAAGATCTCCAGAGACGAGGCTCGCGATCTATTCGCCCGCTTAAAAAATCGCTACTCGCCTTCGGTTATCGCCAAGGCGCTGATATATATCCATCAAAAGAGATTTCCCGGGCAGTTTGCGATCATCGCCGGTATTAGAGGCTATAAAAACTCGACATACTTTAAAAAGAACGGCTACTTGGTAGTCTATCTAAAAACTCCGGACGACGACTTGAGCCTGAGAGTCGCGAAGCGAGAAGATTTCTCTGTCTCGGAAGCAGAGAAAGAAAGGCACATAGAAGAACGGCTCTTCTCGACGAATAAGATCGAAAAGATAGCGAACGTATCGTTCAATACGGCGATTCAGACCAAGGAAGAGATAGCGGCCCAGATCAAAGCCCTCGTAGAAGTTAGGGAGTGTCGGCGATGCGTCAATACGAGCGTTAACTTATCAGGCTCTATCGGGAAATCGGGATTATGCGAGGTCTGCGAGAGGTATAAGGAGAGCTTCAGCACCGAACCACTGAAGAAAGAGCTGAAATTTCTTAGGTCATTGCTCAAGAGCGGACGAGGAAAATATGACGCGATGGTAGGAATCTCAGGAGGCAAAGATAGCACCGCTACTCTTTACCAGATACAAGAGATGGGCTTTACGCCCCTCGCATTCACATTCGATACCGGCTATTACCCAAAACATATATTCTCCAGATCAAAGCGCGTCGCCGAAGAATTAGGAGTCGACCACCAGAGGATCGATATAAGAAAGTACGCTCGGCCAGTCGATAAAAAGTGCTTTGAAAGAACAGCGGAATTATATGAGCGAAGAGATTCTCAAGAATTAAAAGAAAGCTTTCGCAAATGGTATGTAGAAGGTCGCAGGCACTATTCCATCAAATGTCAGCACGAGATTCCCTTTGTAAGAACCTGCCAGCTCTGTCGGCGCCTTGTCATTAGAGGGTATTACGAGGAAGCGATAAAGAACGGCGTGCGCGTGGTGATCCTGGGGATCAACGAATGGGCCGGCCTAAGTCAGAATAGCCAATCAGAGAGATTCGTTTTCTCGGCCATCAGGAAACTTCAGCCGTACAAAGACAAACCGCCGGTTTATATCGTCCATCTTCCCTTCTTGCTCCAAAGAAAGATCGAGGATACGAGGAAGATCCTCAGGAAATTAGGCTGGCGAATCCCGCGAGGCGAAGAGCTCATCGAGTCGAATGCTAACTCGTGCCTCTTCGCCAAAGCCGCGGAGACCAAAGCGAAAAGGCTGTTAGGCTTTCATCCGGATATCACTCGTTTAGCGAGAGAGGTGACGGTGGGTTTCATCACAAAAGACCAAGCAAAGAAAGCTCTGGCAAAGGCGCACGCGTCGTCTCTGTCTGTAAAAGGAGTCCTGAAGAAAGCGAGGGTGATTTAGTAAAATCTTGTTTTGAACCCCCTGAAATCAGAGCTAGAATGAGACTCTATGAAGATCCTCACCGCGAATATCGCTCTAGGAGTGCCCAATGCGCGGTCGGTATGGGTGAGCTTGCGATCCCTCGTAGCCTTCCATACATGGAAAATCGTCCCGTTCCTTCTCTTGGGGGGACATAGCCTCGGTCTTTTCAACTATATGAGCGTCGCGACGAGCAAAAAGCGCTCGGAGTTCTTCTCAAAGAATACGAGATTGGATAATACGCTCGCCCTGATAGAAGGATGCGAGCCAGATATCGTGGTATTGAACGAGGTCCTCGTGCAGCTGCACAGGCCCATTCTCGATCGGGAGCTCTTAAAAATGGGATTCGCCCACATCGCGTGGGGTCCGAGCCTTCATTACCCCGACATGACAGTGGCTACGATGGTCGCTTCAAAGCTTCCGTGCGCGGAGAGCTTCATTCCTCAGATATCCCATCTGCCTGAGATCTCGGGAGGGGCGGGCGCGGCGGGATTGCGGCTCCGGAACGTGCCGCTCACCCTCGTAGGCTGCCATCTCACTGCCGGGCTGCGAGACTTCTCGCGGAGGCAGATGCAGGACCTCTCCAACGTCATAGAATCGGAAAAAGAGAAAGGGCGTCAGACGATCTGTGTCGGAGATTTCAATGAAACAGCCGACACGCTGCTCTCGAGAGCCCCATTCAAAACCGAAGGGCTCACGTCGGTATCTCGAGAGCCGACCTGCCCTCTGGGTCTGCCCTCGTTTATGCGCAAAGACCTCGATCATGTATTCGCGCCGCTCTCATGGACGGTAAAGGACGCGCGGACCATCGATTTCGGCTCCGACCACCTGGCGCTTTTAGCGGAAGTCGCATGAAAAAGCCCCGCATCTGCGGGGCTTGAGTATCTGAGAGGACGATGCCGAGACTAGGCCCTTGCGTAGATGCGGGCCACTTCCTCGCCGAGCCATGTGCTGATGATTGCACGGGACTTTTCAGCGGTTTCGCGGAGCTTCGGCATGAGTTCGGCTTCGATTTGCCGCTCAAGCTCAGCCCGGTCCTCTTCCATGATGGAACAGGCGAGATCGAGGAGCGGCGGGATCACGATCTTTTTAAGGGTATCGACGTTCATGAACCTCATCGTCGCACGCTCGCTCTGTTTGACGAACTCCTGCATAGTAAGGAGTCTGCGCGTGATCTCATCAGCCGCCTCGTCGAGTTTCAAGAGCTCGATCGGCGGTACGTCGCGTTCAGCCGCGACTTCGAAGACCGTCTTAACCCACCGCCAGTACTCCGTGTAATGATTCTCTCGGGACCGCAGCGCTTCGTCGGAAGCCGCGATCGAGTTTCTGGTCACGGCCTTGATGAATTCCTCGCACGCCGCGCGGTCTGTGAGACTGAGCCCCTCACTGTCGAATTTCGGATATCCGTCGATCACCAGCGCGGCGATCGGTCCGGAATCCTCGGACGAGAGCAAAGGCGTCGTGCGCTTGCCGGCCATAAGGCGAGACGCGAAGAGATCGGCGAGGCTGTCATTGAGCTTCTTCTGGACCGCGATGACCTCCGGGATTTCCGGCTTCGCTTTTTCGCCGAGGCCTTCTTGGATCCGTGCCGTGAGACGACCGAGCCCGCGCGCCCGAATGTCGAAACGCGCGAGGATCAAGGCCTTTAGCTCGGCTAAGGTCAGATCGGATTTCTTGAATCTATTTGGTTTTCTGGATTTCTTGGGCATAATGCCCTCCTTTCTTTGGTTGAGAATGTACTCCTGACGTTTGCTGTGATAGTAGCATTTTATCTCTAAAAAGTCAATGAGACGCAAGGACTCTTTAGCAGCAGAGCAGAAGAAGGTCCCAAGGCGACCTCAGAGAGGACGACAGGGAGAAAGCGGCCTAGCCTCGCTCAGAACCCCTCGAGGACCTGCCTATGCTCCTGAGCCTCTTTCCACAGGATTTTGAGCGTATCTTCAAAGCTCGTCTTCTTTTCCAGACAATCTCTATATATCCGCGAGAAATGCTCGGTCATGCTTGTCTCCCCTATCTTTAATCCTTCGAAAGATTTATAGCCCCACTTCTCCGGCTTTATCAACTCTTTGATCTTGGGATCGCACTGCAAGATGATCGGGTCCATGACCTCGCTCAGCCTCCAGACGAGATGCGGCCGCTCGTACGTATCTCTCGCCATCTCGGGAAAGACTTCTTTCCATTTTTTGAACCAGAGGAAATGGACGATCTCGTGCGCGATCGTCTCCCGCGCGCTCTTGAGGTTCAGATAATTGACGCAGAACGAATAGCTGTCCAGAAAGCGCGGGTTTACCGACAAGATAGAGACATAGCCGACGATCTGCGTTTTATCGACCGGCCACGCGGTCTCGAAATGCTCGGCGAGGGTCTTGAGGAATTCGCTGCCGACCGTGTCCCAATCCTTTTGGATGGAATCCTGCGCTCGCACGATAGCCTCATGGTTATTTTTGATTGTCCGCTCGGTGAGGGCGCGGCATTCGAGCCTCGCCTCTTCTTCGCTTTTCGCGTTTTGGTGGATCTCCTTAAGCCGGGGATAGACCCTGTAGAACACGTCGAGCCACGGGCTCTTCCCCGGTATGGAGAACTTGTACATAAGCCCCGCCTCGGTCTCCAGGTCGGCCGGGAGGAATTTGACTTCAGGGATGAAGGGTTCGGCGCTCATCAGTAGATTATAGCAAAGAATCTGCCCGACTTTGATATACTGGGAACATGATCAAACCGGAGATAATAGACAATGTGCTCCATCTCTCTGTGGAGGGAATGGACAAGATATTAGCTTTAAAAAGTAAGTTGAGCGTTCCGCTTGAGCACATCACCGCGATACGAATTGACGAAGAGATCGTAAAGAACAAGTTTCATGGTTTCAAGATGCCAGGAACAACGATACCCGGCATTATCACTGCAGGGAGTTTCTATCAAGACGGGAAGCATATTTTCTGGGATATCCATCACCCTAAGCAGGCTGTGATTATCTCGCTTGATCATGAACACTATGACCAGCTCGTCATTGAAGTTGAAAACCCGGAATCATTCGTTCAGGAAGTTCAGGGGAAGATTCAACGATAGCGAAGAAACTCGACTAAACTTGACCTTACTTTGCCTCTGTCGGGTGCAGCGTCTCGGTATCCCTGAAAACGAAGAGCTGGTCGAAAAGACCTCACAATGAATCACAAACAAAGAGTCATCGACTACTACGACGCGACGCATATCGACTATCGCGCTCTGTGGACCGGAAACGATAATCCGGCGGTCCATTTTGGCTACTATGACAAGCGCTCGACTAACCACAAGAGAGCGATCATGCGGATGAATGAAATCCTGGCAGAAAGCGTCCAGGTCAAGGCATCCGATACCGTGCTCGACGCCGGATGCGGCTATGGAGGCAGCAGCATGTGGCTCGCCCGTACGTATGGATGCCATGCGACAGGTGTGACGCTAAGCCCGTTACAGACGACAAAGGCGCGCGAGTATATTCAGGAACGGCACCTTGCGGGATCGGTCGAGGTCGTTGAGGGCGATTATGCGCATCTTATTTTTAAGGATGGATCTTTCGATATCTACTGGGCGCTCGAGAGCCTGGTCCACGCCGAGGACAGGAAGCGTGTGATCGCCGAGATGTATCGCGTATTGAAACGCGGAGGTCGGACCGTTATCGCCGAATACACGCTGAGAAACGACCCGCCGCTCGGCGACGCAGAGAAAAAATACATAGAACCCTGGCTTCAAGGCTGGGCCATGCCCCGATTATTGACGCCGGAAGAACATATCGAGGGGCTCGCGCAAGCCGGTTTCAAGGATATCCAGGTGAGGGATATCACCGCGCACGTATCGCCCTCCCTGAGACGCCTCGAAATCTTGTGCATCCTCCATTATCCGATAGCCCTGTTGATAGCGCCCTTCTTTTTCCGCAAAGAAAGATCGGCAAACTATCACGCCTCCTGGAGACAGATCCGAGCGCTGAAAAAAGGTTTGTGGCGATATTCGATCATTACCGCGCATAAAGAATAATAGCTCCAACATCGCCCAGCACCTTCCTCTCTCTGTTCTTGCGCCTCTTTCCGTAGAGGGATGCTATAATCTCTCCCATGAAAAAGCATGCCGCTTTGATCGCGCTGACCATATCGGCCATAGTGGGCGGCTTCGCGACGGCGGCGAACGCGCAAACGAGCTCTCTTACGCTCTCTCGCTCGCTCACGGTCGGATCGAACGGCTCTGACGTCTCGTCCCTCCAGCGATTCCTCAAAGATACGAGCTTCTTCGCCTATCCGACCGTCACAGGGCATTTTGGCCCCGTTACAAAAGACGCGGTCATGGCATTCCAGCGCGCATTCGGCATCGACCCGGTCGGAATCGTAGGCCCCGCGACGCGCGCCAAGATCGCCGCGCTCACCGAGCTCGCTACGACGACCGTCGCGACTTCTTCCGTGGCAGCGCTGCCCATGCGTCATAGGGGTAAGCCCGCCCCTGAGTACGCGCCTCCACATACCGGCGCGGCGAGCGACGTGACTCCGCCAACCCTCTCGATAATATCTCCGACAGGAGGCTTCGTTCGAGGGACCATCCTCGTCGCCGCGGACGCTTCGGATGATTCGAGCGGCGTGGAGGGCGTCTATTTCTCTCTCGACGGATCAGGGATCGGTACGGATCCCTCCTCGCCCTACTCGCTCTCATACGATACGACGCTCGTTCCCGACGGATCCCATACGTTCGCTGCCTACGCTCGAGATAGAGCGGGCAATGTCGGTCCTACGGACGATAGCGTAGTCAGCATTGACAACACCGCCCCTGGCGCGCCCACGAACCTCGCGACCTCGAGCGTGACCCAGACAAGCCTCTCCCTCTCATGGACTGCCTCCGCCGACGCGCCTTTCAATGAGGTCGATTATCTCGTCGAGCGCTGTAGCGGCGACAGCTGCGCTTCTTTCGTGCAGATCGCGACCTCAAGCTCTGCTTCCTTCGACGATTCGGGTCTCGTCGCTCACACCTTCTATCGCTATCGAGTAAGGGCCATAGATAGAGCGGGAAATCTTTCAGATTATTCTCCTATAGCAGACGCCACGACCCTCTCCGCGACCTATGCTTTGACGGTATCTCTCGGCGGAGACGGATCGGTCGCGAGCTCGCCGGCGGGCATCAATTGCGGCGCGACGTGTTCCGCAGATTATAATCCCGGCACCATCGTCATCCTCACCGCCACCCCGACGATCGACTCGTTTTTCGCCGGCTGGTTCGGCGCCTGCACAGGGACAGGAGCATGCGTAGTCACGATGAACAGAGCAAAGTCCGTAACGGCGATATTCATCTCGCCGTCGTAGCTCATATAAAAAAGACCCGCGCTATTCGCAGGTCTCATAAGGGTACACTCCAGAGTACGTGAACCCTCGGGAACAATCGAGCCGAAAATCGATGATTTTGAGGCTTGCGGCCATTCCCTCGATAAGGCCCAGCCCGACGCCATAATTGATGCCATTTCCCGCCTTTGAGGAAGGCTTGGCCATGAGAACATCGAACTGATATGCCTCTGTGCCGAAGTCCAGAATCTCAAAACGAATGCCGTGCGCGTCTTCCTCGAGCGTCATCCGACCCATGCCATCGGCATGGTCATAGACATTCTTCAAGATCTCCCTAAAGAACATCAGCATGGTGTGGATGTGGATTCGTCCCCTGAGCAATCTATCGATCGGCTCCGTGATTTGACCCAGAAACTCGCATCTATCTTTTATGCGTCCATCGAACTCAATGACCAGTTTTTGATTCATACGGTAGCTCCTTTTCTCATATTACTCTGGACGAGAAATTAAGCAATCTTTTGACGCGATTGGCTTTTCGCTGCTTGTTGGTATGGTTCGATACAGAATCGAAATCAGAATACATACAGAGAAGGCAAACCCCTCCGCGTAGTCGCGAGCTCGGATGAAAGCGAGATGAGCCTCCACCCTGCATTGCACCCCGGATACGACAAGTTATATGATTCAGAGATGAAAAAAGAATTCAAATCTATCGACAACGGTTGGGCGGCTCGCGCCGGGGATATCGAGGTGCGATTGGCGGGCACGGGCACAGGTCCTAGTCTGGAGGCATATTACTCTATCGGAGATAGAACGGTATCATTCGACGCCAAAGTCGAATTCGTCGAATAAAGATGAGAGCTATACGGATATTCCTCCTCGTTTTGATCATCATAGGCATCGGCCTTATCTGCACCCAAAAGATCTGGGTGCCGAAGCTCGTGGATAAGATCATCTCATCCGAGAACGCTGCCGCGACGAGAACGAAGAGCCTTCTCGTGCCGGCGTCCAAAGAGATCAGCGCGCAAGCCACGACGCCACCCATGGCAACCAGCACGAGCATTCTCAGTAGAAATTTCGAGCTTTTGGCGCAGACGGAGCCGCTGACCTTCGGCGACGCTCTCGAGATCGCGCAGTATGTCGGAAGTCTCACGGGCGTCCGTCCCGCTTTCCTCCTCGCCATCTCGCAGGAAGAGCTGACGCTCGAAAAGACCGATATGTGCTATCTGACCGATCTCACGACCGGCGAGGGCACGAGGGTCGCGGACGGTGAAAAGAGAGAAAGGACCATGAACCCCACGCGCGATCTCCCCGCCTTCATCGCTCTTACATCGGCGCTCGGGAAAGACCCGTTGAAGACGCAAATTACCTGCCCCATGAGCTTCGGCTGGGGCGGAGCGATGGGCCCGGCAGACTTTATCCCCTCGACCTGGATGCTCTACAAAGATCGGATCGAAAAGATCACCGGAAAAGCTTCTGACCCGTGGGATGTGAGAGACGCTTTCCTGGCTGAGGGACTCTTTCTCGCCGATACAGGCGCAAAATCTCAGGAGCACGACGGAGAATGGAGAGCGGCCATGGTCTACTTTTCGGGCTCTCCAAAGTCTGGCTACACCTTCTACGCTGACGGAGCCCTCGCTATCGCGGACCGGATCCAAGCGGACATCGATGCGGCGATCAAATAAGCTTACAAAAAGCCGACCCATCCAGGGCTGGCTGATGCATCTATTCGAGCCTTCGTTCGAGGAAGAATCCTCCTCCGTTCACGCTCGGCGAGACGGTGTATCCCGCTTCCTCGCCGAACTGCTCGGAAAGTACCGGCCGCGCTGCAGGAACTGCGGCACGTATCCAGATGCCGTGCTTGCGCGAGAGAGCTTCGAGCTCGTCGGCGAACGCGACCGCCTTTTTTGCCATGCCATTCCACGGCAGATCGGGCCAGACGATCTCTCCGAGCGTAGTCGCAGTGGCGATGACATGCTCATAGACCGGACGGACCGATTTGAGGTCTGATTCGCTGACGACGCGGAAAACGTATGGCTCGCGCACGCCGAACGGCTCGCCGATCTCGGCCTGCTCCACCTCGCCGCGCGCGTCGCGATAGATACCGTCGGGCTGCCGTACGAGCGCGTGACGGATGACCTTCCCCTGCATGAGACCGACCATGGACCAGCCAAACGCTCGATGGAGAGCGATGGCGAAGGCATAGCATTCTCCTTCGAGGTACGTGCCGAGACAGATCCCGTGCGCTGGCTCCCTATCTTCAAGTGTAAGAGATTCGAGTATCGTAGACATAAGGTTTGCAATCTAAAAAAACTATACATTAAACTACAAAGTAGTCAAGTTAGTGCTCTGTCGAACGCCGACATATAATGGACAGAAGCCGGTTTTATCACATAGCAGTCTTTCGCATCATGTCATCTTCATCAAAAAAAATCGTGACCGTCGTAGTGATCGCGCTCGTCATCCTCGGTATCTGGTGGTACGCGAGCTCATCGAGCGCTCCGGCGCCGGTATCGACGGCTTCTTCCGCTCAGTCTACCGACGCGTCTGCGGCGACTTCGACCGTTCAGGACAGCTCGGATGCTTCGCTCCAAAGCGACCTCACCTCAGTCGACGCGAGCATGCAGACCGTCTCGAGCGATTCGGCCAACGTCGACAGCAGCCTAAACGACAAGCAGGTGCCTCAGCAATAGTTATAAGCTCATACATATTCGAACCATGAACATCAAACGCAAGATCCCTGCCATCGCCGTATCGCTCGCCGGAGCGGCGCTTATGATGATGGGCGCGTCCTCGGCATACGCCCAGACGGCCTCTACGACAGCCGCGCGAACGGCTGCAAAGACAGCGCGAGCGAGCGCCCAGGTGACGAAGTCTATCTCCCGCGCCGACCAAGAGATAACGAGACGCATCGCCGCCCTCAATGCCCTCTCGACGAGGATAGCCGCCGCCAAGCATGTGACCGATGCGGATAAAGCCTCGATCGCCTCTACCGTCCAAGCCCAGATATCCGATCTCACGGCTCTCAAGGCAAAGATAGACGCCGATACTACCGCCGCGACGCTCAAAACCGACGTCAAGGCGATCGCTGACTCATACCGCATTTTCATGCTCGTCATCCCTCAGGGCAATCTCCTCGCGTCAGTCGACAGCGTGAACGCAACCGCCTCGACTCTGACGACCCTCGCCTCGAAGCTCCAGACACGCGTAACCGCGGCCCAGTCGGCAGGCAAGGATGTAACAGCGATGACAGCATCCCTGACAGGCCTCGCGGCGAAAGTCGCCGATGCCACGACCCAGGCTTCCGCAGCAGAGACCGAGGCTGCGGCCCTCAAGCCTGACATGGGAGATAAGACCGTCATGGCTTCAAATACCGCCGCTCTCAAAGACGCCCGCGCCAAGATAAAGGCCGCGACCGCCGACCTCAAAGCAGCGCGCGCCGACGCGGCGACGGTCGTGAGCGCTCTTCGACCGACTGCCGGCAAGACTGCATCTACGACTCCTGCGAAGCAGTAGCAATAGATCTTAGATATACAAAAAACTGCGAGCTCTGCCCGCAGTTTTTTGTATTCGGCCCTTCATAGTTCGAAAGCTACCTAGTATACTAGACCATATGATATTCCCTCGCCTCGCAGGCAAAAGATTCGGATATGTGAACCTCGACCTCGAGGCGGAGCGCTGGCTCGCCGAGCGGAAGCTCGCACGCGACCCGAATCCCCTTCTCGACCCTGCCATATGCCAGGCGATGGTCGCCGACATCCACGCGAAGTATAGCCTCGACTTTTCCTATGGCGGCTGGATGGAAGACCGGAGCACTCTCTGGAAAGGAAGCTACCTCGCCCAACACGGCACATTCACCCACCTTGGCATCGACGTCAACGCGCCTTCGGGCACGGAGATCGCCGCGAGCTTCGACGCAGAGGTCGCGCGAATCGATGACGACTACCCCGAGGATGGCGGCTGGGGACCGAGGGTTATCCTCAAGCGCTTGTCGAAACCCATATACCTCATCCATGCCCACCTCGACAGGAACATCCTCTGCAAAGTCGGCGACACGTTGAAACAGGGCCAGGTGTTCGCATCTATAGGCAAGGCGCCCTACAACGGCAACTGGTTTCCCCACCTCCACCTGCAGATTCTTTCGAAAGAATATTATGACGAGCTGGAGAAAAACGGCTCATGGAAAGAATTAGACGGCTACGGCTCGGCGGACGAGATCGTCGAGAACGCCGCGAGATTCAGCGACCCGCTCGAGTACGTCTCTCTCATGGCCCTATGACGTATAACCTCCACCCTATCTTCGTCCATTTCCCTATCGCCCTCCTCGTCATCTATTCGGTGATCAAAGTCTTGCCTGTCCGAAGATGGCTCCCGCGCGTAGCCTGGAAAGACATCGAGCGTCTACTCCTCGTCTTCGGCATCCTCGGAGCTTTCGCGGCGCTCGCGACCGGGGATACGGCCGAGCATCTGCTCAAGGCGAATCGCCAGCTCGTTCGCGCCCATTCGAGGTTCGCCGTCATATCGACATGGCTCTACGGCGCGCTGCTTCTCGGCGAGCTCGCCGAGATCGTCTCCGGCATGCCGCGCCTCGCCGAGAAAGTTGGGAGCATCGGACGCAGCATTCTCGCCCTTCTCAAGAAGTATCTCGCCGACCTCTGGACATCCAAAGCCATCGCTCTCGCCGCCCTCGTCGGCATAACCCTGACCGGACTCCTTGGCGGTGCGATCGTTTACGGCACGACCGCCGATCCGTTCGCAGCCTTCATA
>CAZQUF010000022.1:0-12004 GCA_964596505.1 uncultured Candidatus Saccharibacteria bacterium | reverse complement strand
ACCCCGACGAACCCGTTATCGCGGACGACGAAGTCGGTTCTTGATGACGAGCCTATCGCAAAGGATGGCCTCCCCCCGACTGCATTAACGCCTAATATCGCCCACGGAGACGACGAGGCGACGCCGATATATCCATAATTTTTGTTCGAGTTAATCCTAAGTCTTTCGCCATTGCCGAGCACGCCGCCGCTATCGTCGTTATAAAGATCCCTCGCGGTGAATATGATCTGATCAGGCCATCCATTATTCGAGTTACCGAATATGACAGAATTTGCCCCTCCGTACGTATTGATGCCATACGACATCACCGCGATACTGTTGTTATTGACATCGTTAGAAGATCGAATCGTATGACCATAAGGAATTACGATATCTCCGGCAGAGGCGCTACTGGTGTTGTTCGCGACCAGACCGAATACCGAAAGGATACCCTGAACTGCCAAGGTCGGAGCGATGCCGCTTCCTACTTTCGTAGTGGTTGTTCCTATAGAAACGCTCCCGCCCGTGGTAGCGAGATATGCCGACCCCGTCGTGGTGAGCTGAGATGTCGAAGCGTTGCCGGTGATAGCAAAGAGATTAGCAGCGTTGTTCCAGAGGAGATTGCCCGAGTCTATAAGGGAGCCTGCGGTCGTGGCGAATGGGATGCGGCCTGAGGTGAGAGAAGAGACCGTGAGGTTCGTGGTAGAAGCGAGCGCCGAGGTGACGACCGTGGTCGATGCATAGGGGAATACTGAGGAAGTGCCTGAAGTCGCGGTGAAGAAATTGGCCGTCGGAGCGGAGGTGGCGACGACTGCCCCGCTCGCGTTCGTGGAGAGGATGGAGTTGATAGCAGCCCCAGAGAGCGTGAGGGCGGGAACGGAGAGAGACGTGCCGATAGAGACAGTGCCAGTCGCTACGAGATTCGCCAAAGAGAGGTCTCCAGAGAAAAGCGCAGAGCCTTGGAGAGAGAGACGCTGAGACGGAGAAGTCGTGCCCACTCCGAGGAATCCAGCAGAGGTGATGGTAGTGGTACCGGTCTGGCCTGCGGAGAAGACGTTCGCCGAGAGTACAGAAGAGAAGAAGCTGCTCGACGTAGCGTTCGAGAATATGAGCGAAGAAGGCAGAGAGATGGTTGGATTTCCCGCTATGCCGTCGCCGTTCGATATGGCGATCTGGTTAGCCGTACCGGTTATAGTGCGAGCTGATATCCCGGAAGCTCCATTCGACGAGAGGATGCCGGAGAGCGCCTGGAACGAGACAGGACCTGATGCTATGAGAGACGTGGTGGTGGCCGTGCCGAAGTATCCCGTGCCGGATACCGTAAGGGCTGTGGTCGAGGCGTAGGGGAAGACAGAAGCTGTAGATGAGGTGGCTACGAAGTAAGGCGCTATCGGCGCGGTGAAAGCGACAAAGTTAGTCGTCGTAGCGTTCGTCGTAGTGGCGTTAGTAGCGGTGAGAGCAGAGGTAGAGACAGAGTTGGCTATAAGCGAAGTTATCGAGGCAAGCGTCGATGAGAATGTGTCCGCAACACCCGACGCGAAATGTCCGACAGACGAGAAGAATGACGTGGTAGTGGCCGCCGTACCCGTAGCATTCGCGAATGTGAAGTTCTGGAGAGTGGATGAGCCGTTAACCAAGACATTCGTTGCAGACAGAGTGCCGGTCGCTACGAGATTCGCCACAGAGAGGTCGCCCGATATAAGGCCACCGCCTTGAACAGAGAGAACCTGGTTCGGCGAAGTAGTGCCGAAACCTACAGCCGTGCCATTGTCATATATAAGAGAGTTATTGAAAGCCGAGCCATTCCATTTAGGCACGAAGTTCGTGGCAAGAGACGAAATCGTCGAAGATCCTAGAAAACCAAGAGACGAGGTGGCGGAAAGCGCATAACCCCCTGCACTGTTGCCGACAAGAAGCTGGCCATATGAGGGCGCGGCCGTCAGTCCGGTGCCGCCGTAGAGGACGCCTACAGACGACGTCGCTGACACGACGCCATTATTCGCCTGCAGCGGCCCATTCAACGAACCGAGGGTAAAGCTACCCGGCACGACAAGGTTCGTGAGAGTCGAGTTCGTTCCAGAAATATTCACGAACGTAGCCGTGCCCGTGGCTGTGAGGTTAGCGAGAGAAAGGTCGCCGGAGATGAGTCCGTTGCCTTGAACAGAGAGCCTCTGCGCCGGCGACGATGTGCCTACGCCAAGATTGCCGTTATTGGCGACATCGAGGTAATCGCTCCCTGTCGAAGATGATACACGGAATATGCTAAGCGTCTGACCGGCATTCCCCTGAATATCGAGAGTCACTCCGTCGCCGCTCGGCGTCGCATTCTGTATATAGAGCGGCTCGTTGAAAGCGAATCTCTTTTGAACCGCATCCCACGCCAATATGGCGTTCGGAGAAACAGTGCCTCGCTTGAATACGAGGCTCTCGCTTTCGGCGTCCGCGCTCGCATTATCCGAGTTTATAGTGAACGTGTCAGAAGCCGTACCCGATATGTCTGTCGCTGCAGTCGAGAGCGTATTCACATTAAGCGTATCGAAATAGCCCGTCTTCCAATAGTCCGAAGGCGATCCGACAGACCTGAGGAGATTCGTATCAGGAACAAGGTCGGATGCAATGGCAGAATTGACGACAAGAGAGCTCCCGACGCCCGACCCGAGCGTCGCGTTACCCGCCACGGAAAGATTGCCTGCGAACGACGAGGTCGCTGAAGGCGATGTCGCGACGAACGCGGCCGCAGTCGACGTGCCTAGGGTCGTAAACGAATTCGCCGTCAAAGAATCCGACACGTAGAGATTTGTCGAGGTCGCATTGGTCGTCGTAGAGTTCGTCGCGAAGAGATCGCCGAAATTGCCGAGCGAGGATGTGAGGGCGTCTACTGATCCCGTGAGGGCTTTGAATGCCGATGCGAAGAACGAAGTCGTCGTAGCCGCCGTCCCCGTAGCATTCGCGAAGGTAAAGTCTTGAAGCGTCGAAGAACCCGTAAGAAGAAGATTGGAAAGCGTAGCGAGACCCCCCGTAGCGGTGAGCGTGCCGGTAAAGTTCGCATTCGACGATATATTCTGGCCGTTGATGAGGCCCGACGATATCGTCCCCGTAGCGACGAGATTCGCAAGAGAGAGATCGCCCGAAAAGAGAGTGCTTCCTTGAACCGAGAGCGTCGCGGTAGGAGACGACGTCCCTACGCCGAGCGATCCGAAATACCCCGTTCCCGACGACGAAAAGGCGGTCGTCGACGCGTATGGAGTCGACAAAAGCCCTGTGTTCGAATCGAATGTGAATGTCGAGCTGTCGGCGAGAAGCCCGCCCGTCGAAACGAATAGCACGCGACCAGCGGTAAGATTCGAGACAGCGAGCGATCCGAAGGACCCCGACACCGAGAAGAGATTAGTCGTCGTAGCGTTCGTACCCGTAGCATTCACGAAATTCAAATCGCCGAGATTCGCCTGGCCCGAAACGTCGAATCCGCCCGTAACATTCAATTCTCCCGTCACGGCAAGATTCGTCGAAGTCGCGTTCGTCGTCGTGCTATTCGTCACGATCGAATTCGTGACGGTAGAGTTCGTCGCGAAGAGATCGCCGAAATTGCCGAGCGAGGATGTGAGAGTTTCTATCGCTCCGTTCAAGGCGCTGAGCGTCGAAGCGAAGAACGACGTAGTCGTCGCGTTCGTACCTGTCGCATTCGCGAATGTAATATCGCCGAGATTGGTCTGGCCCGACACGTCGAGCCCGCCGGTCACATTCAATCCCCCCGTTACGGCGAGATTCGTCGTCGTGGCGTTCGTCGATACAAAATTCGTCGTCGTGCCAAAACCGATATCAGCATTTCCCGCTACGAGCGACGCGATATATGCGTTCGTGGTCGTCGAATTCCCTGCAGTAAGCGCGTCGATGGCCGCGTTGGCGATGTATGCATTCGTTGTAGTCGCGTCGGTGGTCGTGCTCTCGCCTATCGTCGCGCCCATGATCGCAGCGTTCGTTATGATGGCGTTGACGAGCGAAGCTTGAGTGACCGCGGCCGTCGTCGCCACAAGGCTCGAAACGAATTCGTTCGTAGTCGTCGCATTTGTAGAAGTAGAATTGCCCGCTATCAAGTTCGCGGCAACGGCGGTATCAGTCGTCAGATTCGAAACATATGCGTTCGTCGTCGTAGAGTTCGTCGTAGTGGCATTCTCCGTTATTGCGTTCGTAGCCGTGAGTGCGTTCACGCCGATACTGTTCGCGGTGAGAGTAGCGATGCTCGCTACCGTCGCCGAGAGATTGTCGATAGTGGCCGTTATGAGATGGCTTATCGTGGCCACAAGGTTGTCGGCAAATAGGTTCGACGATGTCGCATTCGTCGTAGTAGAATTCGTCGCTATGAGATTCGCGATCGCGGAGCTCGATGCGACGAGGTTAGCGATAGTCGCCGTTCCTGTTACCGCAAGATTCGTCGACGTCGTCGTGCCCGAGAGATTGAGGTTGCCCGCATTGAGGCTACCGAGCACCGAGAGATCGCCTCCGAACGATCCGCCGCCCGCGACCGCGAGATTACCCTTAACAGATTGGTTGCCGTTCACCGTGACCGTCGAGCGCGAATTGCCGAGAGTGACCTTGCCCGCCGCAGAAAAGTCGCCGTTCACTCCGAGCGTGCCGAATGAGCCGCTGTCGGCGACGACTTCCTCGCCTGCCTCGATCGATCCGCGAACGGCGAGATTCTGTCCGACGTTCACGCTGCCGGTCGTCACGACCTGGCCGAGCGAGGCGAGTCCGGAAGAATGTATGTTAGCCGCGTTGATGATGTCTTCGAAGAACGCGGGACCCGCGACCGTGAGGGACTTATCGAACTTCGCGTCGCCGAGGACGGATATGCCCCCGTCTATGGTCAGACTCGAGAGGAGATGCGTCGCGCCGCGCACGAGGAGGGTCTTGCCGACCTGGACCGCCCCGTTCAAGAAGACGTCGTCGGTCGTGACGTTCCCGTTCTTCGTAACGAAGGCGAGCGTGAAGTCGCTCGGCTTATTGCCGCCGACCATCTCGGCGTTCAAGTTCTTGACCTCTGTCGTGGAGTCGACGACGATCGGCGCTACCCCGTCCTTGGCGTAGGAAACGAATTGGCCGTCGGTCTCGATGTGGCCCATGATCGAGACATTGCCTTCTTTATCAAGAAGGAGGACTTCATTCGCATGCGTTCCCGGCCTGAAACCCATAACCGTGTTCGAGTCATTCCATGCTTTTTTGGCTGCGGTAAGGGCGCTATCGAAGAAGGCCGAAACGAACGGCGTCGGGAATATCATGAAGAATATGACCAGGCCCGTGGCTATGTAGATCAACGGCTTACTGCCGAAAACCGTTTTGAAGGAACGCGTAACGATATTCGGCTTACCGGGAAGGATTTGGAGCTTTTTATCGAGCACCTTGGAGATATCGGCTTCGGCAGTCGAGGGCATGGTCATCTTTTCGAGCCTCTCTGCGATCTCGGCGAGCGTGAGCGCGATGGCATCGAGACCGGCGGGCGCAGATCCCGTCGGCACGTTTTTTGGAACTACGTTCGCCACAGTCTCGAGCGGCCTCGAAACTGGCGCGAACGTAGCCTGCGATGCAACCGGAGAGGTATGAGGCACTCGTATCTCGACGGCGACCGGGGCCTCTCTGACTCGCGCGGCAGAAGGTTCGACTGCCATCTTTATCTTCTTGAAAAAGTCGGGAATGTGCGACGGCTCGGCAACGCTCGCTTGAACTGGAGCGCTCGCGCGCGGAGGCTGCGGAACAGCGGGAGCTGTTACGACAGGCACAACGGGAGCAGCAATGATCGGGGATACGACCGGCGCGCTTTTTTTGACGGGAATCTCGACTTTCGGAATCGGGATCTCGCCGGCCTTAATGACTCCGAGATATTCCTGCAAGTCGCCATGGAACGTCCGCATGCGCTTGGTGAATGGGTGGTCGGAAACAGCCATAACAGGAGTTTCTGTAGTTACTCCCTCAATCGGTCTCTTGCTGTAGATGACCATCTCGGGTTCCGGCGTCGGCGCTGCTGAAACAAGAGATGCGGCAACCGGCACCGGAATCACCGAAGGCGCTTCTGGGATAGCTGCCACGATAACCGGCGCGATCGCTGTAGCCACAGCGCCCGGAAGCTTTTCGGCAAAAGAAGATATATCGCCATTTTGGATCTGGCTCCGGATCATCTGCCGCTTCATGTATTCGTCCAGGATCGCTTTCGTGGTATACCAGGTCTTTCCGACTTTCTTGGCAGCGAGCTTTTTCTTGCGAGCAAGGAGGGAGAGATACTCGGCCGAATACGGGGTAAGCGAAGCGGCTTCGGCCATCGAAAGCCATCCGCTCTGCTGGTCCTGGTTATTTCTAGAATCTGGGTTCAAATCTGATTCGTTTACTATCCGATATACCGTATCGGATACTCAAAAGATGACGGGTTCATTATACGGACGATGCCTTATCCGATACGGCATTTTTATGTGGACAACCAAACGAGACTTCGTGCCGATACGGTGATCGACGTCCCAGTCGAGCACGATCAAGAAACTCATAGGTTGTAGGCACGAAAAACGCCGATTCCTTCTTTCAGAGAATCGGCTGTCGCCGCCTGTGCAAATTTTCTTTACTAATTTTTGCTAAAGCTTTTGGTATTTTTATAAACCTTACTAAACCTTACTATGGATAATTCCTAGAAACCCTTATAAATCAAGGAGTTGAAATCAAACGAGCCGACTACCTTGCCCTTGATGCTCCAGAAATCTATGGGCCCGAGCTCCCTCGAATCGATGCTTACCGCCCGATTATCTCCGAGAGCGAAGTACTCTTTCGGGTCGATGTTCCATCTCGTCGTCCCCACCTCTGGCGTATCAGGTATCGAAAGGTAGCTCTCGTCAAGATTGACGCCTTTGTCCGTGCGCGAATCCCTGATGACGATGCGCTGATTCTCTATCGAAAACCACTCGCCGGGAAGGCCGATTATCCTCTTGATGACTCTGCCGGGATAGACCCGCGGCACGGCGACGACGATGTCTCCCCGCTTTGGCTCGCTCCAGAGATAGGCCAGTTTGTTTACGAACACCAATTGGCCTGATTTTATCGTCGGATCCATCGAGTCGCCCTGGACGAAGAACGTTTCGAATACGAATGAACGGAGAAGGATAACGATTACAAAGACGACGATGATGACCGCCGCGATATTCCATCCGCTCCAGAGACGCCTTGGATTGTCCGGCTCTTTGCTCTGCTCCTTGAGTGTTTCTTCCATGGGGTATATTATACAATCAATTCTAATCCCATGTCAGGCACGTTCATGACGATCAAAGAGGCAGCGAAATTCCTGGGAGTCACTCCCCTGACTTTGCGCAACTGGGACAAGAACGGCAAATTGCCGACGACCCGCCACCCTATGTCGAACTATCGGATCTACAAAACCGAGGATCTCGAGAAGCTCGTCCGAGACATCGATGCTGGGGCGATACCGATGAAAGCGAAACCTCGCCGAGCCACTCGAAGGAAGCTCATCGTGAAGAGCGTGAAAGAATAGAAAAAGCCGATCCCGAAGGATCGGCTTTTCGCGCCCCCAGCCTTAGGGGACGCGAATGCGTTCGGTTGAACGACGAACCTCACCTAGAAGATCCAAAAAAGACGGCGAGGACGATGAGAACAAAGACGACGACGCAGAGAAAGAACAGGAATTTCGCGAAAACCAGGGCGACATGCACTATGCCGCTGAATCCGAAGATCGCGGCAATGATCGCGATGACGAGGAATATGAAAGCCCACTTAAGCATGTGAAGAACGGGTTGAGGGTTGTGATGTTCGATTCGGTCCTCATACTACTCGGGGCTCGGCCTTCGTCAAGTCTCACAAAAAACACACCGGCGATAAGCTGGTGTGTGTTTTGCATTCTATTGGAGACGACGCGATGGCCTTGATCGCGACCTTGAAGAAAGGCTGACGATGGCCGTATTTCTTGAAGTACTTGCTCTTCTGCTTGTAGTGGATGACGGTGATCTTGGCATCGCGACCGATTTCGGTGATCTCAGCCTCGACTTTCGAACCCTTGATGAAAGGGGCGCCTACGGTCGTATCTTTGGCGTCATCGAGAAGGAGGACCTGGTCGAAGACGACTTTGCCGCCGACTTTGTGCTGGCCCGAGAGCTTCTCTATCTTGACGGTATCGCCGACGCGAACCTTGTATTGCTTGCCGCCCGTCGCTATCACGGCAAAAACGCCGTCTTTTGCCGTATCCTTTGCCGTGTTTTTTGCCTTTGCTGTAGCCATTTTCTTGAAAATTAAGAGCCCCAGAGAGGGCTTTTTGTCGTCCTAATATCGCATATCGCCTCCTAAAACGCAAGGTTATCGGCGAAGAAGCGCGTTCGTTCTTCGGCGTAGCGCTTTCCTACCGTCATGGCGGTCAGATCCTTGCTGAAGATCCGGACTGCATCGACGAAACCATTGCCATTTCGAGATCCGGAGCCATCTGAACCCATGTAGACGGGTGACGTACCGGGGTTAAAGGCGATATTAAAGGTATTCTTCGACATAAGCTGGCCATCGACATAGAGATAGCTCGTGTTTCCGTCGTAGACCCCGACGTACTGATGCCATTTGGTTATATCGGGCATCGTATAGCTTATCTGATACTGGCTCGTTCCGTCTCCTATATAGAGGGTTATCGTCTTGCTCCCGCTCTGGGGATGGAGAACGAACATGGCATTGCCCGTCCTTGAGCTGACGATCCAGCCGTAATCATTCCACGTAGCGGTATTGCTCTTGGCCCAGGCCGAGACAGTGATCTTGCCTCCTGTGATCCGGGGCGTCACGTTCGAAGCCATAGCATTGCCCGCTGTTCCGACCACCGAAAGAGAGCAACCGGTGCCCGTCGGAGTATCGGGCGAGAACGACGCCGATCCGGACAAGGCGGCGTCATCGCCAAAACCGGAGAGGTCGCTCGACACCAATCCTCCGCATTCGTCGAAATTCCATGATCCGACGAGCTGGTCGCCGGCTACGTTATCGACCTGCGCCGCGAAATATCGAGCGGCGCCTATCCTTCCCTTTTCTCGCGCTATGTTGAGCGACCCGAGCACCACGCTCCCGAGAAGACCGATTATCGCGATGACGACGAGGAGCTCGACGAGCGTAAAGCCGGAATCATCAGACGGCTTTTCGAGAGCCGCGACATCGCCTATGCCGGCCGCCTTGCCGGTGATGCGCAAAACGTCCTTATCTACCTTTTTGAGCTCCTTCCCGGAGAAATTATATTGATTGACGACTGTAGCCAGATGGTTGCCCAGTTTCGTGTGATAGTCCTCATAGGCCTTCATGTGCTTGCCCAGCTCGCCCACTCTCTGAATGATATCCTTGGCCGTCTCTTCGATCTGCATAGCCTTCAGGCCCTGGAGAACCGTCTGGAGATAGGCGAGAAATGACGTCGGCGAGACGATGATTACCTTGTATTTGTTAGCGGCCCTCTGGATGAGATTATCGGTCTCTTCGGTCATAGCGCCGATCTTGTTCACGAGGAGCTCATAATAGATAGCCTCGTGCGGTATGAACATAAAGGCGAAGTCCATCGTGCCCTCCGACGGCCGAATATATTTCGACGTCTCGACGATGCGGTTCTTCAGGTCGTTTACGAAAAGCTTCTCGAGCCGGACCTTCTCCGCTTCGTTCTTTTCTTCGGCGAGCTTGTTGTAGTTTTCGAGAGAGAATTTCGAATCGATGGGTATGATCTTGTCCTTGACGCGGACGATGGCGTCGACGATGAGATCGCTGCCGTCGTCGTCCTTGCCGAGCTTGTACTGCATCTCGTATGAGCCGGGCGGCAGGACATTCTTTAGGAGCGTTTCGAGATAGTATTCGCCGAGGATGCCGCGCTGCTTCGGATTCTTGAGGATGTCCTGGAGATTCTGGAGCTGGTCGGCAAAGCCCACCATCTGCTTGCCCGTCTCCTCGACGCGGGTGACTTTTTCAGTCATGGCCGTGACCTCGCGGAGGAATTTATCGACGAGCTTCTGCGATTCGCTCGCGAGCTTCTGCGTCTCGGTGCGCTGGTCGCGCATCGATTCTGTCATCGTGCGATTCGCATCGCCCACTTTCTTGTCGACGGTGCGTGAGAGCTCGTTCATCTGCTCCAAGAGGAGCTTCATGGCCGAATCGTCGGCTTTCGGGGCCTCGATGGGCTTTCGGCGCAGGAATACGACGAGCGCGACCACGTTCGCGGCAATGACGAGGATCGCAAAAAAGATGATGAAGCCTGTTTCCATAGAGACATTATAGCAGAACGAGATATGCTAAAATATAGCCATGACACTACACCAAACGATCAAGCAGAATACAAAGGAATCCATGCTCGCCAAAGACGAGGTACGGACGCTCGTCCTCCGCGGCATCCAGGCGGAGATCCAGAAAGAGCTCCTCGCCAAGAAATTGCCTGCGGGCGCGGCGGCTCCGACCGAAGCCACCGACGACGAAACCCTCGCCATCATCCGCAGACTCGTCAAGCAGCATAAAGATTCGATCGACCAATTCTCCAAGGGCGGCCGGGCCGACCTCGCCGAAAACGAAGAGAAAGAGCTCGTCTTCCTCCAGGCCTACCTTCCCGTCTCGATGCCCCAGGACGAGATACGGAAAGTCGTCCTCGCCAAGAAAGCCGAGCTCGGCGTGGCCGACAAGACAGGCGCAGGCAAGCTCATCGGTGCGGTAAATAAGGAGCTCAAGAGCAAGGCCGAGGGCAGCGATATAAAAGCCGTCGTCGACAGCCTGTTTGTCTAGAGCTTGACAGTATATAGAATTGGGTGTATAATGGGTACAAAAGAACCAGCACTTTCAACCCGTCCACAACCACTCCTCATGCCCTATCACAGGATCGATCCGGGCGAACCGGAAGCCGATGTCATCCGCCAGCTTGCCGCGCAAGTGGCAGAGCTGTTACGAGCAGACAAAGAGTCCGAGCGCGAGGCGAACTTCCAGAAAGCCCTCACCGCAGTCTGCATACATCGCTACGGAGGCCGCTTCATCAACCTCCGGAGCAAGGTCTCCCGACACCTCCAACCGTTCGCCGTGGCATCTCGGATGCGCGGAAAACAACTCCTCCTCGCCATCTGACCGATGGCCCAACCCTCCCCGCAATGCTCTTGCGGGGAGATTAATTTTATGGTTATATGCGTTCAGATTTCTTTAGCTCTTATGAACCTATCTGGCCTCATAAATCTCACACGGGATCGAGCTCACGAGAAAAGGATCGGGTACGGCAAGGCGGCCACCGAGATATTAGAAGAAAAGGGATTCGCAGATCGGCACGAAGTCCGTGCGAGCGATCCCCGTATCAAGAACGACCGAAGCGCTGACCCCGACGCTCTCGTTCACGAATTCGTCGCGACCGAGTGCGCAAAGAAAGCGCTCCGGCGTAGTTTCTGGAGAAAATGCACCGATCGGCGCATGCCCTATCGAGAACGCACGCCCGCCAAACCTCAGACACCGACCATGCCTCCGGCACCCAAGGGGCAAATAACGTTTCTCTGACCGACTCCCCTCTCAAGCGGCGCATCGCGCGCCGCTTTTCTTATGTCTCCCCATATGCGCTATACTTAGGGCGTTATCAGCTAGCGCACTATCATGCTTCGAAACAATCTCTTCAATCTTATGAACCAAGCGGTCCAAGAATCGAAAAGCCTCTGGCGCATCAAGAACCAATACATGCAGGAATCCGTCGGCTCCGACGACATCATGGCCTTCTGGAAGAAGCTCGAGAAAGAAAAAGAGGAACGCATCCAAGAGCTCCAGGACCTCATCAAGAAGCACGCTGCATAGACCCCTCCGCGCACGAAACGCCCCATTTCTTGATAAAGCGGCGGTTTTTCTGTATCCTCTACTCTACGTCTCGTAAGGTAGCAAGGCCCTATCGTCTAATGGTCAGGACGGGAGCTTCTCAAGCTCTAAATCGGGGTTCGATTCCCCGTAGGGTCACATGACACGAAAAACACCGTACGTCCAGTACGGTGTTTTTCGTGTCATGAGTGATCGCCAGTGGCGAGAATCG
>CAZQUF010000021.1:0-12105 GCA_964596505.1 uncultured Candidatus Saccharibacteria bacterium | reverse complement strand
AATACCTCGCCGAGCGAAGCGAGGGGACAGCTTGCTGCGAGGTAGTTTATTGCTTATACTTTCTACCATGATAGAAAAGCATCTGATGACGTGGGAGGAGTACGAGAAGACATTCCACCCGACGCCCTATTCGTTCGTTGTAAGCAAGGCCGGCCGCTGTATCTACTATTTCGGCGCGCGGCATTCGTGCGACCCGAAAGACCCTCAGTTCCCTCTCATCAAGAAGTTCTGGAAAGAGTTTCTCAAGACGACTGAGGGCAAGGATCGGATGGTATTCGTCGAGGGCGGCGTGCGGCCCATGAGCCGCTCAGCAAACGAGGCGATAGCCAGAGGCGGCGAACCTGATTTCATAACATATGCGGCTACCAAAGAAGGCATCAAGATCATCTCGCCCGAGCCTCCTGAAAGCCTCCGGTATAAGGAACTTCTCAAACATTTCACCAAGGAAGAGATCGCCTATCATGATTTCGCTCGTATGGTCTATCAATGGAACCGTCGGATCAAGAAACCAGACTTCGCAAAGTATCTCGGCGATTCGCTCGCATGGGACAGGCACCAGAGCGGCTGGGTCGATTTTGACTTTTCTATCGCCCATATGATCGCTATCCATGAAAAGCTATTCAAGCGAGCCTTTGACAAAGACGACAAGGATCTATTCGCTGGTATCGTAGATCCGACGAAGAATCTGAGCCGCATCAATGCGGTGTCGCACGAGGTATTTAGGGATGCATACATCCTCCGCCAGATAGAAAAGTATTGGAAGAAAGGCACAAACCTCTTCATCGTCTACGGCTCCAGCCACGCCGTCATGCAAGAACGAGCGATACGTGCGTTAGGACAGCAAAAACAAAAGAAGACATCAGGGAGGACATTGCGAGCCCGACGGGGCGAGCACTAGGAATTTTTCAGTAGAAAAATATCCGTGTCCGACATGATGTCTTCTTTTGTTTTTGCTATACTATTCCCACTATGTACGACCTTGCGATCATCGGCGGCGGGCCTGCGGGCGTAGCGGCGGGCGTCTATGCGTCCCGAAAGCGCCTCAAGACCATATTCATAACCAAAGACTGGAACAGCCAGTCGACCGTCTCCGAAGGCATCGAGAACTGGATCGGCACGATCAAGATATCGGGCATCGATTTTGCCAAGTCGCTCGAAGCCCATCTGCGCGCCTATGCCTCCGATGTCGTCGATATAAAGACAGGCGAATACTGTACGGCCCTCAGCCGCGGCGAGGACGGTTTTGTCATAAAGACCGAGAGCGCGGAGTACAAGGCAAAGACGGTCCTTATAACGACCGGCAGCGCCCGGAGGAAGCTCGCTATCCCCGGCGCCGACCGATTCGAGCATAAAGGCATCACGTATTGCGCCTCGTGCGACGGCCCTGTATTCGCCGGTCAGGACGTAGCGGTCATCGGGGGCGGCAACGCCGCTTTCGAGAGCGCCGCCCAGCTCCTCGCATACTGCAAATCGGTCACTCTCCTTAACAGGAGCGACGAGTTCAGAGCCGATCCTGTGACCGTGAAGAAAGTGCTGTCCAACCCCAAGATGCACGCCATCCGCGGCGCCATACCCATGGAGGTCAAGGGAGGAAAATTCGTGACGAGCCTCATCTACAAAGAAAAAGACGCGGGCGACAGCGCTCCCTCCAAGGAGCTCGCGGTCACCGGCATATTCGTCGAGATCGGGTCTATACCCGCCACCGCGTTCGCCAAGGATATCGTCACGGTGGATACATTCGGACGCATCGTCGTCGATCCGAAGACGCAGGCAACATCCGTCGAAGGCATCTGGGCAGCGGGCGACGGGACGGATGGCCTCTACCATCAGAACAATATCGCTGCAGGCGACGCCATCAAGGCACTCGAGGACATATACGTCCATCTCCACGCGAAATAATCCCAAGGGGGGGGGTAATTAAAAGCGGCGCCGGAGCGCCGCTGTCTTTATACCGGAACATACCTACGGAGCATTTCCTGAGAGAGCTCGGCGGGCAAATAGCGCCGCTCGATCCCCCATCGGCTGCAGCCTTCGTGCTCCCAGCGAGCTCCCTGCGAAGACTCGTGACCGTGGATGAAGTGAAGCGTCTTAATATAGCCCGAGGAAAATACCGGCTCGTAGAAATCCTCGAGGAGAGCCATGCAATAGCCTCCGTCCGGATTGGCGATATTCCATTCGTCCCAAAGCTGCCGGAGCTTCTCCTCGAAGGGTATTTGGCTGAACATCGTGAGCCTCTCCGAGGAAGCGAGATGCTCGATGACGCCGCGGAGAACGGCCATATTCCCTTTGATCGAGCCCACGCCGCCGGTGGTGATCGGTCCCGAGACCGTATGCAAGGGTCCGCCGTGCCGTCGAACAATAGAAAGAGCAAGGAGGCCACATTCCTTGAACGAAGCCGTCCGCGTGAGAGATTCCATATCCTCGGGAAGCCAGCCTGCGTGATGGATAGGGTGCATATTCATTTCTTCGCCAATCCTACAGGACGCTTAGCTTAAGCGCAATACTTCCGCTCTAGCGAGCGAAGAATCCCATAAACATCATCGGGTCAATCGATATCTCATTCATACGCACCGTGAAATGGAGATGAGGCCCTTCGGCATATCCGGTCTGGCCTGAGAGGCCGATGACTTGGCCTTGCTGGACGAGCTCGCCCTGGTTCACATATATCTTCGAGAGGTGCATATAAAAAGTCATGAGGCCGAGGCCGTGGTCCACGATGATCGTCTTGCCGTAGTTCCTCCCCTCCTGGACGAGGCGCACGACGCCGCGATTCGCGGCCAGAACAGGAGTGCCTTCGGGAGCGTGAAAGTCCGTGCCTTTGTGCGTGACCGTGACAGTGCCGGTATCGCGGCTGTAGCCATAGGGGTCGGTGACGGTCGCATCGGCCACAGGGAAAGCAAAAGGCGATGTCCAAAAGGCTTTCGCGCCGGTACGGAGGCCGAGGAGGCTCGCGTTCTCTGCGGCGAGCGTGCTCACGAGCGTCGTCTCGGCGGCAGGGGTCGTGCCTCCGAGTTTTGCCGGTATGGTGAAGGCGACCTCGGCCTTCTTTCTCTCCCCTATCGTGATAGGTTTCTGGATCGACGCGCCATCGGCGAGTTTGGCGACGATCATATACGTGCCAGACTTTTTATTGATATCGAATCCATAGAATGCTGTCGGAAGGCCCTGATACGAGAAAAGGGCGAGCGGCTTGCCGCCGAAGGCGATGCTTTTGACGGTCGATGTCGCCTCGACCGTTATCATAATCGGATCGCCTTGGATGGGCGCGGCGGGATATATGTGAACAGCGGTCGAGGTTGCGACGAGGATCGCGATGGCGGCGATGGCTTGCATCGCTCTAGTATAAGCCCTTTCGGCGTTAGGCGCCGCATATCATACGCCGCTCGGAATCTGTGAACCGGCCCACGGTCTCAGAAATATGAAGGCGCACAGCGCGACGGTAGCGACGATCGCCGCAAAGATGAAAGCATAGGCGGGATTAAAGACCCAGAGCGCTCCGGCGATGACCGAGGCGGGAAGATATACCAGTCCCGTGACGAAGTTGTACATCCCTATAGCCGTAGCGCGCCGGTCTTTCTCGATATCGGTGATGAAGGCCTTGCTTTGGGCTTCGTCGATGCTATAGAAGACGCCGAAGAGCAGGAACAGGACGATGATCTGCCATTTTTGCGTGGCGAATATAAAGCCGAGAGACATGACGATATAGACGACGTAGCCGAGCATGACGATATATTTTCTGCCGATGAGATCGCCGAGCTTTCCGACGGGTATCGATATGAGGACGAACGAGACATTAAAGAGCGCGTACAAAAGGACGACGTCTTGGATCGAGAAACCGACTAGATATGCCTTCAAAAGAAGGAAGCTGAAACTGAAATATGCCAATGAGAAGATGCTCGCGGGAATGAGATAGGATTTGAATTTCGGGCTGAGAGTCCCCCAGGCTTTGAAGAGATTCTCTCGCTCGTGGGGGATGCCCGGGCGGTCTTTCATGAGAGCGAGAACGACGACCGAGAGAAGCGCGCTCGCCAGAGCGATGATGAAGATGAGCCGGAAGGTTGAGAGCCCCTGCCCGAACCAGAGGAGCAAGGCATAGGCGACGAGCGGTCCGAGGACGGCGCCCGTTTTATCCATGGCCTTATGCACGCCAAAGACGTAGCCTTTGTTCGATTCTTCGGCCATCTCTCCGAGCCACGCGTCGCGGGGCGGACCGCGGAAGCTTTTTCCGAGGCGTTCGACGATTCGAAACGAAGCGAGCGCCGCGACGGACGTACCTACGAGGAGCATGACCTTGGCCGCAGTCGAAAAGCCGTAGCCGATGAGGGTGAGCGATTTCCTCTTCCCTGCCTTATCCGAGAGCCAACCTGCGAAATAGTCCAAGGAAGACGACGAGAAGTCGGAAAAGCCTTCGATGAAGCCGAGGAGCGAGGCGGGAGCTCCAGCGATGACCGTAAAAAATACGGAGAAAACCGAAAAGATCGCCTCGGAGCTGATATCGGTCAAAAAGCTGACGAAGCCAAATATCAAGACTTCAGGCGTCAGATCGAATATTCTTTTCTTCACGAGGAGAGTATAGCATTATAAAAAAGAGGGGTCGCCGTGACGGCGCCCCTCGAAACCAAAACGCTTGAGGAAGATTAAGAGAGGTGGCGAACGAGGACGCCCCACTCCTCCAGAGCGCGACCATGCGTGTTCCGAGCGCCAAGCTCTGCGAGAGAACGGAGCTCTGAGCGCTCCGAACTGCTCAAGGGTCCGAGCCTCGCGATGATCCCGATCACCACACGCGGCAAGACAGAGGCGCCGGTGCAATATGAACCCAAGGTCGCGAGCAGGTCGGTGTAGCTTGCCTTACCCACCTTGCTGAGACGTTCTAAGTCGAGGAAGGTCCAGATCCCGCTTTCAGGCTTCTGAAGCTCGTGCTTCTTGACCTTGTCGAGGTCGACCCACTTGCCGCTCCCCCGAGCAGCAAGCTCATGCTCCCTGGCGAGCCTTAGTGCTTCTCGGAAGTCGAGAATCGGCTCGTCATTCACCTGACAGCCGAAAGTCTTGGAAGAATCGAATGGGTCGAAAACGAAGAACACGGGATATTGGAGGCGATCCTTCGGTACTCCCTGTAACCCTCCGACGTTAAGCCAGATCTCCTTACGTATAACGATAGGAGAACCACGGCTTCCGTCCGGAGCCCAGAGGAACACGACCTGATACTGGTCGGGCCTGAGAGCCGTTGCGAAGCACTGCTCGAAGGAATGAACCTTTTTGCAGCGAGGGCATTTGATTCCCTCGGGAGTGGCGAGAAGCTTATCGCACGCGAGACAGCGTATTTCCGCCGTTAGTTGACTGATGCTCGATGGCATTCTGAACCTTTCTTTTTGTTGTTTTGTATCTTAAAAGACCAAGCACACCCGTGCCTCGTCTGCATTTTACTATATCATACGAGATACGTACAGTCAATTTTACCTCGCCCGCATATTGACAGATAGCGACTTCACTGATATTTTGGCGTCAAATATACGCTCTTATGAAAACAACAGTCGGATCATATCTCGTAATCTGGATCACCGGCGGAGTTCGTCAGTACATCGTCGAAGTAGTCGAGGAAGAGCCGCTCGTCCTCAAGATCGAAGAAAGCGGGCCCTGCAGCCGGCTCCGCGAGGGCGATTACATCATCGATGAGACCCTTTCCGAGCGGATCCAAAAAGATGGCGACGATACCAAGGTGCTTCAGGAAGCTGTCGATCGGGGGCATCCCCTTTGTTCCGGCCTTCGATCGCTCGGAGTCGAGGACGATAAGATCCACGATATCCTCCCTGCGTGAAGCCGGTCAGTCATGTTCTCCAAGTCGCAGCGCACGGCCTTCAGGTACGGCGCTGCTTTTTTATGTCCAAAAGAAAAGCCCCGCCGAAAGCACAGGGCTTCCATTGCGGGGCTGTCGTCAGGCGTTACCTGCGTTAAGAGCGGCGGTGATGCTGCTCGCAACCACAGGACTCAGGCACACGGGCCACTTCTGTCGATCCAGCTTGGCCGCGAGCCGATAGGCTGCGGTCACCCGGTTTTGGGCGATCGCGAGTTCGCTCTGGCTCTCGCTTAGCGCCGCTCTCGTCGCGACGAGAGCGGCTTTAGCAGTACGAAGCTCGGCCTCGAGATCTGCTCGGGACTGCCCTTGCTGCGTGCCTTCGTAGCTTTCGTCGGGCCGGAGAGCGCCGATCTTGATCTTGTGGAGCAACTCCAGACCCGCCTCCATCTTCTTGCTTGTGACTATGATGAAGTAGCTCGGTGTCTTGCCGGTGTCGATCAACTGTACCTCCGCCGTCGCGTCTTCGCCGAGACGGTAGATGCCCGTTTCGCGGTACGACCGCTCCGCAGAAATGAATTCGTGGATCGAGACTGCCTCGACATACGGCAGAACGGCTTCCGGAATCGGACCGTCGCCCGGCATGATACATAGGCGTTTTTTGTCGACGGTGATGGACAGACCGTCGATCTTGAGCTCGAACCCGGAGTTATCGCTGTAGGGTTTCGAGGTGAACTTTGGATCCTTACGGATCTCCTGATTGATATACACATTTATGGACTTTGACATGGTTCTTTTTTGCTCAGAGTTTTCCGCTCAGCCTTACTGGGGCCGATGCGCTCATGAGTCAATCTAGAGATATGATATCATATAGTATATAGTATGTCAAGTGCCATTTTGCTGACAACCTGTCGCATGTCTCTGTCGCCTGGTGGGAATAAGATCGCTGACACATCGGGCCGTTCGTCAGTAGCTATTTAAGGATATGTGGAACATACTGGTCGCTCATGAAGAAAATCATACAAAGGAATCGCTCGTCGAAGGACTCGAGCCGTGACTTATTCGAACGCATCCGAGAAGATAGCTGGACATACATCAAGACTGTCGTGGATGTCATACACGAGCCTGTATTGATCCTGGACAAAAAGCTCAGGGTCATCGCGGCTAATCATCCATTCTATAAGACGTTCCAGGTGGAGCCGAAAGATACGGAAAAGAAAGTCGTGTACGAGCTCGGAAACGGACAGTGGAACATACCGTCGCTCAGAAAGCTCCTCGAGGAGATCCTCCCGAAGAATACGTTCTTTAGGAGCTTTGAAGTCGCCCACGACTTCCCGTGGATCGGCCGCAAGGTGATGCTCCTCAACGCCCGACAGATATATTTTAAGAACGACAGCACTTTTCCGCCGATCATCCTTCTCGCTATAGAGGATATGACGGAGATGATGAGCGTCGCCGATAAGCTTACGAACCATGTTTCCCTGCTCGAAAAAAGGCTCATCCTGAGAACGGACAAAGTCGAGATCGAGATCGGAAAGTTGGAGCGAGAAATGGAGAAGCTGAGACGTAAATAGGATTTGTGACCCGAGGGGGAATCGGTCATGGGTCTCGATCCCGCCTCGGCGATTCTCGCTGTTGGTGATCATAGGGCATATGGAAAAAGCCCGGACGGAACGTACGGGCTTTTGATTCATCGTGGTTCCTGCGAAATCGGGTCGTTTCCAAGCGCAAAAAACTCTACCCAAAGATTCTCTCGACGACTTCTGGCTTCAGATATCGAGTGATATGGCCATAATCATATTCACCGCTATCGAACGCCCTGAGCGCTCGCTCTGCACAGCTGGCTTCAATCGGCGCTCCGACACCGTTCCAATAATCGATCATTCTCTGGAGATGAGAACGAACGAGCGCCTTTTCTCGCGGAGTAGCAGAGCTCAGCAGGTCTCCGATAGTTTTATTCGCCTCAGGACGCTCAACACTCTGTCGAATAGACCTTAGGAGTGCCATCTTGCTGTTATGAAGCGCCTTGTCAGCCCTTCTATCTTGTTTTGCCATTTCCGGATATAAAGGTCCAAAGGGATTTGTTTGGGTTAGTCTTCGAGAAAATGCCTACTTATAAAGAAATAGTTAATGGAACACCAAAATTATCATACGCCTTCGAGCTTTCTTCGAAGTTTAAGGTGGACAAAAGACAATTGGTGACCCTACGGGGAATCGAACCCCGATTTAGAGCTTGAAAAGCTCCTGTCCTAACCATTAGACGATAGGGCCGCGGGCGGGCTTGTGCGCAGAATAGTAACAGCTTTTCGCTAAAAAATCTAGATTCTGCGGGGATTTTGTGCTAAATTGACGGTATGGCACACCTCATCGCGACGTTCAAACAGAGCCTTTCGCGCAGCCCTCTCTATGAAAAGCCCGAAGCGAACACGTTCGCTGCTGCGATCAAATACTTCACTCTCCTTCTCCTCGTCGCGACGGCGATCAAGGCGATCATATTCGCCTGGATATTCGTGCCCGCCCTCTACAGCGCCAAGGACATGGCCTTCCAATTCATCGACAGGTATCCTGCCGACCTGACGCTGACCCTTTCCAAAGGCGAGCTTTCGCAGAGCAGGCAGAGCCCGATCGTGGTCACGGCAGCCGACATGGGCATGGCCACGTCGACCTTCGCTAATTTCCTCGTCGTCGACGCCTCGAAGCCTCTCGATCTCCAGACATTCGCAACATATAACGCCGGCATCCTCGTAGCGAAAGACGGCTACATGGTCGTCGACCGAAACGGCGGGTATAAGATCCAGTCGTTCAAGAACGTGCCCGATTACACGCTCGACAAGGCGACGCTCGAATCCTACCGACCGAAGATCGCGAGCGCCTTCGGCGGCTTATCCTTGATCCTCATACCGCTCGCTCTCATATTCACGTTCGCCTTCATGTATGCCGGCGCATATGCCCTCGCCCTGGCGGCGAATCTCGTCGGCGTGCTGTTGGCTCTCATCATCACGCGGATCAAAGGCCACAAGCTCGGATTCGGACAGCTCTATGCCCTTTCGCTCTACGCCTATACCGTCGTCGTCCTCATCGGCTTGGCCGGGCTCTTCGTCGGCATAAGCGGCTGGATCAGCGCCGCGGCGTTCGTGCTCGTTCTTGCGTTCTGCGTCGGTATGAAGAAGCAGCAGGTCGCAAGCTAGGCACGCGATTGCCGTTTAAGCAAAAAATGCTAGTATGTTTGAGCTTAGACGAACCCGGGAGAGGTGACAGAGTGGTCGAATGTACCAGTTTCGAAAACTGGCAGGGGCGAAAGCTCCTCGGGAGTTCGAATCTCCCCCTCTCCGCCAGATGTTCAAATTTGAACTTCAATAATCCAATGAAGATTCTAACTGCAAATATTGCACTCGGTTTGCAAAATATGGATAGTCTCACAAACAACATGCGTGGCCTTGCCGCATATCATAGTTGGAATTCTTTTCTTATTGCAATTTTATGTCCACCACTACGCGGTCGCTGGGGTGGCCCGCCATATTCCTCAAAGCGTATTGAGTATCTACAAAAACACGAAGATATTAAGGCAACTATTCGCTTGATATCAGAAACCAATCCGGACATTTTAGTACTCAATGAAGTGGTGCCGGAGATTCACAGATCTCAACTCGACTTCGCGTTAAAAGAAATGGGATTCGCTACAATGGCGTACGGCCTGGGTGGCAAATATCCTGATGCACATGTATCTACGCTGGTTGCGACAAAAGAAGAAGCCAGTGTAATTCCTGCAACAATGCCGCAACCTCCTTATCCAGGATGTGGAGGTGGAATTGCTGGTCTGCGCCTCAAGAATGGAATAAGTATCATAGGAGCACACATGGCGCTTGGCGGTACAGATTTATGGCGTAAGCAGTTAGCAGATATTGTAACTCTTATCGAAAACGAAGAAACACTGGGGAATAAAGTGGTGTTCGCTGGTGATTGTAATGAGACTGAAAAATTTATAAATCCTTCTTTTTTAAAGGCGGAGTTAACTTCTGTTGATAAGCACGAAACTTCTACTTGTCCTACTTCACTGCCGGGCATCTTTCAGAAATCTCTTGATCACATCTACATACCTAATATCTGGACGCTAGAAGATTTTCGTACCATCCAATTTGGTTCCGACCATTTGGCACTTTTTGCTCAGATTTCAAGATAGAATATATCCAATATAGTTGATATATCGGATTATATTGGATTGTATCGGTAAATTTAGTAAACCTTGCGAGCAAAGGTTGGAATATCGAGTAATGCAGGATTTTCTTTGTAGAGTCGCCTCAAATCACATACTATTTTATCAACTCGATTGAAATGAAGCGTAGGAATCGGTTCAAACTTCGGGACATCACCACCGCACTAAGAACTTAGTATCGGTAGACCCGAGTACCTAAAAGGCTCATTTCAAGCTACTATGTTTATATCTATGGAATCAGTCAAAATAAGCCCAAAAATTAGAAACTACGGATATAGGCTTTTGGCATTACTTGCAAGCTTTATCGCAGGCTGGATTACCTACACTGTTGGCGTCATGGTCTTCCCGTATGACGGAATTATTGCCATAGCTTTCCAGGCAGTGATAGGAGCCGTGCTTACTGGAATTGTTGTTGCCCTGTCTTGTTTGATCGGTTTCGTCCTGAGAAAATACGTCCCTATAAAATATCTGCCCGGATATCGTGTTTATTTGATTGCCATAATTCTGTGCCTGTTTTTTCTTATTTTCGGATATTCGCTTGGATTAAGAGTTAACTATGTTGATTCCGAAACAGGAACAACGTTTCAGAGCGGCAATGCAATAGTCGGTGTGGGCGGTTATTTGTTGATAATATTTTTCATCGCAAACTGGCCCATTAAAAAGAAGTTGGCTGGTGACCCACATACCTCAGCTTAGCCTCGGAAAATCTGCAGAATTATCCTTACGGTGTCTCGTTACTCTGGTACTGAACCCACGATGCCCGCAATAATTTTATAGCCCACACGATGAAACTGCTCACCTTTAATTGTCAGAAAGATTATACATCGAGAGTGTTAGGTTTTATCGTTGAAACGCTTCGAAGTGGTACGTATGATTTCATACTTTTTCAAGAATTGACTTCGAATGTTTACGAAAAAATCATCCCAGGCATTTCGAACTACAAGTTTCTTCGTGCGATGAACATGAGCACGGGCAGCTGGAGCGATCTCGCGATCGCCTATCGAGACACATTCGAACTTGCCGATTCAAAGTTTTTTGACTTTACCATCGTCGCTAAAGAACAAATTTCCCGGCCTTCCTATGGACTCCTGATTGGTGCATTCAAAAGTTCGAGAGGGATGCAAAGTGTCGGTACCCTTCACATGAATCCCGGCTTGAATCCTGGCCTCAGGAAGAAGGAAGGACGATTCGTGAAGAAATGTCTTCTAGACTATATGCAAGTATCAGGTTCCCCACTCGTATTCGGCGGTGATTTCAATAGCGGACTCCCTTGGGAAAATAAGCGAAATGAAAGGATCTTTTTGCCGGAATTCGTAAATTGCGCTTCCTCGTCCGGGCCGACGTGCGATAGCCGCTATGTCGAGCCAACCAATTTTCTTAACAAGCTGGCGCGAGCGCTCGCAGTCATCGGCATACATTTCAGGATGAAAGTGGATCATTTTTATGTTGATCGAGCGACATTAAAACAATCTTCAATAACCTGCGCCGTCTTGCCGAACATCGTGTCCGATCATCGTCCGCTCGAAATCGTTATGTGAAAAAATCGGCGAAGATAGAGCCCGACCCACAAACCTCAAATGGGTCAGCTCAAACGTGCTAAAATACCCTTACAAGGCCTCAAGGTGTGGGTACCATACCCGAGTAGCCCGCCCGATGTCCAAGTTCGAACCCAAGTAAAATAAGGGTATTTGGACAAGAATATTGATATGGCGAAAACAAATGAGATTTCTGTAGTCAAAGAGTTGGTTCATAAGTTCTCCAAAGAGAACGATGCTCTTATTTCTGAACTAGATGCCGAATCTGGCAGGCTTACCGATGCTTGTGACGAAATAGATAGATCTTGGAGTGGGTCATTCATAGGCCATCACGGGTCTTATTATTATGGTGATTTAACACCTCCACCTGCTAACAATCGATGGAGCATTGAATGGGGAACAATACATGGCGTGCCAGATGGCTGGAATGCTCGGGAAGGAGATGAGATAAAAGCGGAGGTTGAAAAAAGAGCGGGGTTGAGCATACAAGACTTTTCGAAAAAGACAGAAAAGTTAGTTGAAGCAGCAGAAAAACTAAAGACGGATATAGAAATTGAGCTATCGGA
>CAZQUF010000020.1:0-12935 GCA_964596505.1 uncultured Candidatus Saccharibacteria bacterium | reverse complement strand
TTCCTTGAGCAGTGCGAAACAGAAAGGCAACGACGCCAAGATAGAGGAGCTCGTCGGCATCATGTACGAAAAGGGCATCGCTAACGTCCTTTCGATACTCGATAAATTCAATGACCCTCACCTCTACGACGATTTCCATCGCTTCCTCGTCCAATACGTGAAATCTGGCTTCCAAGTCGGGGGCCTCAAGGAGAAGTCGCCCCTCTGGAAGTCGATCCATATGACGCTCTACGAGATAGCCTTGCCCGAACCCCACAAAGACGCGCCGCAGAAGAGCCTTAAAGAGCTCGTCTCGTCGATGGAACAGTTCTATGCAGGCATGATGTCCCTCGGCGACGACGACTCGTATACGCTCGAGATCGCGGTGGCGAACCTCTCCGACGAATTCGTCTTCTATTGCGGCGTGCCGGACGGCAAGAAGAATCTCTTCGAGAAGCAGATACTCTCTATATTTCCGGACGCGCGCGTGACCGAGAGGAAAGACGATTACAACGTGTTCGCCGACAAGGGCGTCTCGGTCGTTTCGGTGGCCGAACAGGGCAAGAACGATATATTCTCGCTCAAGACGTACGAGAAGTTCGACTTCGATCCGGGAAACGTCATCCTCAACAGCTTTTCTAAGATGGAGAAAGGCACCGAGGGAGCGGCGCTCCAGATCGTCATCAGGACGCGCGGCGACTACTATCTCAAGAAATATCAGCGCGCTCTCTCAGAGATCCACAAGGGCACGAAGATTAAGTCGGCGGTCGATATCCGCTATGGCTTCGGTGAATCGTTCGCCAAGGAAGCCTCGAACTTCTTCAACCTCTCGTCGAAGAAGAAGGACGAGCCGGAGCCGACCGGTCCGCGACCGGAAGACGCGTCCGCAATCGAGAGCATACAGAACAAGGTCTCTGCTCCTATCGTCGAGACCAATATCCGCCTCGTCGTATCTGGGTCGACTCAGGAGCGGGCTGAGGCGATACTTTCCGATCTCGAATCGGCTTTCAATCAGTTCGAAGATACGTATGGAAACTCGTTTCGCTGGAAACGGCTCAAGAAAGGCACCTTCGGCAAGGGCTCTCTCGGCCAGACGCTCGAAGCATTCACCTATCGGTCGTTCGACGACGGCGAGATTTTGCCGCTTTCTCTCAAGGAGCTGACGACGATCATGCATCTGCCGTCGACCGGACGGTCGTCGACCTCGCAGGTCAAGCTCTCGAAATCTGGCACGGCGCCAGCTCCTATGGACTTGCCTCAGACAGGCGTATTTCTCGGGACGAATACCGACCGCGGCAGGCAGACCAAAGTCTTTCTCACTCCCGAAGACCGTCTCCGTCACTTCTACGTCATCGGCCAGACAGGAACGGGTAAGACGACGCTTTTGAAGAACATGATCGTCCAAGACATCCGCGAGGGCAAAGGCCTCTGCTTCATCGATCCTCACGGCTCGGACGTCCAGGACATCCTCGCGCTCATACCGCCCGAGCGCGCCAAAGACGTCATCTATTTCGATCCTGCATATGTCGACCGACCGATGGCTCTCAACATGCTCGAATACGATCGCCGCTTCCCGGAGCAGAAGACCTTCGTCGTGAACGAGATGCTCTCTATATTCAACAAGCTCTTCGATATGAAGACGGCGGGCGGCCCGATGTTCGAGCAATATTTCAGGAACGCCGTCCTTCTCACGATCGACGACCCGACGACGGGCTCGACTCTCGTCGACGTCTCGCGCGTGCTTTCGAATAAGACGTTCCGTGACCTCAAGCTTTCGAAATGCACGAACCCTCTCGTCATCCAATTCTGGACAGAGGTCGCGTCCAAGGCCGGCGGGGAAGCGTCGCTCGCCAACATCGTGCCGTATATCGTCTCGAAGTTCGATAACTTCCTGGCGAACGACATCATGAGGCCGGTCATCGCTCAGGAGAAGTCGTCATTCAACTTCCGCGAAGTCATGGACTCGAAGAAGATCCTCCTCGTCAACCTGTCCAAAGGCCGCCTCGGAGACATAAACGCGAACCTCATCGGCCTTATCATCGTCGGAAAGTTCCTCATGGCCGCGCTCTCGCGTGTCGACTCGATCGGCAAAGAATTGCCGCCGTTCTATCTCTATATCGACGAGTTCCAGAACGTCACGACCGATTCGATCGCCACGATCCTCTCCGAAGCCCGCAAATACAAGCTCTCGCTCAATATCGCCCACCAGTTCATCGCCCAACTCGATGAAAAGATAAAGAACGCCGTCTTCGGCAACGTCGGCTCGATGGCCATATTCCGCGTCGGCGCCGAGGATGCAGAATATCTCGAAAAGCAGATGTCGCCCGTCTTCACCGCCAAGGACATCATGAATATCGACAACTACAACGCTTTTATCAAGATGCTCGCGAAAGGCTTGCCCCAGAAGCCTTTCAATATCCGCGTGCCTGCTCCCGATAAAGGCAGCGCCGACATCGCCGACAAGCTCAAAGAGCTCTCGTATCTCTCGTTCGGCCGCAGCCGCGCCGAAGTCGAGGGCGAGATCATGGCGAAATACAAGAAAGAAGAGCCGAAGCCCGTCCTCCGCGACAAGCCTTTGTAATGTTCTAGTGTTTGTGGTTTAGTATATACATTATGATAATGAAAATGCATGCAGGACCCGCTCCGGAAGACGCTCTCGCGAAGGAGCCGCCTATCTTGCGCGAGGAGGCCTACAATACAGAGGGTTTCGTCGAATTCTTGGCGGAATTTCCCGATGCGGAAGCCGTAGAGAACGACCAAGAGCTTTTCGAGACGCGCTTTCTGGCTTTCAAGCATAAAGCTGAGACGGCAACCAAGCTTTCGAGCCTTTTCAAGACCGAGTTGGTAAGTCAGGAGCTCGGCATCGAATTCGGCGACGGCCAGCTGCAGAAACATATCGGCGGCCGGATCGAATCTCTTTCCCGTGAGAATCCAGAAAAAGTAAACGAGGTATTCGAGGCGCTGGACACATCCGACAAGCTTCGCGCCCAAATCGCTGAGGCCGAGCAGAAGATAGCCGAGCTCGTAGCCAAAGGCGACCTTGAAAAGACACGCCAGGAATTCGAGAAGAAACAGAAGATTCTCGAAAAAGCGAAAGAGACCCAGGACTTCTTTACGGGAGGCGGCATTCTCGGCACGCCTATCGCCGCATTCTACGAAAAGCTCGTCTTCGGCAAGAGCGCCGACGTCGAATTCGCGAAAAAGAGGCTCGAGACGGTCGATACGGATCCCGGAGCTCGGACAAAGGAAGAATTAGAAGCTTTCGTCGAGGCGCAGTCCGGCTCGCGCGACAGGCTGGATGCGCTCATGAGCCTCCGCGACTACAAAGTATGGCCGACATCCGGCTCTATCGACCGCGCTCTCGAACAGACGAAAAAGGATATCGAGGCGGTAATGGCTCAGATGGATATGCTCGAACAGCTCAAGGTAAAGCATGCCGAGGCAAAGGAGCGTTTCGAGCAGATACGAGAGCTGCTCCTCGCAGGGGTCGGCACGAACAAAGATCTCGCTGAGATCGCCAAAAAAGCCGCCGCTCAGAAGCTTAAAAGGCTCATGGAAACTGATCCTGACAAGGCCCAGTCGTTCTTCGAGGACCTCCGGGAGGCGAGCGACGAGAACAGCCTTGATATCGACTACCTCGGAAATAAGGAAAAGAGGCTTCAGAAGCAGATCGAGAAGCTCGTCGACGAAAAGATCGCCGAAGATATGAAGTCGATCGTCGAGAAAACGCCGTTCGGACCGAAGGCTTATGACAAGCTCGCCAAATCGCTCGAATCATTCCTTTCGCGCCAGAAAGTAGGGACGAAAGAAGGCGATCGGGCGCGCGCATTCGTCGTCGATACGCTCGTTTCGATAGCTAAAGATCTGGCCGTGACGGATAAGTCGCGGGCCCTGCTCCTCAGGCTTCTCATCGCACGGGTATCTCAATAATGGTCCGTAAAATTTAGTCTATGAAAGATTTTGACTCAAAAAAGCTGGACGCCCTCCTCGCTACGGGCGATCTCAAGGGAGCAGAGGCCTATATCCGCGCTATATTCTCTGGCCCCGAGAACCCGAACGCGAGAGTCGACGCTGCGATCGACTACGCGCTCGCCTACGCCAAGATATCGAACGTCATCCAGGCCGACTATCTCGCCTCTCTCAATCAGACCATCGAGCTTCTCCACAAGACCAAGCTCGCTGAAGGCCGCGTTTCCGATACGGTGAGGCTCGCTCAAGTGAAAGCCGATCTCGGCCTTAAATAAGGGCGGATTATCTGATATAGTTAGGGGACCATTATGAAACAAGAAATGGGCGGATTCTCGCCCGAGGCGGAATTGGATCCAGAAGCCGCCGCTGAAAAGCGGATGGAAGACATGCTCGCAGCAGCAGACGAGGTTTTGCGGTATGCGGATGAGCCGGGCTCTTTCGACAGACAGATCCGGACGATCGTCTCGTACCTCGACAAGCCGGAACTGTCGGCTGAGGCCCAAGGATATCTCGTCCATCTCTCCGATTTGGTAAAGGCCAAGCTCGATTCGGCGCAGCCGTACGCCGACGCCGATATCGAAGCCGTGCTCAAGACGCTTTTGACGCAGAAATATCTCTCTGAATAATCTCGCCTCGAGTCATGGAACGCTCTCCCAGCATCGAACAGGCCCAGAGGCGCGCATGGCTCGTGGATAATCTCAAGAGAGGATACGATGATCCCGATGTCAAAAAGATCATGCAGGCCTGGTTCGCGCACCAGGAGCTCGTGCGGCGCCCAAAACCCGGGTCTGAGATCGACGACCTCATTGAGTACGCCTTTTTGCTTAAGGACGCGGGTTTTAGCGATGCGGCGTGGGACGCTCTCTCCGACGCTCGCCGGAACGCGCGCTCCGACCGTACGGGAGATCAGGATATGATCGCGAAGATAGAGGGGCTCATAGACGCGTTCGAGACTGAAGATTCGCATTAAACGCAGGGCGGGCCTATAATAAGGCCATGAAAAATACAAAAAACGCCGATCGACATCCGAAGGACGAGCGGACCCTTGTCGTCATCAAGCCCGACGGCGTCCAACGCTCGCTCGTAGGCGAGATCATCGGCCGCTTCGAGCGCATCGGGCTCAAGATCGTCGGCATGAAGATGCTCCTCGCCGATGCGGATTTCGTGAAGAGCCACTACACTCTCGACGCGACGTGGATGCGCCGCGTGGGCGAGAAATCGATCAAGGCATACACGGACGATGGTAAAAAGCACCCGATAAGCGATGATCCCCTCAAGGTCGCTGAGATTATATTGCGAAAGCTCCGCGATTACATCACCGCTGGTCCCGTCATCGCCATCGCCATCGAAGGCGCGCACGCCGTGCGGATCGTGCGGAAGCTCGTCGGTTCGACCGAGCCTCTGTCATCGGATGTCGGAACGATCCGCGGCGACTTCGTCCTCGATTCATACGAGATGAGCGATCTCGACGACCGCTCGATCAGGAATCTCATCCATGCTTCTGGCTCAGTCGAGGAAGCGACCCAGGAGATACCTCTCTGGTTCAAGCCGTCGGAGATCGTCGGCTATACCCACGTCCAGGAGTCTATACTGTACGGCGAGAATCTAGAGGGGATACTAAAGTAAGAAAAAAGCCCGAGGAAAACCTCGGGCTTTACTGCCTGGCGACCGTAGTTGGGCGCTCAATTCCCGTCGTATATTTCGACGAGCGCGACACCGCCCGGTCCCGTGACGGCCTGTACATGTACCGTGTAGCTGCCCGCTCCGAGCTGGAGAGCCAGCGCCGAATCCTTTGAATCGGAGGGGAGCGGGAATGCTCCCAGTCTCGACATCGTTTGGGCGAGGGGCTCGCCGTTGATCCCCAGCCCTCCGGTCCACCAGTCGTCGTTCGAGGCGATGACCTGGGCTTTATTGTTAAGGACCACGATCCTGGGATCCAGATTCAATGTCGCTGCCGACAATCCCATGCTCGCGAGCGTAGGGCCCACCCCGCGGATGAGGACGTTCTTGGTGCCCGTGCCGTCGATGACGAAGCCGCCGATGAGGACGTCGTTCCCCGTACCGCCGACTGCCCGCATCGACATGTTGATGATCCAAGGAGCCTCGAAGTTTCCCGAGGCGTCGTAGATCTCGACCATGCCGATGCCGGTCTTTCCATTCGCTCCGGCCAGCTGGCAGGTGAAGGCATTGTTGCTCCCATTCGTAGTCAGTTCCGCAAGGCTCGCAGAGTCGTCGCTGAACAAGGGGAGCGGAAATGCCCCGACTTGCGATGCGACGTCTTGGATCTTCGGATCGTTGTTCCAGTGGCTGTTATAGATGATTCGGGTATTGCCTTGGAACACCGACAACTGCGTGTCCTGCAGCGATCCCGGGATATTGAACGGGGTCAAGCCGAGGAGCGGTCCGACGCCGCGCATCAGGACCCACTTGGAGCCTGTCCCTTTGAGGACGAAGCCTCCGATGCCGATATTGTCGCCCGTACCGATGGGGACGCGAGCGGATGCGTTCGACAGCCTATTCGTCGGCGTCGGTTGCACCAGGCTCTGTCCGAATAGAGAAGCGGCGATCATAAAGATCCCCGCGAGAATGAATTTCAGGCTTTTTTTGATCATGTGGAAAAGGACTGTATCTACCCTGATATTAAGTACAAATGGAGATTTGTCAACGAGTTCGCTATGTCGCGGTGTATTCATAAAAAAGTCCCGCGTGAGGCGGGACGTGGCTGAAGGGTCAGTGCTGTTCCGGCGGCTCCCTGGTGACAGCGTAGAAGACGGGACCATGGAGATGGTCTGCGTCCGCTGCTTGGAGCTGGGTGGCGTAAGCGCGGTTGGCGTTCTCCGGCTTCGAAAGCTCTTTCCACAGGTCCGGATATCCTTCCGGTGTCACGATGTAGTAGCCTTGCTCCGCCAGTATTTCTTTGGCCGACTGCCCATAATTGTAGGTTTGGGTATGCAGGAGGACGAAGAGCTCGACCTGCGCGCCGTTCGCCTCGAGCGTTACCCCTGTGGGGATGAACTGGCTCCAGTCGACTTTCTCGGCGGGAGCATTCGGGGCGAGCGAATGCGAGTCTTTCAGAGACTTTTGCCTAATCCAATCCTCATGCGCGGCGGCCTTGATGGCGGCCATCTGAGGAGTGAGGGGCTGTGCCAGGTATCCGGCGACGCTTGGAGCGATCTGAGGCTGAGCGCCTTGGCCTTGGGAGGCGGGAGCGGCGGCGACTGATCCAGAATCCGGATTTGAAGCCACATGAGCTGTCCTCGAATCGACTACCGCCGCGGCTGTCTGCGATCGAGGGTCTTGAAGGTCCAGACCCTCAAAGTAGAGATAGCCGAGACCGCCGAAGATGGCGATCCAGACTAAGGAGATGAGGAAGCGTAAAGCCTTACTCTTTTTCATGACTTTTTCGGTCTTTGGGTGTGTTGAGGATCAAAGTTCGAGTAAAACGATAGCATCTACTTGGTACTTATGTCAAGTTCTTCTATTTACCGTCCGGTTTTTTCGTTTCGCATGGGTTATCCACTCTTGCGCCTCTTGTGAGCGAGAATATAATGGCTACGGGTTATTCGAAAGATTAACTCTATAACATTTTTTTAGGGAAACAGCGTATTAAGTTCCGGGTAATGCCGAACGTTGCGCTTCCCACCTAGTTCATACTAGGGACAATCTTTCGAATGACCTACAGAGGATCCGTCCGTCTGGCCGAGAGGGCCGATGGACGGATTTTCTATTCGGGCGGGGGCTTGATAGAGGCATCGTGATATACTTTCATCCATGAACAGCTATTCATTGACGGCGTGCGGCGGGGTAGGCAACGCGACGGGCGCGAATTTTCTCGTGAAGACGCCCAGCATGAAGTTCCTCATCGACTGCGGCCTTGTCCAGGGCTCGCAATTCGCAGAGGATGAGAACCGCGAGGCGTTTCCCTATGTCGCATCGGAGATCTCGTATCTTTTCATAACGCATGCCCATATGGACCACGTCGGGCGCATACCGAAATTGGTCAAGGAAGGCTTCAAGGGCACTATCTACTCGACGCCAGAGACGAAGGAGCTCGCGGCTCTCATGCTCGACGATGCGGTCGGACTCCTCGAACGCGAGGCGAGGGAGAAGCATCTCGACCCGATATACGGAAGGGAAGACATCGCCCGAGCGATGGCACTCTGGAAGACGCTTGAATACCACGCGCAGACGGATATAACTCCCGACCTCTCTATATTCTTGAAAGACGCTGGTCACGTTCTTGGCTCGTGCATCGTAGAAGCTACGCTCCGCGGCGCTGCGGACGGCAAGGGCCTCAAGGTCGCATTCACCGGCGACCTCGGCAATTCGCCGACGCCTCTCCTGCGCGATACCGAATATGTGACCGATGCCGACTACATGGTCATGGAGTCGGTCTACGGCGATAGGAATCACGAGCCGAAAGAAGTCCGCGACGAACGGCTGAAGGAGATCCTCGGCGACGCCCTGCGCCGCGGCGGCACGGTCGTCATCCCCGCGTTCTCTCTCGAGCGCACGCAGGTCATCCTCTATGAGATAAACGGTCTCGTCGAATCCGGCACGATACCGAAAGCGCCCGTTTTCCTCGATTCGCCTCTCGCTATGAAAGTCACGGCTGTCTACGAGCGGTACGGCAAGGATTTCAACGACGCGCGCAAGAAACAGATCGCGGGAGGGGACGACATCTTCGATTTCCCAGGCCTTAAGATCGTCCACAATCCCGTCGAATCGAACGCTATCCACGCGATTCCCGGGGCAAAGATCATCATCGCCGGCTCCGGCATGTCGGTAGGCGGCCGCGTCCTCTCGCACGAGGCGTTCTATCTGAGCGATCCGAACGCTACGATCCTCCTCGTCGGCTACCAAGTGCCCGGCAGTCTCGGCAGGAAGATAGAGGAAAAGGCCACGAATCTGACCATTATGGGCCAGAATATACAGGTACGCGCCCGGCTCGAAAAGATCAGCGGCTATTCGTCGCATAAAGATTCCGACCATCTCGTCGAATTCGTCTCTCACGCATTGCCGAAGCTCAAGCAGATATTCATCGCCATGGGCGAGACCAAATCTTCGACTTTCCTCACCCAGCGCCTCAGAGACGAGCTCGGCGCGAACGCCGTCGTGGCCGAGAAGGTCAAGGAATACGAATTGAAGTGATGTCAGCGAAGCCGGTTCTATTCATAGACTTTGACGGGACGCTCTGTCACGACAGATTTTGGAGGAGTTTAGGCCCGGATCATTCAAAAAAGATCCAAAGCAGTCTTTTTTCTCAAGACCTAAGGCTCGTAACCGATTGGATGAAAGGGGCCTATTCTTCCGAAGAAGTAAATGAGAAGCTCGCGCTGACTTTGAACGTACCTTTCGGCTTTTTATGGGAAACGTTCGTTAAAGACTGCGCGGGGATGTCCGTCGATGAAGCGGTGCTTAAAAAAGTAAACGGTTTGCGTAAAAAGTATAAGACGGTCCTCATTACAGATAATATGGATTGTTTTGAACGATTCACCGTGCCGGCTCTTAAATTGGATGAGTATTTCGACGTGATCGTATGCTCGTCGAAAGAAAAGATGCTCAAGAATGAGGATGGAGGGAAGCTGTTTCGGGATGTAATGCTCAGGTTTGACGGAATCCCCGCTCAGAGCATCCTTATAGACGATTCAAAGAGGTCGTGTAGCACGTTCGAAGCCCTGGGAGGGAGATCTTTTTTGATCACAAAAGAAAAGCCTTTATCGCATTGGTTGGCCTCTATGCCCTGATGCTTAGAAATATATGCGTAAGAGGGAAGGAAAATCCCTTTTCTTCCGTCCAGTAACGCTCTCTCAGATAGCGCTGAACGATCGTCGAGTCGACGAATTCCTTAAAGTGCGACGGTTCGCCGTCGCTATAGACGAAAGCGAGCGCGGACAAGGCTTCATCAAGGCTCTTGGAAGTAATGGTCGTGATGAGATCCTTTCGGATGAAGTTCGAGAAAGAGGCGCGGATAAAGGCGCTGAGCGTATCGATGTGGCCGGTAATCCTCCGTTTTGACGGCAAGTCGCAGTTCTTCAGCATCTCGTGCCAGTCGCCGATACCGTCATCGTACGTGATGGCGAGGATCTCGCCCCTCTCTTTCAAAAGCTTCGCCGCTTCGAGGAGGAATGGCTCATATTTTTCGGGCTTCCACGGCAGGGAATGAGAGATCAGAGCCAGATCGAAGGTTTCGCGTATGTCGCAGGGGAAAAACGATTCGATCACAGTGATGCCGTTTTCTTTCAGGCGAGCCGCATATTTGCTGACCGGTTCGATGGCAACGTACCGCCGCACGAGCTTCGAAATCGGTATTGCGAGATCTCCGTTGCCTGCGCCTATGTCTAGAACAGAACCGATTCCATCTTTTGATATCTTTTCCCTGAGCACGCCGAGAAAGACTTTCTTTTCGTCCGTGCAGCGGATAAATGTCTCGAATGCCTTTGCGTATTCTTCAGGAGTCCCTTTCATGCATTTGATTATAGCAAAAGCCGCCTTTCGGCGGTTTTTGCTGTCTTATCCGGGACAAGATTTGGACTTGGTATCCAGGCCGTAATCATATTCTCTCTGATGCTCGATTGTCAAATAAGATTTCGCTTTTCGGGAGCCGGCGTGGGGAGTCGAACCCCAAAGTCTTATCCCAGAGCGCCGGCCTGCTCGATCTGTTGGCGCGAGAATCGTAACAAAGTCATATGAAATAAAGATGAAGAAAAGCGTCTTACGTGTGGTTCGGGCACGCAAAACCGCTCCCGTAAAGGGAGCGGTTGAGATACTAGTCTGTGCTATTTTACCTTCGCCACGATCCTGTCGAACGTCTCCGGATTGTTGTGAGCGAGGTCTGCGAGGATCTTGCGATCGACGGCGATGCCGGCTTTCTTGACTGCGCCCATGAATTTGGAGTAGGAGAGGCCCTTGGCGTCGAGGGCGGCGTTGATCTTTATGATATTGAGAGAGCGGCGGTCGCTCTTCTTGTCGCGGCGATGGGCGAAAGCGTATGCGCCGGCGTGCGAGATCGCCTCATAGGCGTCTGCCTCGTTGGTCGAACGGCGGAAACGGTAGCCTTTGGCGGCCTTAAGGACGTTTCGGCGGGTCTTCAATGCATTGACTCCTTTTTTGACGCGTGCCATGTGTGTAGTTGTTAGGTATTAAATCGGATCTTATCGCATGCCGGAGAGGAAGCGCGACTTCTCCTTTGCCGTCATATGGAAGGCGGTCATCGTGGCTTTCTTGATCTGGGAACGGCCGGATTCCTTGGCGTTGAAATGGCCTTGGCCGGGTCGGCGGGCGAGGATCTTGCCGTTCTTGGTGACCTTGAGCCTCTTGGCGTAGGATTTGTTCGTTTTCATGTGATAAAGCTAAATTTGAGGAAAAATAAGAGCCCGAAAGGGCAGTGGGTACATAGTACCTGAATATCGTCTTTTGTCCAGTATTAGGCGCGTTCTATGATCGTAGTCAATCCCTTCGGACTCTTCGTCGGCTTCTCGGCTATCTTGTGGGGCACGGTGACGAGGACGAGGATGCGCTTGAGGCGCTCTTCGAGGAATTTAGGATCCATATATTTGGAGCGGCCGGGAAGGAAGAGGTCGAGCTTGATGCGATGGCCTTCGGCGAGCCATTCGGAGGCTTTCTTTGCCTTGAGCTCGAGGTCGTGCTCGCCCGTGCCGATCTTGACCTGGAGGGTCTTGATCTCGATGACGTGAGCCTTGGCTTTCTGGGCCTTCTGCTTCTTGTTCTCTTCATAGGAGAACTTGCCGTAGTCGCTGATCTTTGCCACGGGCGGCATGGCGTTCGGCGATATCTCGATGAGGTCGAGTCCGGCGTCATGCGCTTTCTGGAGCGCGAGGCTCACGGTCATAACGCCATAGTTCTCGCCCGCAGGGCCGATGACGCGGACCTCGGGCGACTTTATCTGGTGGTTTATTCGAGTTCTGTCTTTACTCATTGGTACTGGCAATCAAAGCATATTTTTCGCCAAGGGGCAACGCCTGTTCGTGCCTTTAGCGTGCTTTGAATTTGCAAACGAGAATCTTCGGCTTCAGATACGCGCCCACGCTCGTTATGAACTTTAATTGCAATGATCGGATGATCTTGAGACGAGACTTCGATACGATGGGCTCGATGAGTCGATATTCGCTCGTATAGAGCACCAGCTTGCCGTTAGGCTCTAACGCTTCCTCGCAATATTTGATAAAAGCCTTATACAGTCTCTCCAGATCTTCGTTTTTTGAGATCGACATGCCGAAGGGAAGATCAGAGGCGATCGCATCGAACTTTCCAAGATCAGGACCATCGAATATATCCGCCTCTTTTACCTGGATACGTTTGATGAGACCGGCCTTTTTTATGTTCTTTATCGCATATGAAAGATGTTCTTTGTTATTGTCGAAGCCGATCAATTTCCGCAGGTTTGGGTAACACTGGCCAGCTTCGATAAGCAGGGTGGCGCTGCCCGAAAAGATATTGAGGTAGGAGGCAGATGTCCCTACGTTGCCAAGCGAATTAACGGCATACGCGATCGTTGAATCCATCGCTCCGCTCATGTTTATCGCTCGGTAATCTCTCACAGAAAGCGGTCGCGGAGTCACTTGAATGCCGATCTCCCACATATCATCGATCTTAATGATATGTATCTTTAGATCGGCCTCTTCATTTTCTTCAAGACCGTAAGTCTCTTGTACGTATCGAGATATCCTTCGCACTTCTGGAGACTCAGAGCCGGCGCAGCTGATTTTAAAGGTCCTAAAGTCCCTCTGTCTTTTATCGGTTCCGACGACGATATCGATGAGACTTCCGAGGATAGATTTATGATTCGAGATATATGCGGGATGATACCTCTCGCCTTGCAAGACGATATAGGCGCGGGCGATGCTCCTCATGCGCTTAACTTTTGGGACGATCTCCGCTGAAAATTCGATATATACCGAATCCTCGATCTAATCGAGCGCCTGAAAGCCGAACTGTTCTAGTTCTTCAAAGACCACAGGCTCCAA
>CAZQUF010000019.1:0-13193 GCA_964596505.1 uncultured Candidatus Saccharibacteria bacterium | reverse complement strand
TCCTTTCTGGGAAGCGACGTAGAAGTCGGATACGTTCACCCTCAGAACGTAAAGAACGTCCCGAACCGCTCGCAGCTCCTTGTTGTGAACAGATATCCCAACCGGGCGGTGGAGGTCGAGCTTCTGATCCTCAAGACCATGCCGCCCGACGAGTTCATGCAGCGTTCGCGGCTGCCGCTCAGGACAGGTCGCTGTCACCCGGTCGGCGCTATGGGGGAGTCGCTCAAAGTCTTGTCGATTCGGCCCTTACATGATTTCGAATACATGTATGCCCTCGTCATGCTCCGCGATCGCGCGGGCAAGATTACGGCAGAGTATGAAATCACGATCGGGCCCGGCACCGACGGGTACTGGTATCGGGAGGTCACGCCGAGGGACGGCGTCAAAGAGACGCCGCGCACCAAGTACAGCACCGCCTGCAACTTGCTCTAATACGAGCGAGCAGCGGCGAGACTACTTCGGAGGCCTTGCGAAAGCAAGGGCTCCTTTTTTATGCGAACAAAGCCGCAGCTTTGGCCCATCCTCTGATATAGTAGTGCCATGATATCCAAGAGCGTCGAAGAGACGGGAAAGATAGCCGGGTACTTTGCGAGCGAGCTGCAGCCTCAGCAAGGTCATGCGACCGTTATCGCGCTCGAAGGTGACCTCGGCTCGGGCAAGACGACCTTTACCAAAGCATTCGCTGCAGCGCTCGGTATCGCGCCTGAGGCGGTGACGAGCCCGACATTCGTCATCGAGAAGCGCTTCGACATCGGCGACCACGCCCACTTTACGAGGCTTGTCCATATCGACGCATATCGACTAGAGAAGCCTGAAGAGATCGAAAAGCTCGACTGGAAAGAGACGCTCGCCGACCCGGAGAATCTCATCGTCGTCGAATGGCCGGGGAATATCGCGGGAGCGATCCCGGAGGATGCGGTGCGGATATCATTTAAGTTCGTGGACAAAGAGACGCGGGAAATTACGTTTGTATAAAAAAGCCGCCGATGAGAATCGGCGGCTGACTTTCCAAGTCTGTGCCTCAGCGGGCGAACGGTTTGCAGACCCTCGTCTTTGCCGCCCAGAATGTCGTGCGCAGCTTCTGCGCGGCGCCATTTCTGAAGGGCTTCGGCAGATGGTCGAGATCTACTCTCGCAGGAGCCCTGGTTGTAGACATTTCGGTCGTGAGCCACCTTGTATAAGCATCGACAGGTCGGGACTGGGCTTCTTGAGCCATCGCTTCCAGTTTGGCCTGCTGTTCCTTATTTTTTTCTTCGGCGCGTAGGACTGCCCTTGCAGCGCGCTTTTCAGCCCACCGCTTGAACCAGCCGGCGCCGTGGACTTTTTTTTCGACGAGGTTGAGACCGTACCGCGTAGCGATGTAAGAAAAGGACCCGATTGCTGCCAATCTGAGGATGTACAGCAATACGAGCAAGGATAACAGCCACGTATCGGCAGAGACAGACCAAGCGAGCCTTCCAAGTTCGTAGACGATGAAAAGGCCGAGCGTCGCCTGAAAGGGCGTAACTGGCATCTTGACGTCGTCCGCTTGCCGACGCCGTTCATAGCCTGTCCGTTTCCACACGCGATAGCCGTCCCAGGGGTAGCGTCTGTACTCCGTACTCACCTCCTTGAGAGGGAAGTTGAAGTTCCAGAGATCGCCCAAGCCGGAGGCAAAGAGCGGACGGAACCCGAAGAAAAAGGCCAAGAAACGCCCCGTGACGAGCATTATCGTCGTCGCCAAAGCAATCAGATAGCGCCAAACGAGAAGAAACGCGACGATACCGAGCTGGCCGCTGAATGCCCACAGAGCGCGGCGCCGATACTGGCACTGGTCGACGGGCTGCTTTTCACGCCGCCAATTGACCCATTGCCACAAAGCCTTCGCGATCGGATGATCGCTCCGCTTCGCGAAGAGATTGGCAGGGACTTCGAACTCCTCGGTGAACGAGGCGATGCTTGTGGTGTAGGCGTAGTAGTAACCCTTGCGGTCGTCAGATTCATAGATCGGACGATCGTACTCTTCATTCGGATAATCTCCGGGTTTGAGCAATCCCTTCGGTCTGTCACCCGTGCAGGCGAGTATGATGACGCGATGCGGACCAGCCCTATTGAGCTGAACGAACGCGACGCGGTCGGTTACGGGGAAGAGATACCGCCGACCACAGCGACCGTACCCGTCGCGACGCTGATCCGATTCGCTTTGGACGAGGATGAGAACCCATTTCGGTTTCTGTACCGCTACGAGTTCGTCGAAGAACCACTGGATCGGTAGGGTAGCGCTTTCGAGAATTCGCTTGCCTCCGTTCAAAACTGCCCGCATACCGAATGCGGTACTCGGGGCGATAGTTTTACCTTCATTTTCACTCACAACTTTCCTTTTGTTGAGTTTGATTCAATGTACAAATACTCCCTTCATATTATACAGATATTGTCTTTTGTCAAGAGATATGTCTGGTGCTTGGATTGAGATATGCTGTAGCTATGTCCAGGCGCCTTATCCTTCTCGACTCTCACGCTATACTCCATAGGGCGTACCACGCGTTGCCTGACTTTTCGACGACAAAAGGCGAGCCGACGGGCGCTCTGTATGGCCTTTGTACGATGATCTTTTCCGCTGTCGAAAAGCTCAAGCCCGATTATATCGTCGCAGCGTACGACTTGCCGAAGCCGACCCACCGCCACGAGGCATATAAAGACTACAAAGCCGGGCGCGCCAAGACCGATGGCGAGCTCGTCTCGCAGATCGTCAAAAGCCGCGAAGTCTTCGAAGCGCTCGGTATACCGATCTACGACAAGGAAGGCTTCGAGGCGGACGACATCCTCGGCACGATCGTCGAGAAGACCCGTCCAGAATGGACGGCGAAGAAAGGAAAAAAGCCGGAGCTCGAAGTCATCATCGCTTCCGGCGACATGGATACGCTCCAGCTCGTCTCGGGAGAGAATGTGCGCGTCTATACTCTCAAGAAGGGGATCAAAGATACGATTATCTATGACGAAGAGGGCGTGCGCGAGAGGTTCGGCTTTGGTCCCGAGCTCTTGCCCGACTATAAAGGCCTTCGCGGCGATCCGTCGGACAATATCATCGGCATAAAGGGCATCGGCGAGAAGACCGCAACTATCCTCATCGGCAAATTCGGCGGTATCGAGGGCATGTACAAAGCGCTTAAGAAAGACAAGGCGAAATTCAGCGAGGAGGCCGGTGTGACCGATCGCATGATAGAGCTTCTTGCCGAAGGACAGGAAGAGGCGGAGTTCTCCAAGACCCTCGCCACTATCCGCCGCGACGCGCCTATCGACTGGAAGCTTCCGGCGAAGACATGGCGCGAGGCTATGGACATCGACCGCGCGGCGAAGCTCTTCGCCGATCTCGAATTCCGTACGATGACGACGCGGCTCAAGAATGTCCTCGGCATTAAAGACGGCCTCAGCGCAATGCCTGAGCGGGGACTCTCGGAGGACGCGAAGGCGTCCGAGAGTGAGGCGCTCGGCCAGCAGGCCGAGACGCCGGTCCACGCGAAGGCATTGCGCGAGGCCGCTGTCATGCTCTGGCTCATCAATTCCAATCTGACCGACCCGAAGCTCGAAGACATCATGAGCTTTACGAATGCAAAGACATTCGACGAGGCATATGCGGCGCTCGAAAAGGAGATCGACACGCGCGGCCTCTCGCGCGTCTGGAAAGACATCGAAAAGCCTCTGATCCCGATACTCGACCGTATGAAAGAGGTCGGTGTGAAGATAGACAAGGGTTATCTCGTGAAGCTCGGCGATGAATACAAGAAAGAGCTCGTTGCTCTCGAAAAGTCGATATGGCGTATGGCCGATATGGAATTCAATATCAGTTCGCCGAAGCAGCTCGGCGAGGTCCTCTATGTGAAGCTTGGGCTCAAGCCCTCTGGCGGCCAGCGCCAGAAGAAGACCGCGGGCGGCGCTCTCTCGACCAAGGAAAGCGAGCTCGAGAAGCTCGCCTCGGAGCATCCTATCGTCGACGAGATACTGAAGTATCGCGAGCTTTCGAAGCTCGTCGGTACATATCTCGATACGATCCCGAACTTGCTCGATGAGAAGTCGCGGCTCCACTCGACGTTCATCCAGACGGGAAGCGCGACCGGCCGCATGGCCTCGAAGGATCCGAATATCCAGAACATCCCGAACCGGACCGAGCTCGGCAGGAAGATCCGCGACGCCTTCGTCGTCGACAAAGGCTGGAAGCTCGTGGCTTTCGACTATTCTCAGATCGAGCTCCGCATAGCGGCGTTCCTCTCAAAGGATCAGAAATTCATCGATATCTTCAGGCGCGGCGAGGACGTCCACGCGGCCGTAGCCGCCCAAGTTTTCGGCGTACCCGTCGAATCGGTGACGAAGGCCATGCGCTCGCAGGCGAAAGTCATCAACTTCGGCGTGATGTACGGCATGGGCGTCACCGCCCTCCAGAAGAATATGGGCGTCGACCGCAAAGCTGCCCAGAAGTTCTATAACGAATACTTCGAGAAGTTCTCGGGCCTCCGCGACTATCTCGAAGCGGTCAAATCCGAGACCGCGCGTCGCGGATATACCGAGACCTATTTCGGCCGCCGCCGATATTTCGAAGGTATCAAGTCGAAATTACCGTTCATCCGCGCGGCCGCCGAACGCATGGCTATCAATGCGCCGATCCAGGGCACCGAGGCCGACGTCGTAAAGCTCGCCATGATCCGCATCGACGAATATCTCCGCGCCGAAAAGCTCGAAAAGGACGTCCATATATTGATGCAGGTCCATGACGAGATCGTCCTCGAGGCTCGCGCAGGCGTCGTAGAGAAGATCGTCCCTGCCGTAAAGAAGATCATGGAGAGCGTCATACCGCCGAAGGACATCCAGGGCATAACTATCGCTGCGGACGCGAAGGTAGGGGAGAATTGGGGGGAGATGGAGAAGATAAGCTAACGTTTACCGATATGCATCCTTGCGATGCGCAATTTCGACGACGAGTACGATGAGTTCGTATTTTCTGATTTCGTACACGATCCGATAGGGCCAAACGCGAATAGAGCGTAGGCCATATAAGTCGCCTCTTAATGTCTTGCCTTGAAAGGGATCGATCTTTAAAGACTCGAAAGCAAGACCGATGCGTCTCCGCATGCTTTCATCGAGCCTATCGAGCTCCTTTCTTGCGCTTTGTCTGAGAGCGAGTGTATACATTCGATTTCGGTTTATCTTTAAATACGAGGCGGCCCTCCTTCATGCCTTCGAATACGGGCCACTTTTTCCATGCTCCGGATTTCCATGCGGCCCGAGCCTCTTTTACGCTTTTGAGGATGTGGGGAGCGTCGCGCATGACCTCTATGGTTTCCATCCACGACTCATATTCATCCGCGGACATAATGACGGCTTTTGGCCTGCCGCGTTCGGTGAGAGTATATATAACAGCAGGCGAAGATACTCTCGAAATGATATCGAAGAATCGTTTGCGAGCCTCTGTCGTCGAGATGGTCGTTTTTACATCCATATGTACACAATAGCGTACATATAGTTCACGCACAAGAGAAGTGGTATGATTTGAATATGCTCTATCTCATCCACGGCACCGATATCGAGACTGCGCGTGAGAAGTCTCACGCTCTCTTCGAAGCGCTCCGTACCAAAAAGCCCGATGCGGCCGCAGGCATCATGCGCGGCGAGGATGTGACGCCCGATAAGCTTGAAGAGCTTACGCAAACCCAAGGTCTTTTCGAGAATAAGCAGATCTTGTTCATGGACAGGACGCTCGAGAATCCTGAGATCCGCGACATCATGCTCGACAAGATCGAGGCGATCCAGGAATCGCCCAATATCTTCATATTCTTCGAGGGGAAGCTCACGAAAGAGGTTTTGAAAAAGATAGAGAAGCGCGCCGAGAAGGCGACCGAATACGAGCTCGACGATGCGGCGATCGCCGCGAACAAGGCAGAGAAGAGCTCATTCTTTCCTCTCGCCGACGCGCTCGGGGCGCGGGACAAGAAAAAGCTCTGGCTCCTCCTCCGCGACGCGCTCGACAAGGATGCGGCGCCAGAAGAGATCCACGGCATCCTTTTCTGGCAGGCGAAGTCGCTCGCTCTCGCGGCATCAGCTGCGTCGGCGGGAGAAGCCGGTCTCAATCCGTTCGTCTACGGAAAAGCGAAGCGGTATGGTGCGAATTGGCAGCCTCGCGAGACAGAAGCGCTCCTTTCAAGGCTCGTTCGTATGTACCACCGCGCCCATCGCGGCGAGGTAGAGTTCGAGGTAGAGCTTGAAAAGCTCGCCCTCGATATATAAAAAGGAAGAGATCGAAATTCGATACGGGTCGTGCTCATGGGTCTGGCGGAAGGAACTCCGGCAGGAGATCACTGCCGAATCGCGCCTCTGTCAAAGAAAAAAGCTCTGTGCTAATATCCATTTCACCAATCCGCCCATAGCTCAGTCGGTAGAGCAGCTCCCTTTTAAGGAGAGGGTCGCAGGTTCGATTCCTGCTGGGCGGACAAGCGTTAAGAAAACCTGCCCGCGGCAGGTTTTTAGCTTGTCCGAGGCGGAGCGTTGCCGCACGCTTCGTGCGGCCGCGAGCCGGGGTCGCGGATTCCGAGCCCGACGGGGCGAGGAAATCCGTGACGGCACTCATGTGAGACAGACCGAGAAGGCTCAACAGAGCAGTTTTTCTCGTGCGTCAAGGAGACCACCTTCGTGGAATAGGAACCGGTTCGATTCTTGGAAGCCCCATCATCCTAGGCAAAACCTCCGGGAGCGAGGTGTATACTGGCTCCTATATTTTGTTTGGGCTGTATTTGACCCACAGTGCTTCAAAAAGCATAGAACAGGTGTCGGCAATACCTTTGTCCTCTACAATAGTCGTAATCATACAATCGTTAAATGATGTGAATGCGACTTTGTTGGCATAAATGATAACCTGCGCTGAGTTGAGAAGTTCCTCTCGTGGCACACGCCGTCGCTCGATCAGATTATCTTTGTCCCATTCGGGGGATATCGATGAGGGGTTATTTTTTATAGGTACAATTAGTCTCGTTTTGATTCCCGCATGCGCACGTTCCTCAAGGAGTTTTTTCGCTTTAGCATCAAGCTCCTCGGTGTTGTTATCGAACGGCGACCGTATTAATTTGATGTCAGCTTTGGTGTGAGTAATATCTTTGTTAAGACTCTTTATCCCGTCGAGTCCTTCATAAAATCGTACTGACGGTTTTCCGCACGTTAGATTAAATTGAGCACTAAGACTACTCACCACTTCATGGAGCGCCTGATCGGCCATCTTAAGATCTTCTTCTTTTTTCTTAACGATGGTATGAAGTTTGGAAGGGTGGAGTGCCGTAAAAGTACTAACAGAACCAGGGGAGGCGTTCTCTGTGATAAGACCAATTTCAACAAGTTGCTTAAGTATTTTATATACAAGGCTACGATTGACCCTGCTTTCAGAGGCAATTTTTCTTGCTTGAAGTGTTCCCGACGATACGAGACAAGAGTATACCCGAGCCTGTTCCCCAGTTAACCCGATCTGTTCCAATAACTTAGTGCTCATAAAGTGTTTTATGTTTGTGACAATAGTAACCATATATTATAGGGTTTATCGGATGGTGTCAAACTTATGGTAAAAATATGGCTTACAATATAGATTTAACCTTGCATACTCCTTGACAAATAGTGTAGATATGCTATACTTGTAGTAGAAAGATAAGTTCATTGATTAAAACAATTCAACAGGCGAAAGATGATTACGGCATCCGCAATTATCTTCCGCTTGTTGAATAATCCATTAAGGACACCAATTGGTGTGAAGTTTGAAAAACAAAACTTCGTTATGAAATGAGCGGTACTGCTATGAGTACCTACAACATTCAGTTGAGTGCCGATGTCCTCAAAGTCGGATTCGGCGCTCCCGCCCAGAATAACCAGATCGTCAAAGACGCCAAGGCGCGTCTCGACGAAATGGTCAGCTCAGGTGAGCTCGCTGGTGGTCCGGTCATCAAGATCTATGGCCCTGCCTCAGTTCCCGTGGCGGTGACCATCGCTCACGCGGTGGCCCACCTTTATGAGGCGGTCGCGGTCTTCGACCCGAAACTCGGCAAGTATGTCGTGTCCGTCTCGCACGGCACGGCGTATCAGGCTGGTGATCTGATCGACTAACCTCGATCAAGGCTGAAACCCTCAACTTTCCTCCGCCCATTGAGTAAATGGGCTGCTTCTCGGAATGTGTATTCCGACTGATGAGTCCGAAAGGACGAAAAGTAGATGTTCTTTGTAAGACAAACAAAATGCTCGGTATGTGGTTCCTCACGAGATGGTTTTAAAAACCACCTGGTGAGGGATCACATATCGTGACTCTCTGGCATAACGCCAGTCCATTGGAAACCACCAGCGAAACATGAAAAAGATTGTTCTCGCCGGACCTCCTCGGTCTGGCAAAAGTTGCTTGCGCGAAGGCCTTAAACAAGCCATTCGCTCGATTCCGGGTGCCCCGTATCCTTACGTGATCACGGCGTGCCCAGACGGAGAGGGGTCGTGGTTCCAGGAGACTGTGAACCAAGATCCGGGCCTAGCGGCGGCGTGCAAGGCGGCCTACAAAGCCAAGTTCACGCCGGAATTCGTAGAGCGCATCGAGACCTCGGTCAAGAAGTGCTCGCTCGAGATGACACTCGTTGATATCGGAGGCATTACCTCCATTGAAAACGAGAAAATCTGCTCGGGTGCTACTCACATGGTCATTCTCGCTGGCGACACCAGCAAGATGGCCGAGTGGCGCGAGTTTGCCAAGAAAGTCGGGCTCATCATCGTTTCCGAGATTCACTCGGATTACAACGGAACGGAAGACAAAGTCGAAGGCGCAAGCCAAGACGGAATCCTCCGCGGGTCGGTCCATCATCTTGAAAGGGGTGAGCCGGTCTCGAGTCGTCCGATGATCAAGGCGCTGGCAGAGCGTCTTGTGAAGCTTTAGTGGCGATTAATTCGCCAAGGTTGTGGGTTTCCTTAAAACCCTCCTATCTCAGGATGTGTATCCTGACTGATGAGTCCGAAAGGACGAAATAGTAGATCTTTGAAAGGTGGTTGGTTGTATTTTGCCCGCAATTCCTGTGAGCAAATTCAACCAATTACTATATGGGTATCAGAAAAAATTATTATTCTTGGACAGTTGGAAGTCGCTGGAAGCAGGGAAAGTTTTCCGGCAGCTGCAGTGGTGCAGGTTCCAAGTCTCGTAAGGATGCGCTGCGTCGGATTAAGGAAGATGCGCCCGGGCATTTTGTTCTGGGTCCGCAAGGGTATGCAGTTATTCGGCGCGAGGACGGAAGGGGAGTTGAGCACAATTTAACCGAGGATGTCACGGAAGAGATCCGTCGATATCTTTGTAGGAATAACATCCCAAGCGTTAAAACTTGGTTCTGTTTCGGAATGTATGTTCCGACTGATGAGCTCGAAAGAGCGCAACAAGATTACTTGAAAGAGATCGTTTGGAAGCCGAATTTCTCGATATTTTCTTCCGTCCAAGGGCGAGGGCGTGCGTTCTTGATGACTGATGTGATTTTTTTCTCTACAGAGCGGCCTGTGAATTTTTGAGCCACAGAATCCCATTCCTTAAATACAATGACATCGCCTTCCTTACATTCGAAATCAGCCAATCGCATGTCGGTGTTCATGACGCCAGACATTACTTTTTCGAAATACTCCTTTTTTATTTTTTTCTCTATTTTCATGTTTAGATTACGTTATGACCATTAAATATAATACAATTCTATCAGAAGAGTTCAGTGTTACGAAGGGCGTGTGCCCTGGTTAAGTTTGTTCCACAAATTTAACTGTAGCTCTTTGAAACTACAATCACTTTCAGATCCTGTTACACAACCACAACAGAAAGGAAACTTTCCAATGAAAGAAACGTATCGAACACTCCTCCGTAGTCTGCCGGTGAGTATAAACAATTTGGCAGACCCAGTTATCCTTCGGGACTCGACTGAATCAAAGCTTGATGCGCTCGTGGCAGACAAGCATACCGGTCCTGTTGGTATTATCACTAAAGGGAATCTCGACACGCCGTGGTGGCGCGAGCGTCTTACGCATTGGGCAGAAAATCTCAACCTTTTTGTCTTCGCTTCTATATCGGAACTTCCGAAAGAAATGGAGCCAATGGGAACAGAACATCGTTATAGGACACTGCGGGCCGCACGCGAGTGTGGAGCATGGTCTATGGCGTATGTCCGTCCCATCATTCATACCGTGAATGACGACAAAGAAACTATCGGACGTATCTTTCGAAAGAGCGTCGATGCCGGCTGTAATGCGATCGTGTCCTCGGGCTTTCGAGGCAGTCATGATGTTGTTATCGCCAGTGGACTGGAGCATGTCGCTGCACCGGATGGTCAACAGTGGATGAGGACGTTGAAGCTCACTCCGCAAATCACCGCAGAATATATGCGGGAACTAGCAAGCGAGTTAAAGATTCCTTATTGGACTCGGACACAATGTGCGGTTTCTGCTCTTCTCGGAAAAAAGAGGAGTCTGAATCCATACCACACAGCCGCGAAGTTTGTGCGGTGCGATCTATGTCCGATATCTAGCACGTGTGCAGGTCAGGCACAGTTCGCGCAACCAATCCTTGGCTCCGTGGAGTTGCTTCGCTACCTCGGCTTTAACGTCGAAGTGCATACTGCTTCGGAACGCTACAGGAATTGCAATGTCGAAGTGCGGAGTCAATGCAGTCTGTGTTGCACGAATTGTCCGGTGTCGCCGGCGAAATACGGAACGCCGTATGTGAATATCAGAACCCATGACGGTCAAACGCCTTCGTGGGGAGAAATGAGTCTCGCACGGTTTGTCACCGGCGGGATGTTGGCAACGGATCCACATATCGCGCCTGGCGAAACTTCTGTTGTGAGGCTCCACCCTCGCTTCAAGATGCCTGATGGCGTGTCCGGACACGGTTCGCTTTACGGAGTGAATTCATGGATGGTTTGGAGCGAGTATCGCGCCAAAGAACATTGCTTTAATTGCAGTTACTGCTTTTTGGCGATGTTTAAGGACGTGCTTCCGCCAGAGTATCGAGTGACCGTGGGTATGTCTCCATCACGGATTCTCGACTATGAACTTGAGGAGGTGCTCGCATGAACACCACATCGAAGTTCGAGGCTGGTAGGCCAGCTTGTCCGATAGCGTGCAAATACTGCTTCATTACGGAGCATGATGCACGCCGCGAGCTCTGGAACACTAACCCGATCGCGGGGGTCAACAGGGCTTCAACCTTCATCAACGTTACCCCGTGGATCGCTGATTCGATAGAAGAGCAGGAACGATTCTTTCGTTTTCCGTTTGAGATCCTCAAGGGCGACTTTGTGGGTTTTACGGCGGTGACGGATCCGTTCTGGTCGAAGCTTGATCGTTTCCTCTGGCACTTTCTCGAAACGATATCGCCGATTGCAAAATTGGTGACGTGCGTAACGAAGTGGCCGATAAAACGAGATGTGATGAGACGGCTTGCTCAGATAGAGAACTTCCGTTTGATTGTCGGCATCACCGGCAATCATCCTCCAGTCGAGAAGGTCACGGTGCGAGAGCATCTTGATACCCTCCGATTGGCAAAAGAAGAAGGTGTCCGAGCGTTGCCGATCTCTCATCCCTACATAGCGGGACTTTCCGACTTATCGTTCTTGCCCGAGCTAGCAAAGCTCGGATACAATGAATTCGACGTCAAAGGACTCCGTTACTGCGATGCGCAGATGGCCTCGTGGATTCCCGAAAGGAGCCGACGGCACTATCTCGGTCGCGAGACTGAGGAGGTGTTGCCGGAAGACGGATGGCGAAAACTTGTTGTTGATTCGGGTTTCTCCCTCTTGTCGCCACGCCAGTGGTATTTGAGGGAAGGCTTGCATCGGACACCACATCTATTGAGAGAGGAAGCTGTCGCAAAGGTCGAGAGAGTTCTCGAGATCGCGAACGTAGTCAGTTCGGCAGATAGGGATGCCGTCTATGACGCGGCGATCGAAAGGAGATTGTAGTCTTGCTGGAGTATGGCTTCGCCCTCTATTCCAGCATTTTTCTCAGTATTTTGATTTTAGAATTTTGAGAAGAATGCATATGCGCTTAACGATTCAAATATGAAATTACCAAAAGTCGTAGGTACGGACAAAAAAATAAAACTGAAGAATGGAAAAACCGCGGAAGTGGTGTTGCTTAACAATGCCGCAACAACGCCTCCTTTCGAGCGGACTTTGAAAAAAGTAAACTTTTTTCTCGAAACATACAGTGCTTTCCACAGAGGCGCTGGTCCGCACGCACAAAAAACGTATGAGGTTGTTCATGCTTCCATAAAAACAATCAAAGATTTTGTGCAAGCAAGCAAGGATCAATCCATTGTTTTTACTCACAATACGAGTGCCGCGATTAATCTTTTTATTCGCCTATTACGTTTGAAAAAAGGGGATGTCATCCTTACTTCTGACATCGAACACACCTCAAATAATCTCCCGTGGAGATTCAACTCAAAAGCCACTGTCGTTTATGTAAATTCTACGAATGACGGAGCGCTCGATCACGATGATTTTGAGAGAAAAATAAAACTTCATAAAGAGGAGGTGAAATTAGTAGCAATCACCGGAGCATCAAATTTAACGGGCTATGTTCCTAATATTAAAAAAATAGCCATGCTTACTCATAAATATGGTGCGCTATTATTCGTCGATGCTGCACAGCTTGCTCCTCACCGTCAGATACGAATGAAAAGTGACTGTATTGATGCACTCGCTTTTTCCGCGCATAAAATATATGCGCCTTTTGGGATTGGCGTACTCATACTTCCTACATATATTTTAAAGCAAAACCCTGTTGATCCAGGAGGCGGTTCAATCGACATGCTTTCAGAAGAGAAAGTTGTCTGGGCACCCATAGAGTCACGTCATCAGACAGGCACATGGAATGTGACTGGAATTGTTGCCCTAGCAGAGAGTTGTCGTGTTTTGGAAAATGTAGGATGGAAAAATATTTACAAACACGAGAATGAATTGGTCAGTCACGCAATCGACAAGCTCCATAGAATTAATAGTTTAACTCTTTACGTGCCTCCGAGGGCTTATAAAACCGAGAACCGGATTGGTACGATTGCTTTCAATCTTAAGGGATATCATCATGCTCTTTTATCTGCCATTCTTGATACTGAATATGGAATTGAAACTCGAGCAGGAACTATTTGTAATCATCGTCTTGTCCGTCGTTGGTTCAACATTTCA
>CAZQUF010000018.1:0-13454 GCA_964596505.1 uncultured Candidatus Saccharibacteria bacterium | reverse complement strand
ACTAGCATTGTCGCAGCGAGCTGACGAGGTATTTACCTGCATGGAGAATAAAAAGTCCCGCGTGGAGGCGGGACGGGCCAAGAACCTCAGTTCTCGGTGTAGAAGAAAGTGAGGACGACGGTTGTCATGGTGCTTGTAGTACCTACCGATTGCATCTTGTCGGTGACGACGTAGCTGGGGTGCTGATCGAGCCAGAGCTGGATATCGCGCTCGAATCCTTTGAGCGCAGTCTCCGGGTTGTAGTCGGAGTATTTAAGTATGAAGACTTTGACCCTGGTATGCGACCGGTACTGCGCTTTATGCGCAGGCTTTTCGACGGGCGCAATCTGGGCTCGCGCGACAGGCATGAGCGAAAGGCAGGCGAGCAGGGCCGCCGAGAGAAACCGCATCTTTTTCACGTCGGATCCTTGGTTCTATGTTGTAGAGCGAAAACTTATGTAAATATACCTAACAAGTCTGAATTGTCAATATGCTACTAGACGAGTAATCATAGAAGTTATTAAATTTTCTTCATTTTTTCTTCATGTCCGTCTGCTATGCTTGTATTGCCAGCGATTTTCCATGCGATAAGATTAATCCCATGAATACATATTCCATTCCCAATCTCGATAGGCTGATGGTGGCCGATAACGGCCTTCTCGGCGAGAGGCAATACGTCTACAAGCTCCGCGACCTGCCGGAGGCCGACAAGCCGCGCGAAAAGATGCTCGCCCACGGTCCGAACGCTCTTTCGATCGTAGAGCTCGTGGCTATCATCCTCAACGCCGGTACGGTCAAGGAAGACGTGCTCTCTATGTCTTCGCGCATCATCCGCGAATACGGCGAGAAGAACTTCGCCTCGTTCGACGACCCCAAGCGCATGGCGGAAGAGCTCGATATCCCGCTCGTCAAAGCCTGCCAGATCGTCGCTTCGTCAGAGCTCGGCCGCAGATTCTACAAAAAGCAGGGCGGCAGGGGATTATCTATCAGGAACGCCAAAGACGTCTCGGCCTACGTCCGCGATATGCACGACCTGCCCAAGGAATGCCTCCGCGGCATCTATCTGAATAACCACCATAAGGTCGTCCATGACGAGGTTCTCTCGATGGGCACGCTCGACGCCAATCTCATCCATCCGCGGGAGGTGTTCAAGCCTGCCCTCGAATACGGCGCTTCTGCCGTCATCCTCGTCCACAACCACCCGTCGGGCGTCGTCACGCCTTCGTCCTCGGATCTTGAGATAACCAAGCAGCTCATCGACGCGGGCAAGATCATGGGCGTTTCCCTCGTCGATCACGTCGTCGTGGGCAAGGGCAAATACGCGAGCGTGCCGGCTATCTATGAGTAGGTTTTATAGGCGGTCTCTAAAGCTACACCATATACGAATATGAGAACATACCATGTTTCGACGAAGTCGATGGTCAAGATCCTCCGGGACCAGAGCGACGAACCGCAGGCTCCGGTCCAGACGCAGTATCTCAATCTTCTTATGGGCCTCTTTCTTCGGACGCTCGTCAAAGCCTACGCTCCCGAGAATCTGAGCAAGACCGACGCAGCCAAGCTCCGAAAATATCTCGAGAGGATCATCGAAGCGAAATCTCCCGTGCCGGGAAGCACCGAGGCAGGCGACTAGGCTCGAGAGCGATTAGGCCGTTATACGGGACGTCTCTTTGAGCTTGAGCGCGTATCGAATGCCGTAGAGCATGAAAAGGCCGAGGAAGACGAAGAGACCCTTCATATCGAAGAAGGTGAAGAGGATCGTAGCGATGATCGGGCTTACGACATAGGCGATAGGGCGGGCCATACGCGAGAACGTGATGACGTGCGTCCTCGACGCGTCGATATGCTTGAAGAAATAGGTATCGGCCATGACTTCGACGATGGCCGCGCCGACGCGGGTCATAAAGAGTATCGCCGCCCAGACCCAGACCACATGGTCGGTGAAGAAGGCGATAGCCCCCGTCGAGAGGCCCATGACCGCGAATCCGAGAATGAGCATCTTCTTCTCGCCGACCTTGTCGGCCGCTCGTCCGAGAGGGAATTCGAGGATGACGAACGGCGCGAGCATGATAGTGAATATGATGCCGATCGTCCCCCAGTCGAATCCGACCGTGTCATGGAGATAGAGCGGGGCGTAGATGATCATCCAGGCGTAGAAGAATTGGAGGAGGAACTGTATGAAAAGGATGCCCTTGAGGTCGCGGTCCGCCCAGACCTCGGCGAAGCTCTTCCAGAACGGCAGGCGTTCGAAGCCGGGCTCTTTTACCTCGCGCAAACTGAAGAAGATGAGGAGGATGACCGGGATGAGGAGGATGCCGGAGGCGGCATACATATTGCCGTAATGGGTGCCATTGAGGATCCACGAGGCGAGGAGGGGCGATATGAGCCAGGCGGTGTTCGATATGGCCAGAAAAGCGCCCCGTATCCGGCCCGTGCTCCGGTCGCTCGAGAATTCCTCGAGGAAGACGTCCAGGGTGAAGTTCACGAGGGCGATAGAGACGAAGTTCAGGATGAAGGCCGATATGATAGCGAGCGTTTCCTGCCCGGTCGCGAGGCCCACGAGCGAGAAGAGACAAAGAAATAAAAGGGCCATCGTCGTCCGAAAGTTGCCGAATCGCCTGAGGACGCCGGACATCTCGATGAAGGCCATGATGGCGAGGATCGAGCTTGCCGTATAGATGATGCCCACGATGCTTTCGCTCATGTGCGGCAGCTGGGCGAGGAATGACGAGTTTACGTAGGTGGGAATAGCGACGCTTAGGTTGAAGACGAAGCCGATGACGTACATGACGACGCGCTTTCCCGAGAGGTTCTTTTCTTCTAGCATGGGTATCATTTTACGGGGTAAAGCTCGGGCAGTAAAGGCATGGAACGGGGTGAAAAAAGCGCCGCTGGGGATGCGGCGCTCCGTTACTTCGCTTTCGGCGCAGGCCCAGAGGCGCCATAAAGCTTCTGCTCGAGCTTGAGCTTGCGCGCTTCGAGGGCCGATCGATCGTCGGTGTAGCCGCTTTCGAGCCGGCGCGTTACGCTCGCGAGCTCGTCGCGATCAAGCTGAAGCTTTGCCTCCGGACTGCCGAAAAAACGGGTCCAGGCTTTCTTTATATTCATTTCTACTATCTCCTTTCACCCCGCAGATTACTCCTCTCGGCATTTTTGTCAATAAAAAAGCCCGGGGTTGAACCCGGGCTTGAGGAAACGAGCATGCGTCAATGAGCCATCTCCTCGTTGCGCTGCTGCAGCCGAGCGCGGGAAGCTCTGAGCTGCTCGATTCTGCCGAACACCAGGGCCAGCAAGGACGCCACGACGAAGCCGGCTGCCGCGCATGCGCCGATGTCGAACCACACGGGAGTTTCGGCCGATTCGATGGAAAAGTTTCCGTTCTTCATATAGCGGATCTCGCGATTGGCATTGTTCCTGAACGAATTGATATCCGTGAACGAGGCGATGGTAACGTCGTTTCGGGACATCGTGTAGACGATTCCATCCTTGTCGCCCGTCGTCATGACGTATGCCGTCACAGGGCTGCCTGCCGAGAGCTTTTTGAACAGTTCGGCGTTCGTGACGACCGTGTTGTCTCCGTAGAAGAGACGAACGGCGCTGTTGCTGTCCACGGAGACGGCGACGTCCTTCGGGATTTCGACGTGAACGATATTCGACGCTTTGCGCCCGTAATATACGCTCGTGAAGGAAAGCCCTGCAGTATACGCGAATGAGGCTACCACAATGACTGCGTAGAGCGCGCCTCTGAACGATGTGATTTTCATGGAACTTCTGGGTTGAGGTGAGGTTTTCTAAGCCTTTTATACTTTTTTCTGAATAAAAGTCAAGTGCATTACGAATACCATGAACGTAGCAAAAATCCCTTCAATTAAGGGATTTTTGCTTTCTGCCGCCAGAATCTTATATCGTCAGCAAGACCGGAATGACCACCGGCCTCTTGGCGGTCTCTTGGAAGAGATGCCTCGAGACGGCGTCGGTCACGTTGGCCTTGATCATCTCGACGTTGAGAGGATTCATGCCGCGGGCCGAGTCTTCGATGGTGCTCTTGATGATGTTCCTCGTGTCGCGGAGGAGCTCCTGCGATTCGCGGAGGTAGACGAAGCCTCGGGATATGATGTCGGGCGACTTACGCAGACGACCGGTCTGGGCGTCGATGATGGCGAAGACGATGAACATGCCGTCTTGGGAGAGCATCTGGCGGTCGCGGATGACGACTTCCTGGACGTCGCCTACGGCGAAGCCGTCGACGAGGACGAGGTTCGAGGGCGCCTTGACCGGAAGGACGCGGATCTTCTGGCCTTTGTCGTAGATCTCGATGAGAGAGCCGTTGTCAGGCACGATAACGTTCTCGCGCGGGATGCCCATGGAATAGGCGAGCTCTGCGTGCTGGCGGAGCATGTAATGCTGGCCGTGGAGCGGTACGAAGAAGCGGTACTTCATCTGCTCGTGGATCCACTTGAGCTCGTCGCGGTTGCCGTGGCCCGAAGCATGGATGTCCGAGTCGAGATAGGTGATGATCTTGGCTTCGCTCCGGTAGAGATTGTCCTTCAATTTCGTGACAGCGTTGTAGTTCGTCGGGATGATCGACGAGGAAAGGAGGACGGTGTCGGTCTTCTTGAGCTGGACGTATTTATGCTGCTTGGTCGCCATGCGCATGAGGGCGGCGAATTCCTCGCCCTGAGCGCCGGTGACGAGCATAACGATCCTGTCCGGCGGATAGTTGCCGATCTCTTCGGCGGGGATGATGTTCTTTACGTCGAGGAGCTTTAGGTGCTTGATGATCTCGATGTTGGTCTTCATCGAGCGGCCTTCGACGACGACTTTCTTGCCGTACATGTCGGCGGCGCGGATGATGGCGAGGATGCGCTCGACCTGCGAGGCGAAGGTGCCGATGATCAGACGTCCGGAGGTGTTCTTGATGAATTTGTCGATGTTCTCGATGACCACGTTCTCGGAAAGGGAAAAGCCCGGCTTCTCGATCGAGGTCGAGTCCATGGTGAGGAGAAGGACGTCCATGCCCTTGAAGCGCTTGTACTGCTCGACTTCTTCCTCGGTCGGTACGCCCTTGATATTGTCGACGCGCACGTCCTCGATGAAGACGATGTTGCCGTACGGCGTCTCGACGATGAGGCCCATCGAGTCAGGGATGGTATGGGAGATAGGGAATGTCTTTACTTTCAAGCCGCCGCAGGTGATCGTCTCGTTGCCAGTGATGACCTTGATATCGAGAGGCTTCAAATGAGGGAATTCTTCCTGGCGTTTCTGGATCATGATGGCGCCGAACTGGCGGGTATAGAGAGGCGGATAGCCTATGCGATCGACGACATAGGGAATGCCGCCGATATGGTCGAGGTGGCCGTGGGTGATGAAGAGGGCGCGGATCTTGTCTTTGCGCTCTTCGAGGTATTTGGTATTAGGAAGGATATAGTCGATGCCCGGCGTCGAATCGTCCTTGAATTGAAAGCCGGCGTCGATGACGATGATATCGTTGCCGAACTCGATAGCGGTCATGTTCTTGCCGATCTCTTCCACGCCGCCGAGAGGCACGATGCGGATAACGCCCTCAGGGACGGGAGGGAGAGGCGCTACGGGCGCCTTGGCGGCTACGTTCTCGTAGTTGTCGTGGTCGTTCTGGCTGGATGCGTCGGACGCGCTCTGCGGACCATGCGGAGCATGGGATGGGCCATGCCCGGCATAGCCGCCGCGGCCTCCATGGAAGCCGCCGCCCTGAGGCCTGCGTCCGCCCATGCTTCCGCCGCGCGATCCGATGCCGCGGCCTCCGCCCGCGCCGAAGCGGCGAGGCGGCCTGTTGCGACCGAGAGACCTGCGTATCTGGCTCGTCGCGCCGACGGGCGCTGTTGCGCTCGACGCGCCTGCCGTACGTGCTGGCGCTGCCGGAGCCGCCGCGGTGGTTTTCTGTTTGTTCTGTTCTTCCATGTTGTTTTTATAAGTTTCTAAATTTTTAATCGATTATTAATCTTTATCGGTGATGATCGAGTCTTCGTCTCTCACGAAGAAGCTCCAGACATGATCGGTCTCGACGTACCATTTTTCCGCTCCGAGGAACCTGTCGGAAGAAGCGGTGATCTCGCCGAGCTTCACTCCATGGAGTTTGGCGGGAATGGCATAGAGGAAGTCGGGGCTCCAGAGGAATATGGCCGGCGTGTCTGCGTCGATCATCGATTTGAGGTCCGCATACTCCGAGGATAGAGCGTCGGAGGAGGTCGCCAGCCGCATCTTCTCGAGGAGCTTGTCGGCTTTCGGATTGGTATAGAGAGCGATATTCAGTCCCGGGTCGAGCCTCTGGGACGAATGCCAGAACGGATAGAGGTCGGAGTTCCTGCCGGTGACGAGGCCGAAGAGCAGGGCGTCGTATTTTCTCGGCCTGATGATGCTCTGGTTAAGGTCGGATGGCTCGTAGACCTGGACGTCGGTCTGTATGCCGACGGCGTTCCAGTTTTCTTGGAGCTTCTTGGCCGCGAGGACGAGCTCGGGAATGTCGGCGGTCGAAAGGGTGAGGGAGATCGTCGTCGTTGCCGATCCCTTGGTCTTTGCTTTGAGCCCGTAGATGCCGGTCGCAGGATCTTTCTTCCAGCCGCCCTTGGTCAGAAGCTGCGCGGCGCTCGCGAGGGTGCTCGAAGCTTGGAGGGCTGAGGACGAGGCAGTGAGAGAGAGAGCGCCGCTCTCCGCGGACAATTTCTCGGCGACCGACGGCGGAAGGGGTCCGTCGATGGCGGTGCCATAGCCTTGAAGGATGTTCTTGATGAGCGCATCCTTGTCGGTCGCGGCATCGAGGGCCTGGCGGACCTCTTTGTGGACGAGGACTTCGTCCTGGCTCTGGTTGAAGAAGACGCCGAAGACGCGCGTGAGGGGCGCAGAAAGGATACGGGCCGAGCCGGAAGCTTTAACCTTCCCTGCCGTCGCGGGCGAGAGGTTCGAGGCGCTGTCGACCGCCTTGCTCTGGAGGGCGTCGGACAGGGCCTGCTCCGTAGGGAAGGACTTTATGTAAAGGTCGGCGATATAGGGTTCGCCGAGAGCATAGCTCGGATTCGAGCGAAGGGAGAATTCAGTCGGGATGCCGTCGGACGATCGGGTGACGGAGGATATGACGAAAGGACCTGAACCGACGGCGTTCGTGTTAAGAGACGAGAACGGCATCTGATCGCTCGAGAGATTTTTCCAGAGATGGGCCGGCAGGATGCCGAGGCTCAGGTTATAGATGAACGGCGCGTATGGCTGTTTGAGCTTGAAGGCGACGGCCTTCTCGCCGGTCTTTTCGACCGAGACGCCCTGCCAGTTGACGAAGCGCGGGCTCTTGAGCGTCGGGTCTTGGGCTTCTTCGACCGTATAGACGACGTCGTCCGCCGTTACGGGAACGCCATCGCTCCAGACCGCCGTATTGCGGATGACGAAAGAATAGGTCAGGCCGTCGGGCGATTCAGTGTAGCTTTCCGCGAGGTCAGGAACCATCGACCCATCGGGCTGTGCCCTGAGAAGGCCCGAATAGACGAGCTGTGTAAGGTCGTGATCTGCGTCGGAGGCCGCGAGCAGGGGATTGACGAAGCGCGGCGTGCCGACGATGCCTTCGACGAGAGCGCCGCCATGCTTCGGCACGTCGACCGAGAAGCTATCGCTTATCTTGCCGAGGAGCGAAGCCGTAGCGGCCGCGAATATGACGATGAGCGCGAGGAAAACAGCCTTTTCAGTTATAGAAAAAGACGAGGCGAGGGAGTCGAGCTTCCGGATGCCTTTGGCGGTGCGTTCGCGAGAAAGCGAATCGATAACGGCGCGAGAAAGTGGTTTCTGTTCCATCGTGTGGACGTGTGTAGGAGAGTCTCTAGCGGAGGAGCGATATGAATGAGGTCGCGACGAAAAGCACGCCAAGGACGATCGTAGCGTAGAAGAGGGTCTTCTCAAGGCCGCGTCTGGTATGGAATACCGAGCTCATATTGTCGCCGCCGCCGAGCGCTCCGCCGTTCTGCGCGCCCGACTGCTGGAGAAGGACGGCGAGAACGAGGAGGACCGCGATGGCTATCTGCGCATAGGGCAGAAGGCTAGAAATACTCATGGGAACAAGGATACCATGGTCGCTGGATATTGCAAGATTTTTTGCTTTTAGGGCGTCATTGGAGTAGTGTCGAGAAAAAGCTCACGATGACTCACCACGACAGATATGTTCGCGCGCTTCGAGGCTTCGGCTTTGCCCCGGTCTCGAAGGAGCGCCATTTCGGCAAAGAGGGCGAGGTATTTTGTCGGGATCTCCAGAACGGCGTCTTTGTTTGGGCCTACGACGACTATGGCCTGCTCTGGTCGCGAGGCTTTCCGCCTTTCTTCGACTCCGATATTCTCGCTCTCGAGCTCTCTCCCGATCTTTTCTCCCTCCATGTCAGCCGGAATCTTCGTTGATTCCGGCTTTTTTATGTCTCTTGACGTCTATGACAAGATTAGGTAATGTATTTTAAAAGCTCGTTTGAAACTTCAAACAGAATCCTTCTATGGCTCGCTATATTCCCTATATCCCCGAGATCCTCATCGGCACGTTCTTCGTGGCTTTCGCCGTCTTCTACGTAGTCTCCTTTCTGCGCCAGGTCATCCATGTCTCTCGCGTAGTCGATCGGACCCACGTCGACCCGACCAAACCGTTGAAGCTCACGGGCCAGTGGTTCTTCCTCATCGCCGTCTTGCTTGCGGCGACCTCGGCGCTGCTCTTCTTGTTCTTTAGGAGATACGCCCTCTGGATCGAAATCGTCGGCATCGTCGGTGCTTTCGCTCTCCTTGCTTGGTGCAGCGACAAGCTGACAGAGCTGTACACCGACCGCCTCGTCCCCCTGCTCGGGGAAGAGAAGAAGAAAGAAAAGGACCGCACGGTCTCGCCTCGCGCATGATGCGCGGGGCTTTTTTATCTGCTAAAATGTCGATTCCGCGGCATTATGCACGAACAACATCACAAGGAACAGCAGAAGGGCGTATTCACCTTACTCGACCGGTTTCTCGATGTTCCCGAGGCCAAAGTCACGTATCTTACGCGCGAGACGCCCATCGATAGGCTCATGGCCCGCACGTTTCTCCGGCTGATGCCGATCTCCGTCACGCCGAATCAGATCACCAAGTTCAGGCTTTTGACCATACCTTTCATCGCGATCCTCCTCGGGCTCGATTTCTATATCGCGGGCACTATCCTCTTTCTCTTTTCGGCCTTCTCAGACGCCCTCGATGGCGCTCTGGCCCGAACGAGGCGCAAGATAACCACCTGGGGCACGCTCTACGACCCGATCACCGACAAGCTCCTCATCGGCACGGTCTCTGTCATCATCGTATCGAAATACATCGGCACGTGGCTCGCCCTCGGCATCGTCTTCATCGAGATACTTCTCATTTCGTCGGCTTATTTCCGCTACAAGGGCCGCATCGTCCCGGCCAAGACCATGGGCAAGACAAAAATGATCCTCCAATGCCTCGGCATCATCGTCCTGCTCTCATATATAGTTTTGTCCGTACCGGTCCTTTTGACCGTCGCCACGTACATCCTCTATCTGGCTATAGTCTTCGGTCTTTTGTCCCTCTTCGTTTTCCGCTCGATTTGATATACTAGTCCCATGAAAAGATCAACAATCGTCATTATCTCTATAGCCATAGTCGTCCTGGTCCTCGGCGGCTATTTCTGGTCGGCGTATAACGGCCTGGTTTCGGCATCAACGGCCGCCGACGCTCAGTGGGCCCAGGTAGAGACCCAGTACCAGCGTCGCCTCGACCTCATACCGAACCTCGTGAACGCGGTCAAAGGCGTTATGAAGCAAGAGACTTCGGTCTTCGACGCTATCGACCAGGCGCGGACGCATTATGCAGGCGCGGTCACGACGAACGACAAGGCCGAAGCCGCGAGCGAGGTCGAATCCTCCTACGCGCGTCTCTTGGTCGTTATGGAGAACTACCCGCAGCTCAAGTCGGCCGACAACGTCCTCGCTCTCCAATCGCAGATCGAAGGCACCGAAAACCGCATATCGGTGGAGAGGGGGAGGTATAACGACATGGTCCGGGATTACAACCTCGATGTCGCGACGTTCCCGAGCTCGATTGTGGCGCATGCTGCGGGCTTTGGGGTGAGGACGTATTTCCAAGCGGCGGCGGGGGCGGAAGCGGCTCCGACGGTTCAGTTCTAGGAAGGTAAACCTCCTGTGGCACATGCCTCGGAGGAGAACGCGTCGCCGGGGTGGGCCCGGCGCGCTCCTTCTCGCCCCGTCGGGCTCCGAAAGTCTCCTCCGAGGCATGTGCCACAGGAGGTTTTCCCTCATACAAATGTCCCGTTTCAAGATATTTTCCGTAACTATCGCGCTCGGCTTGGCAATGGCCGGGACGGTTTTGGCGTATACGAGCCCGGGGAAGCCGACGGGATTAGTGAATGATTTTGCGGGCGTCTTGTCGGCGGGCCAGCGAGCCGCGCTCGAGAACAAGCTTGGAAATTTCGAGAGGCCGGCGGGCGTGCAGGTGGCGGTCGTCACCGTGACGTCCCTTGGCGGCGATACGATCGAGGATTATGCGGTCAAGCTCTTTCAAGAATGGGGCATCGGGCAGAAGCTCTCGGATAACGGCCTCTTGCTTCTCGTGGCGCCGAACGACCGCGAGGCGAGGATAGAGGTCGGCTATGGCCTCGAACCGACCGTGACCGACGCGGCTTCCTCCGTCATCGTCAATTCGATCATGATCCCTGCGTTCAAGACCGGGGATTACTACGGCGGCATCGATAAGGGCACGGACAAGATCATGGGGCTCATAGAGGGCGATCCGGAGACCCAGAGATTCGTGACCCAGAATAGCCGGGCCGATATGCAAGGCAATGATCAAAATGCGCCCCAGAGCGTGCCGATCTTCGTGCCTATAGTCTGTATCGTCCTATTCATCATCCTCGCCTCGACGCGCTGGGGCAGGCGGATTCTTTTCTACTTTTTCATCAGCGGCCTCTTTGGCGGCGGCAGGGGCGGCCGCGGCAACGGCTCCAGTGGGGGAGGATTCAGCGGCTTCGGCGGAGGACGATCGGGAGGCGGCGGAGCGAGCGGGAGGTGGTGACGTATGGATAATCTGTTACACTTTGAGCCATGGAACGGCTTACTCAGAATGAAGAGAACAAGGTCATCGAAGGCGTCGACAGCGCCGACGAGGAGATACGCGAAGTGGTAGAGGAGATCGAAGGTCTCGCGCATAAAGTGCTCGAGGCTGTAAACCGATTGCGCCCGTCCGATCCCTCGTCAAAGATGCTCGAGCGCGCCTATGCGCGAATCGACGAAGATGCCGTCGCGCTCAAGCGCACGGTGAACATCATCTTGAGTTCGGCCGCAGGCTATGGCGCGGGCGGTCTCGCTCTTAGTGCTGTCGTCGCTCCTTCGTACGATCTCGAGGGGATAGGGTATCTCGGCCTGTATTCCGCGGCGGTAATCGGAGCTCTCAAGCTCGCCACGTCCGTCTATACGACTCTCGATACGTGGCGGCAGAAGCGCGAAGCGCGATAATCATCTCATATGAATGAACCTCAGAACGATCAAGATAAGAAGGACGACAAACGCGCGAAAGGTAATCGCGCTGAAAAGCAACCCGCGGAGGAAACGCTTGGGCTTTTGCGCGATGTGGTCAAGACTCTTCGGAAGCTCGATGCGGACGTGAAAGAGATTGAGGGCGTCCAAACCGAGGATTAGAAAGGAAATTTGCGAGCGTTAACTTTGAAGTTTGTGAGTCGCTATTTAATAAACAAAGCTGATGCAAGTCCGAGTACTCCTAACACCAAACCGATCAACGCTCCCTTTGAAGGAAGTTCATGGAAAATCGAATAGGTAATAATGGGTTCCATGATAATTATAGAGACGACAGAAACGGCTCCGATCACCCAAATATTCTGCAAATATTTAACACCCAGCATATAGCCTGCGATAAGGCCAAGCCCTGCAAGGGTCATTAAGAGAGACGTTTTCAAGAACGTTGAACCGAAAGTGTGAATATTTTTGGCCGCAACAACCTCGGAATAAATGGCGAGGCTTTCGCCAAAGAACAATAGAATCAGCGGTAGGACTTTTTTCATTTCTTAATTGTAACTCAAATTAACTTAAAGTAGACACGCGGGTCATGCCGATAACGAGTTCAACCTCACGGTTGATAACTGGCGGGCTACTCGGGTATGGTACCCCTAGTTCATTGCCCCATAAGGGCAGTTTAGCATTTTTTGAGTCGGATTTCTGAGGTACGTGGGACGCTATCCAAATTACCCGTTTTACACAAAATGTAGGCTAAAAGCGTCTAAAATTACACACTACCCCTCGTCCTCATCTTCGTCATTGGTGGTCTCTGGAGGCAGACTACTCCACCTCTTCCATGGATCAATTTTCCTTTGAGGAGGCTTGCTTGTGCGTCTTCGAATGTAGTCAGGATGCATATGACTCAAATACCACCTTATTGATCTACTGTCATTTTTAAGGATTCGCACCATTAATGCGTCTTCAAAGAATCCTAACCTCATTTTAACCGTCAATCATAGATAATCCGTTCTACTACGGCGTATTCGAGAGGCCTTTAAAAAGTGGAAACTGGTATCAGGGGAAACATGAACCAATAATCACCAAAGAATTATTCGAAAAGGCTCGGGCTCAATTGAAACGAGATAAAATCGTACGTGAGACCCGTGAATTTGCCTTCACGAAACTATTCACATGCGGATATTGCGGATCTGGCATATCTGCCGAAGAGAAATGGCGACAGCTCAAGGACGGAGGTGTGAACCGTCATATTTATTATTCCTGCTCAAGATCTCGTGACCGATTCTGCAAGAACAAATACATCACTGAAGAAGAGCTTATTAAAGAACTCCTCAAAATAGTGGATCAGCTCAACATTAACGAGCTCGGCATGAGGCAGAAGCTAGAGGAAGAGATGAAACGATTCAACATTTTTCAGAGTTCCGTTCTTGGAAATAAAGAAAAGATAAAGGAAAATTCAGAGGCTGATATCAAGAATTATGCGAAGTACGTTCTGAAACATGGGTCAACGACCGAAAAGCGAGAACTGATGGGACATTTAAGATCGAGGATTATTTATAAGGATAAAAACCTATCGCTAGTGCAGTAAATCAAGACTTATTTTGGAGTGCTAACTTTTAATCTCTTGAAACTTATCTGTTCAAAAATTCTTGGGGTCATTTTAGTTATAATCCACTTTAAAAATAGCGGTATAACCGACTCTACCAATTCAAAAGAAATAACCGCGTAACAAAGAACTAAAAAGCTATTTCTAAATACGCTGGTCAATAAGACAGAATGAACCTGAAAGGAATAAAGCGTCCCGTAAAGAATGAACTGGAGGACACAGTAAGAGACAACTGACCACCTTTTTGCTTGAAAACCAAAGAAATTTATAGATTTTGGATCCTTGAAAGGTTCCATATCTGGAATTTTTTGATTAGCTTGTTCGGAGTGGTATTTCAAGAACATGCGCCT
>CAZQUF010000017.1:0-13711 GCA_964596505.1 uncultured Candidatus Saccharibacteria bacterium | reverse complement strand
CTGAATACCTCGCCGAGCGAAGCGAGGGGACAGCTTGCTGCGAGGTAGTTTATTTTCCCGCCCTAGTGATATAGTACCGCCATGTCATACATCATCATCGTTCTCGTCGTCCTCGCCCTCATCTCGCTCCGCGTCATCAAAGAATACGACCGCGGCGTCGTGTTCTTCCTCGGTAAGTTCTCCTCCGTTCGCGGCCCGGGCCTTATCTTTCTCATTCCTCTATTCGAGCGTATGACGAAAGTCACGCTCCGCACCATCACCATGAATATCCCTTCGCAGAAGATCATCACGAAGGATAACGTATCTATCGACATCGCCGCCGTCGCCTATTACCACATCCTCGATCCGCAGAAGTCGGTCGTGGCTATCGAGAACGTCTACGATGCGGTGAATCAGATCAGCCAGACGACCGTTCGAAACGTCGTCGGCAAGTTCTCTCTCGACCAGCTCCTCTCCCAGACGGGCGATATCAATATCCAGATCAAGGATGTCATCGATACCCATACCGAGTCGTGGGGCGCGCAGGTAACGGCCGTCGAGATCAAGGACATCACCCTTCCGGACAACATGCAGCGCGCTATGGCCAAGGAAGCCGAGGCCGAGCGCGAGCGCCGTGCCAAGATCGTCGCTGCCGAAGGCGAGTTCCAAGCCGCAGAGAAGCTCGGTCAGGCCGCCGACCTCATCTCCGCGCATCCCGTCGCTCTCCAGCTCCGCACGCTTCAGACCATGGCCGAGATCGCGACCGAGAAGAATTCGACCATCATATTCCCGGCGCAGTTCATGACGACGGTCCAGGAAGCCATTGCGACGATAAAGGGCGATTCGAAGACGAAATAAGCTACACGAACCTCCGAATGAGGAGAGCACCGATTTTGCCGACATTCACCGCGATGATGAGCGCGATCTGAAAGATGATGTTGACGGCAATAAGGCAAAGGGCGAGAAAGCATAGATTCACAAGAACGGGCGACGACACGAAGAAAAGAAGGACAAGAACGGGCCAGGAGTTCTTGATGTCTTGGATCGACGGTCCGAGCATGGCGCCGATGTTTATGAAAAGAGCGATCATGACCCAGCTTTGCCAGGCGTAGAGGCGTATCTCTCGTATGAGATGTATCGGCGCCATGAGCAGATCTTGCCACTGGCCGTCGAATGTCGGCACCGTGAACGAGCCGCCGAGGACATACTGATTTACAAGGAAGAGGAATAGGAGGCCGCCGAATATAGGCGCCGATGAGATGAGGAATTCGCGGATAAACGGCGGCCTTCGCGCCGCATGGGTTACGTGCGGTTGGGAAGAGAAGACTTTGAATTCGTATATCTTCGTCCCGGTGAGGACGCAGAGGGCGGCGTGTGAGCTTTCATGGACGAACGCCCCGACATAATACAGAAGGTGGGTGATCCGATAATTTAAGAATCGCCAATTGAGCCAATTGCTCGCATAGCCGAGCGCGACGATAGAGACTATAGCCAATCCGAGGCTCGCATGATCCATATCCATGAGGATATCATAATCCGCGGCGTGGGCCTGCTATACTTGTCGGCATGAATAGGAAAGCGCTCGTATATATCGGCGTCTTTATCGGCGGGACGATCGGCGGCTATATACCCGTTCTCTTCGGCGCGGATGCGTTTTCTATCTGGTCTCTCTTTACGAGCGCGCTCGGCAGCATCGCCGGTATCTGGGCCGCGTTCAAGGTTTCGCAGATGATGTGATTGCCCGTTCGAACTGATATACTTTTTCTATGAGAAATAACGAAGGCAGAGGCGCAGATGTTGCGCCTTCAGACGACGAGATGGTAGAGAGAGCCACAGCTTTTCTGTCGGATCCGAAAATAAAGCCGATGCCGACCCTTATCGCGGGAGTGAGGAACGGGACTCTCATATGCGCGACGCGCGATATGCCCGAACTCGGCATAGAAGAAGGAGCGATGTTTCCTGTCGTCTTCGACGGTACGCATGTGAGGGGCGGAAGCCTTGATGGGCCAGCGTGGAGCATCGAACAGCTGATGGAAGAGATGGATAAGAGGAGGTGGTGGACGATTCAGGGGCAGCTAGATGAATGGACGCGCTGAATCAGCGCGTCCTTGACCACAGCCCTCTGAAAAGGGCGGCGAAATTCTTCGCTATATTTCGATTGCTTATGCGTATGCCGACGAGGTCGTTCTTTTCGAACGAAAGGATGCTCACCTCGTCCTCGGTCGCGTAGAGAGCGAAGTCCGATATCGCTTCTTTTGGTCCAAGGTATCTAAATTCGAGACCCTTCCGTGACTTGTAAAAAGCTTCCTTTTTTCGTTAGAGGGCCGATCCATTTATGATGAGCTTGGTGCGGATGTTTTTTTCGACGCGGATCTTCTTTACCGCGCTGTGCCATTCTTGGTCGAAAATGAATCGCCAGTCCTCATCCCAGACGAATTCGTTTCGCAGGATATACATCGTCGATCCCTTGGGCGCGTTCCAGAGCATCGATTTATATATCTTCTTCAGGCTCTCCTTTCCTTCGAAGAATACGATGCGCGGTACGCCGAAGAGGGAGGCAGCGTCGCTCTTGAAGATCCGTTCCATAGACGCGAGGTCCCTTTGCTTTCGGTCGAGCTCGCGCTTCTCCGTCTGGAGCATCTGCCCGAGAGCGTCGAAGCCTTCGGCTACGAACTGCTTCACTTCGTTCTTGTACGACGTGCCGACGAGGCTCTTTGCCGAGAGGCTCGAAAGAGCGGTGTAGACGCTGCTCCTCGAGAGCCCCGCTTTTTTGGCGATGTATGAGGCGCTCGCCGGCGAATGCTCGCTCAGGATGGCGTAGATCCGGGCTTCATATTCGCCAAGGCCAAGGCTTTTGAGCGTTTCTTCCATGTTGTCGGAATTGTACGATAGGTTGAGCATAAAATCCACGAGAGATAGGCTAGATCAGGAAACAGCGCACAAGAAATCAACCAAGGAAATATATGCTCGAAGTTCTTCTCGATATGGAATCACGGCTCCCGGCCCTCCTCGCGGAAAAGTCCGCCTGGAAAAGCGTCTTCGTCGACTACCATCCGCCTTTTGTGGAAAGGCTCTGGAGGCAGGTCGGAGACTATCGCCTCTATCTGCATCGGATCTATCCGTGCGAAAAGGCCCAGGCTCTCTTTCACCCCCATCCCTGGCCGTCCGCTATGCGTATCCTAGAGGGTAGGTACGAAATGGCAGTCGGCTATGGGCAAGGCATGTCGGAGCCGCCCGTCGCAGCTACAGTCGTCATGGCTCAGGGCTCTTCGTACGAGATGGTGGACCCCGACGGCTGGCACAGCGTCCGGCCCCTCGACGGTCCGACGCTCTCTCTTATGGTGACGGGCATGCCGTGGGCACGTCCGTCGCACAAGAGCGACAAAGTCCTCCATGCTCTGTCGGCGCCGGCCGAAGAAGCGCTCTGGAAGAGCGTGGAAAGAGCCTATTGCGTTTGAGTTTTATCGGATCAAAGCCCCCAAGAGGGGCTTTTCTCTCGAAGGGGCGGCGTCTCCTGTTTTTGTTCGATGTATAGAGGCTGCTATACTCTGGCTATGAAGCAGGCCTCACGAGCAGTAGAGACCCATCCCTTCGGGAGCTTTGTCCCGCGCAACGCGCGTTTTCTGCTTCTCGGGAGTTTTACCGGCAAAAGGAGCGAAGAAGACATCCTTAACGGCTACGATTGGTTCTATGGAACCAAAAGGAATCAATTCTGGCCGATCATGGAGGCTGCATTGGCCGTCGACCTTAAGACAAAGGCCCAGAAACAAACTCTTTTCGAAAAGCTTGGGATGGCCATCACGGATATCATCCTCTCGTGCGAGAGAAAGCATGGCAGCAATCTGGATGTAAATCTCACGAACGTAGTATTCAACACTGATACGATTCTCGATATATTTAAAAAGAATGCTATACGCTCTGTATTTTTTTCGAGCAGGTTCGTCGAAAAGCTTTTTAAGAAAGAGTTCAAGGCATTCTTAGAAAGTCATCCTGATATAGAGCTTGTCACGCTTCCGTCGCCGTCGCCGCGCTACGCCGCTATGAGCAGGGCAGAGAAGATCGCACGGTACAGGCTTCTATTGCCGAAGCTTCGTTAGGCTCGGTTCTGGTATACTTTTTCCATGAAAGACACTCTCTCCCGCGTCAAAAAGCTGCGCAAAGTATTTCACGAAGGCAAGATACCTACGATAGCCAATCACGAGGTGCACCCAAACAATCCGAAAGGCAGCCGCGAGAACTATCTCTATTTCACGCTTCCGCCGAGCCTCAATTTTCAGCGAAGCTCGCCGGCCATGTGGAAAGCAGCGTTCGCCACCTGGAACGACCCAGAGACGAACTATCTCTTCTTTCCGGAGAAAGTCGTGGCGACGCCCTACGCCAAAGTCCAAAAGGACCTCGCCAAGCATAAGCTATCCCTCCAAAAGAATAAGCACACGGATATATGGACGAAGCTCTGCAAGAGCTTTCACGACCTTTTCGGCGACGATCCGCGCGAGTTGATCCGTCGGCACGGTTCTTCTGTTGCGGCTATCGTGAGCTATCTGCGGGAGAATAAATCCGCGTTCCCGTACCTGAACGGCCCGAAGATGTCGAATTATTGGCTTTATATCCTTGATCATTACACCGATATCGAGCTCGCGGATAAACATGAGATATCGATCATCCCCGATACCCATGTCGCTCAGTGCTCGGCCCATTTAGCTATCACCGGTCCGGACGCCGGGCCCGAGGAGATCGCCCTCGCATGGAAAAAACTTCTCGACGGATCAGGCATCACCTCTGTCGAGATGCATCCGGTGCTCTGGAATTGGAGCCGCAATGGGTTCTTGCCCGAAGTGTAGAAAAGAACGGAAGATCGCAAAAAACATGCGCGTCGCAGCGAAAAATGTATAATGGCTTCATGAAGCGAATGGCATTTTTTCTCGCTCTCTCGGTCGCCCTTGCGGCTATCGCAGGAATGGCCGTATTCGGCCTTATCCTCATGGATGCCTCTATGATGGGGCATAGCGACTGCGTCGCAGCCACGGCGACGGGCGCGCCATGCCCTTTGAGTCTCATGGACGCGGCTTTCCATCATGCTGCGCTCTTCGGTACGCTCTCGAGCGCGCCTGCGGTCGGGGCACAGATGATCCTCATTCTCGTAGCTATCTCCGTCATAGCTTTTCTTTTCGTTCTCTCTCGCGGTTTTGCCCTTGAGGACCCGCCTCTGTCGCGAGCACATTATTTCTCGGAACCTGCCCTCCGATCGGAAGGCCAGACGCGCGCGCAGATGCGCTGGATCTCTCTTTTCGAACATAGTCCGTCTCTCTAAAGCGGCGCGCTGCCTCTCGCGAGGCTCGCTGCGCCACAAAGCTCTCTTTCGAGGGCTTTTTGTCTGCGTACATTAATCTCTTCTCATTGATACAAATCTACATCTATGAAACAAACAATCTATTGGTCCGCGGCGATCGTCGCGCTCGTCGGTCTCATGCTCTGGGCTCGTCCCTCGGGAAGCGCTCCATCGAAAGTATCGGCAGCGACGTCTACGGCTCCCGTCGCTCTCGTAGCCGCCGAGACGCTCTATGACTTCGGTACTATCCGCATGGCTGACGGCATTAAAAACCATATCTTTACCGTAGCGAATCCGACGAACGCGGACGTCGAGGTCAAGACCGTCGTAACGTCCTGCATGTGCACCACTGCATACATAGAGACCGATGCGGGCGAAAAAGGTCCCTTCGGCATGGTCGGTATGGGCTATGTTCCGCCTGCGAATGAAGTGATCAAGGCGGGCGAGTCGAGGAACATCAAGGTCGTCTTCGACCCGAATGCGCACGGTCCTGCGGGCGTCGGCATCATCGACCGTATCGTCACCCTCACCGACGCGCAGGGTGCCGCGCTCAAGCTCGAGATTAAAGCGGTCGTAACGCCATAACCATGAAAAGGCTCTACAGTATCCTCGGCATGATCGCGCTCGCTCTCATCGGCGTCGTCGTTCTCAAGCATAGTCCCGGCGTCGCGACATTCGTATGGAGCGTCTCTCACCAAGGGACATGGCTCCTGCCTCTCGTTCTCGTCTCGTCCGTTCTCGACAGCGTGCATCCGTGCTCGTTCTCTATCCTTCTCGTGACTATCGCCTTGCTCTTTAGCCTCCAGATGACGAGAAAGCAGATACTTCGGATCGGCGGAGCATATATCGTCGGTATCTTCGGCGCATACTTGCTCATCGGCCTCGGTATATTGCAGGTCATGCATTTCTTCGATACGCCGCACTTTATGGGCAAGCTCGGCGCGACGATACTGATCGTCTTCGGAGCCCTGAATATCATCAATGAGCTTTTTCCGAGTTTTCCCCTCAGGCTCAAAGTTCCGTCTCTATCCCATACGGCGATGGGAAGGCTTATGGAGAAAGCATCTATACCTGCGGCGCTCATCCTCGGCGCGCTCGTCGGCATCTGCCAGTTCCCATGCATGGGAGGGGCATATCTCATGGTCATCGGCCTTTTGAAGGATCAGATGACCTATTTCGCGGGCTTCGGCTATCTTGTCCTCTATAATCTCGTCCTTATCGTTCCTCTGGCGGCCGTTCTATGGATAGCCGCCGACAAGACGATCGTCGATAAGGCGCAGGAGTGGCGAAAAGCGAATCTCAAAGGCCTTAAATTCTGGACCGGTGCGGCGATGGTTGCTCTCGGCGTGCTCATCTTATTCATCTAACGACGAGCTATGGAATCAGAATCGAAACAATCGGACAAGGCCTATCGAATGCTTCCCGCAGCCAGCATCCTCGCGGGAGCGCTTCTCTCGGCCGCTACGATATACAAGGGTCAGTCGGGCCCATTGCAGCAACAGGCGATCGCAACTGACGTCGCGCAGAAGTCGCCAGTCGTGCTTTCTGAGAGCGAGACATTGCCTATCATCTGGGGCGATCTCGGCGCGCGTCTCGTCGCATCCGGAACGATCGATGGCGCGCGGTTCAAGACGCTCTACGGCGCGGACGAGAAGGATCTTACGATGACGAAAGACAATGCGGGACTTATCCTGAATCTCTTCTGGGCGCTGGGGCTCGGGAACAAGAATGCGATCCTCGATTCGGGAGAGATGGCCGATCGGCGGTATGGGGGAGCCGGAAACTTCGCTTCGACCGGAGGCTGGACTTTGGCGCAGGGCGATCCGATGGACCATTACAGCATGCATATGTTCATTGATCTGACGCCCGAGGAACAGGCGCTCGTCGATAAAGTCTCGCGCGGTATATACCGTCCGTGCTGCAATAACTCGACGCACTTTCCAGACTGCAATCACGGCATGGCGATGCTCGGGCTCCTTGAGCTTATGGCATCCCAAGGCGCAAGCGAGAGCGTCATGTGGAGAACGGCGCTTGCAGTAAACTCCTTTTGGTTCCCTGACGCGTATGAGGCGATCGCAGGATACATGCAGACCAAGGGGATTGAGTGGAAGACAGTAGACCCTCAACAGGCGCTTTCCGCAGGATATTCGAGCGCGTCGGGGCTTGCGCGGGTCATGGCCGAGACGACTGGGTCAGGTTCGTCGCAAGGCAGTAGCTGTTCGGCATAACAATAGCGCAGTCGTCTGAGTGCTTGGTATACTCTTTCGCATGGACACGAAAGAGAAAGCTGTTATCGATCATCGCGACGATCGCCTTCAAATCGCTTTCAGCGTTCTCTTTGCCGTCTTTATCCTCATGTCGCTCGGGAGCAAGACGTTCGGCTGGATGAGGGACGCGACCTGTCTCCCGTATCTCGGCTGCAACGTCGGCTTCTTTGGCTATGATGCTCTCGTTCATTTTGTCGGAGGCATCACGCTCGCTGTGTGTGTCGTATGGCTTATGCGACGACATCCAAAGGCAAGCCTTTTCCAGGGCAAGCTCTGGAAGAATATTCTCATGATCCTGGCTCTTGTCGCCCTTATCGGCGTGTGCTGGGAATGCCTTGAATTTGCCTTTGACCATGTGCGCATGGATATATTCCATATGAATCTCGTGTCGCCGAACCAGATGGCCCAAGTGTCGAATAGCGACACGATGGGCGACCTGACCTTCGATATCTTAGGAGCTCTTGTCGCCTCGTTCTTCCTAGCTATCTCTGATTGTCTGCTAGAATGTTCTCATCGATGCTCGAACGATTCAGATCCCTCTTCAGAAAATACGAACGCTACGTCTCGCCGATAACGCTCGCGATCGGTTTTACGTTCGATAATCTCACGCTGCGGCGCATAGACGTCTTCTACAGCAACTTTCTGCTCATCTCGTACCTTTTTATTTCGGCGTCGTCGATCATGCTCCTCAATATCCATGAGACACGCCGTACGAGGGACCAGAAAGAGCGGTCGGAGACTATCCATGCGATATCGGTCTTCATGATGCAATTCTGCCTCGGCGGTCTTTTCAGCGCCTCGTTCCTTTTCTATTCGAGGTCGGGGTCCCTGATCGCAAGTTGGCCATTTCTCCTCATGCTCGTCGTATATATCGCGGGGAATGAGCTTCTGCGCAAAAACTACATCCGTCTCAGTTTCCAGATAGGAGTATTTTTCACGGCCCTCTTCTCGTACCTTATATTCTTCCTGCCGGTGATCCTTGGAAGGATGGGGGATTCGATATTTTTGCTCGCGGGGATCGCGAGTCTGATAATCACAGCCTTGTTCGTCTACATCCTCTCATGGGCTGCGCCGGAAAGGACGATGAGGAGCGCGCCCGTCATCATCCTCGCCGTCGGCGGCCTCTTTGCCATCATCAACTCCCTTTATTTCACAAATCTTATTCCGCCGATCCCCCTCGCGCTCAAACAGGCCGGCATCTATCGGTCGGTCGAGAAGCTTGCTGACGGCACGTATGTGACGGTGGGGGAGAAACAGACATGGTTCAGCGTCTTCGCACCTGATCCGGTCCTCCATGCAGATCCAGGGGCGAGCCTCTATGCCTTGTCTGCGGTCTTTGCCCCGGCGAACCTGGATACGGACATCGTCCATGAATGGCAGCGCTATGACGCGGGCGACAAAAAATGGGTGACGGTGAGCGACGTCGATCTCTCTATCACAGGCGGCCGTGAGGCTGGTTTTAGGACGTTCTCCCAAAAGACAGGGGTATATTCGGGTCTCTGGCGGGTGAATGTCGAGACTCCGCGGGGCCAGCTCATCGGCAGACTGTCCTTTACCGTGGCCACGTCCACGGGAAGCGAGGATTTCATCACGGAGACTCACTGACCGCGATATGATACAATGGGTTTTCAAAGAAAATATATGAACAAAAAAGGAATCATCACGATCGTAGTCATTGTCATCCTTATCATCATCGGCTATATGGTTTGGGGCGGTAAAAGCTCGACGGTAGCCAATAATCCGGCAACGGCTCCGGCCGGACAGACCTCGACGACCCCTGCGGCGACCCTCCCTGCGGGCGTTACCAAGGATACGGTCGACTCGACTCTCCTCGGCAGGCTCCAAGGCGTATCTGTATCCGCTGCAGAGTCAGGCAGCCGCGTCGCTCTCGTGAACGGCAAGGCGCAGTTCACGACTGACGGCGTCACAGGCTCTATCGCGCTCGGCGACGTCGCCGTAGCGGCTTCGTTCGGCGGTTCGAACTATGTCTTCGCGACTCTCGGCGTAGCTTCGGCGGGATCCACGTCGCAGTATGCGGTGCTCTTCACCGATGCGAACGGTACGCTCGCCGATCAGTCGTACGATCTCATCGGCACGGGCGTCCAGGTCACCGGACTCCGCGCGGACCAGATCTCTGGCGGCCTTGTCGTCACGGTCTCGTTCAAAGACGCCTCGGGCGCGACGCATAGCAAGATCCTCGTCGTAGAGAACGGCATGTTCGATTCCGCGAAGGACATCAGCCTCTAATCCGACCCTTCCGCTGCTCTGGGCCGCTTATCCCTACCTTCCGTCTTTTCGACGGATACGCTCCCTGCACATATGAAACCACAGAATAAAATAGGAGCCTTTCTTAAAAGGCATAAATATAAGCTCATTATCGTTGCGGTCATCCTTATCCTCGCATTCCTTTTCCTTCACGGCAGCGGGAGCAAACCTAAATTCGAAGTGGCCACGGCGGCTATCGGCAATGTCATAGAGACCGTTTCAGTCACGGGCACCGTTTCGCCCGTCGACAAGGCAGACCTATCCTTCGAAAAGGGCGGCGTCGTGACGCACATCTACGTCAAGACGGGAGATAGCGTAAAAACAGGCGATCGAATCGCGTCTCTCGATAGCGCGGGAGATGCGGCGAGCTATCAATCCGCCTTGGCAACGCTCGCGGATATGTCCCGAGGCCTTCGTCCCGAGGAGCAGGGCGTCGAACAATCTAAAGTCGACGCTGCGCGCGCCGCCGAGGCGAATGCCGAGAAGGATGCGGTCAACGCCATGCACGACGCCTATGCCAAGGCCCAAAGCGCTCTCGTGAACTATACCGATTCTCTCTTCACCAATCCGTCGAGCGTCAATCCGACTATCAAGCTGCCTCTCGAATCCGAGGAGACGAAGAGAAGCGTCCAGGACGAGCGCGTCGCCGTCTCGGGCGCTCTCTCCGATTGGGCGGACGACCTCGCAAAGATCACTACTTCGGGCGATACGACGAATGCAGCCTCCCTCATGGTCCAGGCCCGGAGCCGTTTGATCATCGTGAAGGGATTTATGAGCGATCTCTCCGAGGCAGTCGGCACGCTCACGACCGCGAATTCCGGTCTTTCCCAGACCGTGATCAACGGCTATACCGTGGCAGCGAATTCCGCCCTTGCGACCGTAAATCAGGCCGCAGACTCTCTGACGGCCGCGGAGTCGGCGCTCACCAACGCGTCTGCGAGCCTCGATCAGGCGACTTCGGCATACACGCTTCGCGTCGCCGGTAATTCTTCGGACTCTATCGGATCGCAGCAGGCCAAAGTCGATCAGACCGCCGCCGAGCTCGCCAAAGACACTATACTCGCGCCGATCGACGGCCTCGTCACGAAAGTCGTGCCGAACGAAGGCGAGTTCGTACCGGCAGGCCAAGTCCAGTTCAGCGTCCAGAGCATAGGCGATTATAAGATCGAGGCGTTCGTGCCCGAAGCAGATATCGCGAAAGTCGCCGTCGGCGACTATTCGTCGACGACCCTCGACGCCTACGGTTCGAATACATATTTCGGCGCAAAGGTAGTCTCCATTGATCCCGCCGAGACCGTCATCGAGGGCGTGCCGACGTATAAAGTAACCCTGTATTTCTCCCAGAAAGACGATCGCGTCCGCTCCGGAATGACCGCAAACCTCGATATCCTCACCCATGAACGCGATAACGTGATCGCTATTCCATATCGCGCGGTCATCGACGATAACGGCGTCAAAACCGTCCGCATAGCCGATGCGAAAGCAACTTCCTTCTCTACGACGACCGTTATGACAGGCCTTAAAGGCTCGGACGGGACGATAGAGATCGTCTCCGGTATCAAGCCGGGCCAGAGCGTCGTGACATATGTAAAGTAGGCGTCAAATAAGCGCCGCACCAGACCCCCGTGAATATCATCGAGATCCAAAATCTCAAAAAAGCCTACTTCGACAGCGAAGAGCCGACGATAGCGCTCGCAGGCGTGACTTTTTCGGTGCGCAAGGGCGAGTTCCTGGCTATCATGGGCCCGTCGGGCTCCGGGAAATCGACGCTTCTCCACCTTCTTGGGCTTCTCGATGTGCCGACAGAGGGGTCGTATAAGTTCAACGGCAGGGAGGTATCGACTCTGCCTTCCGACGAGATCGCCTCGATCCGCAATCGCGAGATAGGCTTCGTCTTTCAAGCCTTTAATCTCTTACCGCGAACAACCGTGCTCGAGAACGTGAAATTGCCGCTGGTCTATTCGCAGGTTCCGGAGATCGAGTGGGACGAGCGCGCGAAGAAGGCTGTCGAAGACGTCGGTCTGAGCCATCGCCTCCATCACGAGCCTTCGGAGCTTTCGGGCGGCGAGAAGCAGCGCGTGGCTATCGCCCGGGCGCTCGTCACCGGTCCCGATATCATCTTCGCCGACGAGCCGACAGGAAACCTCGATTCGAAATCGGGCAAGAGAGTCATGTCTATCCTCCAGAAGCTCAACGAGGAAAAGGGCAAGACGGTCGTGCTCATCACTCATGAGACGTCGACCGCCGAACATTCGGAGCGCATCGTCCGTTTGATGGATGGGGTCATAGAGAGCGACGTGCCGGTCGAGCACCGTCTCACCGCGCAGGATGAATATGTAAAATAACCATATATAGAGCCATGACGTGGAAGCATACCTTTAAGACGTCGGTGACCGGCCTCGATACGAATCGTTCGCGGTCTTTTCTTACTATATTCGGCATCGTCATCGGCATCACCGCGATCATGCTCGTCATGTCCCTGGGCGCGGGGGCGCAGGCTCTGATCCTTGGCCAGGTCCAAGGCCTCGGCACGCAGACGATCGTCGTCCTCCCGGGAAGGACGCCGACAGGACCCGCGGATGTGACCTCGCTCTTCGCCGACTCTCTCAAGGAGAAAGATCTGACCGCTCTCAAGAATAGGTCGAACGCCCCCGGCATCAAAGAGATCATGCCCGAAGTCATCGGGGCCGAGACGTCGTCCTTCGGTTCGAATACCTACCAAGTGACCGTCCTCGGAGCGACCGAGATCATCGCCGATATCCTCGACCTCCATACGCAGGCGGGAGACTTTTTCACGGCCGACGATGTTTCCTCGCAGAGCGATGTCGTCGTCATCGGTACGAAAGTCGCGGAGCATCTGTTCGGCTCCGACAATCCGATCAACCAGAAGATAAAGATAAAGAGCCGCAACTTCAAGGTCATCGGCGTCATCAAGGCGACGTCCGGTTCGTTCATCAATCTCGACGACATGGTCGTCATGCCGTACACCTCGGCTCAGGACTATCTCCTCGGCACGAAATATTTCAATCGTCTCATCGTCGAAGCGGCCGACGGCCAGGATGTGAACGTCGTTTCGAGCGACATAACGCTCACTTTGCGGGAATCTCATAACATCACCGACCCTGCCAAAGACGACTTCTCTATCCAGACTCAGCAGGATCTCGCCGCTAGGCTCTCTACGATCACGACGGCTCTCACCTGGTTCCTCGTAGCCGTCGCCTCGATCGCCCTCTTCGTGGGAGGCGTCGGCATCATGAACATCATGCTCGTCGCGGTGACGGAGCGCACCCGCGAGATCGGTCTTCGCAAAGCTCTCGGCGCGACCAACCGCGATATCCTCGCGCAATTCCTTCTCGAGGCGGTCCTTCTCACGGCTATCGGCGGCATCGTCGGTATCATCCTCGGCTCGGGTATGGCCTATGTCATCGCTCTCGGCTTGTCGAAAGGCCTTGGCATAGCTTGGGAGTTCGTCTTTCCGTGGTCCGGCGCCGTACTCGGCTTCACCGTATCGACGTTCATCGGCCTTGTCTTTGGCGGTTATCCGGCGAGTCAGGCGTCGAAGAAGAGCCCGATCGAAGCTCTGAGATACGAATAACGATGGAAAGTACCTCCATAGAAAAGCCCCGCAGAGATGCGGGGCTTAGAAATTAGTCGTTTGTCGACGATCCGCTACGTGACGATGGTCGCGCGAATGACGGTTTCCTTGTAGCTGCCGCGCTTGCCGACGGGTACATGAGAAGGACATTCATCGGGCGGGAGCCTGCGAAAGCGCCGGTTATCCTGACGGCTTTTGATCTGGCGCAGCTTGCGAGGCAGACGCGGCTTATTTTTCGTACCGGTGATGATTAATGCGAGCATAGTTTGATGAACG
>CAZQUF010000016.1:0-14421 GCA_964596505.1 uncultured Candidatus Saccharibacteria bacterium | reverse complement strand
GGGGCTTCTTCTTTCAGATGGATCTAAATATTAAAATGAGGGTTTGGTGTGCCAGATCGTTATTTGTACCTATATTACATACAACTTGTATTATGTCAAGTCTATTCATGCTGATTTGAAGCTCTGAAAATGCTATATTTAGATGGCTAATCCCCATGCATCTCAAATCCCTCGAGCTTTCCGGCTTCAAATCGTTCGCCAAGAAGAGCGCCCTCGAATTCAACGACCGGGTGACCGCTATCGTGGGGCCGAACGGCTCGGGCAAGTCGAATGTGGCGGAGGCCTTCCGCTTCGTCCTCGGCGAGCAATCGATCAAATCGATGCGCGGCAAGCGCACCGAGGACCTGATATTCAATGGAGGCTCTGAATCGGCCCGCGGTAACCGCGCGTCGGTCAAGCTCGTCTTCGATAATGCGCCGAAGAACGGCGTAAGGCTTCTCAATATCGATTTCGATGAGGTTTCGCTCGAGCGCGTCATCCACCGCGATTCGCTTTCGGAGTACTTCATTAACGGCAGCCAGGTGAGACTCCGCGACATCGTCGAGCTCCTTTCGGGCGCGCATATCGGAGCATCGGGCCACCACATCATCTCCCAAGGCGAGGCTGACCGCATCCTCAACGCCAATAGCCGCGAGCGCCGCGAGATGCTCGAGGATGCTCTCGGCCTCAAGATATTCCAATACAAAAGGGAGGAGAGCGAGCGCAAGCTCGAGAAGACGCGCGAGAATATGGAGAAAGTCGAGTCTCTCCGCAAAGAGATCGCGCCGCACCTCAAATTCCTCAAGAAGCAGGTCGAACGGGTCGAGAAGACCATCGCCCTCCGAGAGGAGCTGAAAAGCCTCTACAAGGAATACCTCCGCCGCGAGGCCGACTACCTCGCCGCCACCGAAAAGGCTCTCGCCGAAGAAGGCGCCGCGCCGAAGCGCGACCTCGAGCGCCTTGAAAAAGAGCTCGCCGTCGCCAAACAGGTCCTCGACGAATCGAAGCACAAGGACGCAAAATCGTCCGAGCTCATGTCGCTCGAAGCCAAGCTCAAATCGACCCGCCAGTCGCGCGACGAAGCGACGCGCTCGATCGGCCGCATCGAAGGCGAGATCGCCTCGCTCGAGAAGATGCTTGCCCGCGAAAAGGCGTCGGCCACCACCGACGTCGTCACCGTCGAATATTCCAAAGTTAAATCGCTCATAGAGCGGGTGAGCGAGATGCTCGACGACATATCTTCGATACCGAAGATCCGCGAGCTCCTGAAGTCGTTCCTCGAATCGAACAAGCATACGAAGGCCGAGAACCGCGTGGGAGAGCTCGAGCAAGAGATCGCCGTTCTCAAAAGCCGTAAAGCCGATGCCGACGTCGAGAGCAAGGAGCGCGAGACCGAGCTTGCGGGGCTCTCTGCGTCATATAACGCCCTCCAGAAAGAGATCGAAGCCTCGAAAGACAGCTCGCGCGACGCCGAAAAGACCATGTTCCGCATCGTCGCCGAGGAGAATGAGATCCGCGGACGCCTTTCCGTCATCCGCGTCCGCGAGGACAAGCTCAAGCTCGAAAAGGATGAATTCGCCCGCGAGCTGGGCGAAGGAATCGGTCTCATCGGGCGCGATATCACCATGTACGAATCTTTGCCGCCGTTCGCGGACGCTGAGGAGCGCCATGCCCAAGAAGACCGCCGCCGCCAGATCGAGAAGATCAAAGTCCGCCTCGAGGACCAGGGCGGCGTCTCCCCTGAAGACGTCATGAAGGAATTCAAGGAAACCTCCGACCGCGACGAATTCCTCGCCCGCGAGCTCGTCGACCTCGAAAAATCCGCGCAATCGCTCTCCGACCTCATCAAAGAGCTCGAAGCCAAGCTCGACACGCTCTTCGCCGAGGGCATCGGGAAGATAAACAAGCAATTCAAAGATTTCTTCGCTCTCATGTTCGGCGGCGGCGAATCGTCGCTCACTGTCGTCAAAGAGAAGAAACGCGTTCGCGGCCCCTCCGCCGAAGAGATCGCCGAAATGAAAGAGGCCGGTATCGACGTGGCGGCCGGGGAGGAAGACGAGGAAGAAGAGACCGAGCTCGGCGTCGAGATCCACGTCAATCTGCCGCGCAAGAAGATCAAAGGCCTCGAGATGCTCTCCGGCGGCGAACGCGCCCTGACTTCGATCGCCCTCCTTTTCGCTATATCTCAGGTCAATCCGCCGCCGTTCATCATCCTCGACGAGACCGACGCCGCCCTCGACGAAGCCAATTCAAAGAAATACGGCGATATGGTCGAAGGCCTTTCCAAACATTCGCAGCTTATCGTCATCACCCACAATCGCGAGACGATGTCGCGCGCCGGCGTGCTCTACGGCGTCACGATGGGCAGGGAAGGTTTCTCCAAGCTTTTGTCCATCGCTTTCAACGAGGCCCTTGCAGTAGCGAAGTAGGCATGATACAAATTTGGGGAAATGTTCTCCAAACGATACACACCCGACGACCTCGATGAGCTTTATCACGCGGTCGACCGTACGCTCACTCAAACACATAACGATCTTTCGGCCGAAGAGCGCCTGAAGGCCCTTCACACGGTCGGCGACGGCGTCGAAGACCTCGATATGCATTGTTGTCTCAACTGGGAGTTGAATATCGGTCTTGGCGAGATCGATGTCGGTAGTGACGATCGCGCGCCGAACGTGCTTGCCCATGTCAGAGCGGGTTTTCCTCTCCCGCCGAATGCGCGCGGATATGCGGGCGCACGCTTCGGCTACATCGTTTCGCCCGAGCGTGAGAAAAGCGATGACTGGCGGCATGCGCTCAACGCATTCTGGAATGCCCACGTGCTCTGGAAGAAGCACGGGTCGTTCCACACCCTCGAGACCGCCTGACCTTTCAAAGCCGCACACTTGCTGTGTCGGCTTTTTTATCGAAGCGCTTGCGCTCTCGTAAATAAGGTGTAGAGTCGAGGCGAACAATGCTCTTATGAATCCTCCTCATGAATCAGATCACGTAACGAAATGGTCGGATGAAACGGGTCCTGTCGCTCAGGCGATACGCGACCTCCTCAAAAAAGCGGGCGGGAATGGCATCCTTCTCGATGATGCGGTGAGGGCGTTGCCCTTCACGCGCGATGATATCGTCTATGTCCTGATACTGCTCGACGGCAGGCATATCGTGAAGTTCGAGAACGGCATCATAGCGCTTCCTTCGAAAGTCATTGATGTTCCTTTCAAGGACGTGCAGCAGGGCGAGAAGTTCAGGACTTCTCATTCGAAGCGCTTCGTCGTCGCGGTCAAGACCAAGCCTATCCAGGTCGCCGACGTCATGAATGCGGGCAGGGAATTGCCGTTCCGCAATGCGGTCATCATCGAAGTCTTCGACCTCGGCATCGATAGCCTCGGTGTGCATATCTTCGAAGAAGACGATCTCGTCGTCACCGTCGACCGGCGGCCGCCCTCAGGCTGGCTGAGTTAGATCCAGCCGCAAGAATCTCAGGCGTCCTCATACAGGGCGCCTTTTTCATGTCTACGCGAGCGCGTAATCGAGCGTGCGCTTCTCCATGTCCGCGGCCATGACCTTGAATTTGACGCTGTCGCCGAGGCTGAGCTTTTTGCCCGTCTTCTCGCCGATGATGGCGTAGGCTTTCGGATTGAAGACGTAGTAGTCGTCGGTCATCGTCTTGAGGGAGACCATGCCCTCGCATTTGGTCTCTTTGTCCTCGACATAGATGCCCCATTCGGTCACGCCGGTGATCGTGCCGTCGAAGACCTGGCCCACGCGGGTAGACATGTATTCGACCTGCTTGTATTTGATCGAGGCGCGCTCGGCTTCGGCGGCGCGGATCTCTTTCTCGGAATTGTCGCGGGCGATCTTCTCGTATTTCATCATCTCGCCCTTGGCGATCTTGCCGTTCACGAGCTCTCGATGAAGGAGACGATGGACGATGAGGTCTGCGTAGCGGCGGATAGGGGAGGTGAAGTGGGTGTAGTACTCGAAGGCAAGTCCGTAGTGGCCGATGTTCTGGGTCGAATAGACAGCCTTGGCCATCGACCGGATGGCAGCGGTCTTGATGAGCGCTTCTTCGGTCGTGCCGGCGATCTCCCTGAAGAGCTGTTTGAGGTCCTTGACCGAGATGCCTTTCTTGGTCACGGGGAGATGGTAGCCCATGGCTTTGACGAGGATGGCGAGGTTGTCGATCTTCTCCATGACCGGCTGGTCGTGGATGCGATAGAGAAAAGCGCCGTCGGTCTTTTCATTAGCGCGCCACATGTAATGCGCGACCTCGCGGTTGGAGAGGAGCATGAATTCCTCGACCAATTTGTGGGCGTCTTTGCGGGTCTTTTTATAGACGCGGATGGGCTTGCCCGTGCGGTCGAGCTCGAACTTGACCTCGTCGGTCTCGAAATCGATAGCGCCTTCTTCCTCTTTTTTCGCGCGGAGGACTTTAGCGATCTCATTCAGCTTGAAAAGCTCTTTGGCGTATTCGGTCGATTTCTTTTCAAGGACGTCCTGGGCGCCTTCGTAGGTGAAACGTTTCCACGATTTTATGATGGTCTTGCCGAACCAGCGGTCGAGTATCTCGGCCTTGTCGTTAATGATGAAGACCGACGAGAAGGTCAATTTTTCTTCATTCGGATTGAGGGAGCATACGTCGTTTGAAAGGACCTCAGGGAGCATGGGGATCGTGCGGTCGACGAGATAGACGGAGAAGCCCCGCTCGTGGGCCTCTTTGTCGAGAGCCGTGCCTTCGCGGACATAGTGCGACACATCGGCGATATGTACGCCGATCTCATATGTGCCGTTCGGCAGGAATTTCATGGAGATAGCGTCGTCGAAGTCTTTCGCGTCGATAGGGTCGATGGTGAACGTCGGCGTCGAGCCGAAATCGCGGCGCTTGCCGCGCTCTTCGAGCGAGATGGCTTTGTTCTTTTCTATGACCTCTGCTTCGCGGACGACTTCGACAGGGAAGTCGTATGCCAAACCGCGCTCGAGGACGATGGCGCGCATCTCGGCGTTGTGCTCGCCGTGGCGGCCGATGATCTCGACGATCTTGCCTTCAGGATAGCCTTTCTTCTCGTCCCATTCGGTGATCTCGACGTAGACTTTGTCGCCTTGTGCGGCGAGCTTGCCGGTCTTCGGGTCCTTGGCGGCGGTTGTCGGGACGAAGATGTCTTTATAGAGGCGCTTGTCGTCGGGGATGAGGGCAAAGCCCTTGTTTTCGCCCGGCGCGCCTGCGTCCTCGATCACGCCGACATAGCGCATCTTTTCGCGCTTGATGATTTTTACGACCTCTGCGAGGTCGCGGCCGAAGCGGCTCTTCTTGCCGAGCGTCTTGACCTCGACTTCGTCCTTGTGGAGCGCTGTATGGAGGCACTCCGGCGCTATTTCGTAATCTTCTGCTTCTTTGTCGTCTGGATTTCCTATGAATCCCGTACCCTTCGAATTGACGCTGACGATCCCCGTGAAAGTCTTTCCTGTGTGTTTCATTATGAGGTTGTTTGTTCTGATTACTATATCAAAAAAGGCCGATTTTGCGAGTTGTTGACTTTGCGACCCAAAAGAGTAGTTTTGATTTCAGAATCGACGGACATTCCGTTCGTTGAAAGAAAACCTATGCGGAGGCCATCTACGGATGATCTTGCGCGACTCTTCCCACGGGAAGAAAGCGGCGGCCACGGCCGCGGAAAGGGTATATGCAGACAACCGAAAAGAAACAGAAAGACAAACTTCTCGAAGAAATCGAGAAATCAGGCGATTATGGCCTAGCCGCCACGATCTCCGAAATGCCAAAAGGTAGCCTCGAGCGCGTTGAATTTCTCAAGCGCGTGTTCAAGCGGGCTGTCGCGGATGCTAACGATGATGTCTGTTCGCGCCTCCTCGACTTTCTGGAGATAGCAATATGCGATGTTTCGGTCATCTTCGATCAGAACTACATCTCTCTTTTCATGGAATGGTTTATTCCTCTCGATGCTTCAAAACTTTCTCCCGATAAGGCGAAGGAATGCTTTCGAGAGCCCGGCAATTTAGCCACAAGGGGCAAGGACTTCAGTCGGACGAAGAAAAAAGTTCTCGAGATCGTCGCTTCGGGCCTCTTTCTCGGCAACGATGAGGGCTTTTCGGACAAGGTGCTCCTGTTCTTTGCGGCGATACCCTGTAACGGCGGTCTTAATGAACGCCTCTGCGATGAAGTGCTCAAGGAGTTCATCAATAAATACGTCGTCCACGAGGGAGTTTGCAGCTCGAATCTTATTCGGATGCATCGCTATCTGCTCTTGCTCGAGAAAGAGATTCCGGTTCTTTTCCTGACCGAAAGCAACTGTGCCCACCGGGTGTTCCATGTCCTTTGGATGGGATATGTTCGGCAACTGCGTCGTGACAGGGTATTCAGTATCCTCAAAGCCTTGCCCGCAGAGACTCTGGATCAGGACCGCGGTGTCGATGCGATCATTCAAAATTCGACGATCATCGCCGATCTCATTCGGAAGGCGCCGGACTCGAAGGTCCTCTCCCGTGTTTCTAGTCGAGGCTTGTCGTCGTTTCGCTATCACGTCGTTTCCGCTCAGTCGGTGGCGTTCTATTCCTTCGTCGAGCGGTCAACGGGCAAGGGGGCGATCGAGAAACAGCTGGATTATCTTTCTGAGGTCGCTACCCAGTGGGATAAAGAGCACCCCGGATATGAGGTGAAGATTCGTCTCATATGGCTATCAGTGATCGGGCTGATTCCGGAACAGGCTGACTTGTTTCTTCCGCACAACATCGCTGGAGAGAGGGTGATTTCGATTTACCGTCCTCCGCTTCCTGCGTAGGTCTTACACAAGACCAGGCTCTGCCTGGTCTTTTCTTATGATGGGTCCTGACAGGTCGGTCCATCAGCATAAAATTGACTTTTTCCGAGGTTTTGGCTAATATGGCAACCTATGTTAATGATTCGATTACAGCGTGTCGGCCGCGTGAACGTCCCAACGTTCCGCGTCGTCGTCACCGATTCCAAGAACTCGACCAAGTCGGGCCGCGCCCTCGAGGTTATCGGCATGTACGATCCTGTGGGAAATATCAAGACTATCGAGGCTGATCGCGTCAAGCACTGGATGAGCCACGGCGCCCAGCTCTCCGACACCGTCCATAACTGGCTCGTTCACGAGAAGGTCATCTCCGGCAAGAAGGTCAACAAGCTTCCGAAGAAGAAGCCTATCGTCAAAGAGGCCGACAAGAAGGCCGAAGGCGCAGCGCCCGCCGCTCCGGCACCCGCCGCGGCTCCAAAGGCAGAGGCAGCTCCCGCCGCCGAAGCTCCGAAAGCATAACAAAAAACCGGCTATGCCGGTTTTTTTGTTGGACTTTTTTCTCCATCCAGGTAGTATGCGGTTAGAACATCAACAAAAGGAAATATCATGGATATCTACTCCAAGGCGCCATACCCATCGCGGGCGCTCAGCAACTTCTACCCTCATCGCTTCACCTTCGACGGGGTCGAATGCGCTTCGATGGAGGGCCTGCCAGTCCTTTAAATTCAGGAGTTTTACCGCTCAGAAGAAGGTGTGCGCGCTCGTCGGGATCGACGCGAAAAGAAAAGGAAAGACGTATAACGCACGCTGGCAAGTGTCGCAGGTGCTCTGGTGGAAAAGACACGCATATCCGAGATCGGGGCGGAGATACGAAGCCTTGCTCGAACTCGTCTTCGACGCTCTCGCCACGAATCGGAATTTCCTTAGAGCGCTTCGCTGTACGGGGAACCAGCGTCTTACTCACAAGATTGGTTCAGACGATCCGACTCGATCCATCCTCACGGAACGCGAGTTCGTCGCACAGCTCTACCGTCTGAGGAGAGCGCTCAGGCGCCGGTAAGCGCACAGCCGCGGCATCGTCCGCGGCTTTTTCTTTGTTTCGGCGTTGCCCACAGCCCGTGGTGTTCTTTTTATGGCGTAATGGTACACTATTGACAGAGCGTTTTAGTTCGATTATTCCGTTAACCACACCACTATGATGGAAGCAGACGCGAAGTTTCTGGATTTTCTCGTAAAGTCGCTTGTCGACAATCCGAATGACGTCAAGATTACCCGCACCGTAGACGAGATGGGCGTGCTCCTCATGCTCGACGTGAATCCCGCCGACATGGGCAAGATCATCGGCCGCGAGGGCAACACCGCCAAGGCTATCCGTACCCTCCTCCGCATCGTCGGCATGAAGAATAATTCCCGCGTGAACCTCAAGATCAGCGAACCCGCAGGCGGCGCGCCGAAAGAGACCAAAACCGCGAAGACCGTAGACGAAGCGATGGCAGATCTTAATCTATAACCTATATGGGAGGCTTCTAAAATGCGAAACCGCCGCGGTCCGAGCCGCGGCGGTTTCGCTTTTCCTTAACTAACGGGAGTGCTATACTAGGGGGACGAATCTATGATTACGGAAATTAAAAAGATCGCTCAGGCTCTCGTCGCGGGCGACGTCGCGCGGGCGAGGAAGATACGAGACGGCATCTCTAACCTCGATGAGGCGAGCGATTGGGAGATCAACGAGATCGTCCGCCAAGCCATCATCGGCTACCTCAAGAAAGGCGAGATATACAAAGCGCGTCAGGCGGAGAGCCTTTTCAAGCTTCCGAAGGAATCGATCGACGATACGGTCAAGCAAGCGGTCCTTTCGAGCCTCCGCGAAGGCGACATGGAGACCATTACCGAGCTCCGAAACGGCTTGCCTATACCGACCGAGATGGCCCAGGAGCTCGTCGCCTATTGCGCTACGTGGGGCAAAGACCATTTCAACAAATGCATCCGAGAGGTGTTCGCCTAGGTCGCCTCGTTGTAACTTTTTCGTACATATCCTGATTAGAGCTTTTGAAACAAGCTCTCTCATGAACATCTCATTCCATATCGTAACCGATAGACCGAGCCTGGCGGCTCTCGCTCCGCGGGCGACCGAGGATCTCAGCGCGCTCGCGACGGCGGTCAAACCTACATCGAAACCCGTCACCGAAGACAGCCTCGCTGATCTATTCTCTTCCGGGGCAGCGATCGCTGTCGCCCTTGACGACGGTCGCATCGTCGGCACCGCCTACCTCTGCCGTCTCGTAAAATGTAACGACTATACGTGGAGGCTCGAACATGTCGCGACCCTGCCATCCCACGAACGGCGGGGCATAGCGCGGACGATCATTCGCATGCTCTACGCCTACGGCGCGGAGAAAAAGCCCGATGGATATTGCGAACATACATGCGAATCGTTTCGCGTCGGCGCGAACGGACTCTACGCGAGCCTCGGTTGCAAAAAGCGCGATACCAATGTGTGGCGCTACATATTCTCGAGCGCGGCATAGGCCGCGCTTTTTTCATGCACGAACGGAGAAGCCCGAATTGCTGGACAAAGTCTCGAGTCGCTGTACTATGAGGCCAGATCTCTTTATGGAAGCAACACAGCCTCAATACTACGCTCTCGAGCAGATAATCCCTGAACGATTCGCGGCCCATCATCGCATCCCGTGCCTCATGTTCCTCGCCGAGAATCGCGGGTTGCTCCTTGCGGCGCGCGGCTCGTCTCATAACCACCAGGATTGGGTCGGCGGCTATCTCGACCATATCGTCGACGGGTCGAATATAGCGATCCGTCTCTACGAATGCCTCTCCGGTCTGCGCGCTCTGCCGTTCGAGCTATCCTCTGCGCTCGTCGTCTTCTTCGTCCACGACACCGAGAAGCCCTGGAAATACGCCCTGCAGACGAGCGTCCGCTCTCTGTACGAGCTCGAGACGAAAGAGCAGCGACGCGAATTCCGTCTCGCAAAGATAGCTGAATATGGTATCGCGCTTTCCGCCGAAGAATCGAGGGCGCTCGAATATGTCGAGGGCGAGGGCAAGGCATATAGCCCTCAGTTCCGGGCTATGAACGAGCTCGGCGCCTTCTGTCATATGGTCGATGTCGCGAGCGCTCGTCTCTGGCACGCTTATCCCAAGGCGGCCGGCCGGGATGAGTGGCGCGGAGCCGATCGGTCCGTACATACAGGCTAAGGTCATAAGAGAAGCTTCAAGCTTCTCTTATTTCTTGCTCAAACCCGCAAAAAAGGTACTCTTAGCCCATGACATTCCATATCGTCACTCTTTTCCCGGGCGCGTTCGGTTCCTATCTCGGCGAATCGATCCTGAAGCGCGCCATCGAGGACAAAAAGATCTTCGTGAAGTTCTACAATCCGCGCGACTTTACCTTGGACAAATGGGCGCGCGTCGACCAGAAGCCATACGGCGGCGGTCCCGGCATGGTCTTGCAGGCCTTGCCTGTAGCAAAAGCCATAGAGAGGGCTCTCAAGGCTTCCGGCGCCAAGGATGGGAAGATACCTAAAACGACGAAGATCGTCTTCTTCAATCCTGCCGGGAAGCAATTCGACACGGCCTACGCCAAGGCGACCGCAGCCAAGCTTGGTGCCCGCGGCCATATGATATTCGTCTGCGGCCGCTACGAGGGCATCGATGCGCGCGTAAAGAAGATGTTCAAGATGGAAGACGTCTCCATCGGTCCCTATGTCCTCACCGGCGGGGAATTGCCGGCGATGGTCATGATGGACTCCGTAGCCCGTCAGATCGAAGGTGTCCTCGGCAATTTCGACTCGCGCGAGGAAGAGCGCGTATCCTCGCCCGACGTCTACACCCGTCCCGAAGTCCTTGAATACAAGAAAAAGAAATATCGCGTGCCGAAGATACTTCTTTCCGGTAACCGCAAGCTCATCGACGAGTGGAAAGAGGGAAGGAAGAAGGCATAGATAAAAGCCCGACCGAAGTCGGGCTTTGCGCTAATCGATGCCTTCGGGCATCGTTTTCCAGTATTCGAAGTATCTCCGCGCAGCGGCGAGATTCGACGCGCGGCGACTCGGAAACTTCGCCGGGTCCCAGCCGAAATAGCGGTTTTCGAACCAATCAATGAGGAAGCGCGCCGAAAGCTCGAGGGTGATGAGCTTGGTCGCGTTCAGGATATCGTTATGTGCGATCGGCTCGAGTCCTCCCGTATAATTTCGGCATATGGCCCCGAAGACGAAAGGATCGAAGCCGTTGCCGTTCTCTCTGCAAAAGCTTCGAGACATGTCGCCGAGGTCCACGAGAACGTGGCCCTCCATAAGGGTATCCCAATCGATGAGGGCCGCTATGTCGATCCGTTCGACCGACGACCCGAAAAGGAAGTTGTCGAATTTCGGATCGCCGTGGATGAGCTGGCGCGGGGATTTCGGGACCGGCAACCGCCGCCCTTCGAAGAGCACGGGCGTTCCAAGTTCGAGGACCTGTCGTTCGCGAGCGCCACTAAGATGTGCAGCGAGCGTCTCGAAGATCGCCGTCGAGTCATGAAAGCCGGGTATCGAGCTCTCTGGCTTGAAAGGACAATCCCGGAGCGCTTGGTGCATCTTCGACATGTACCGCGCGACCGCGCCTGCCACCCAGCGATTCGGTCCGCGTACGCGGGCATGCGGGACGCATTCCGATACTTTCCATTCGCCGTCCTCGTCCGTCCAATGGTCGAGGATTCGCGGGATCGGCAGGCCCTCGCCGTGCAGATAATCGGCGAGTCGTATGTAATCTTGTACCGTGATGCCTCCGAGGCCCGTTTTGACTTTTTGCAGAATGAAAGCCTGGTCAGTATCTTGTCTGCGTACGATGAATGAGGCATTGATGATGCCTCCTGAAAGAGGCGCGACCTTTGCCCCTCGTCCGAATATCTTGCGAGAATTTACTTTTTCGATGATCTTTTTCATAGAGGTGTTCTAGCGGATACAATCGTCCTCGAGCGTCCATAGTTTCTTCATCTCGCTTCTGTAACCTCCGGTCATCATCGGGTGTTGTACAAAGGCGACGGGCAGATATAATGTCCGCATGAATCAACGGATGAACCCTTTCGCCCACAAGGCAGAATACCGGGAGAAGCGCGACGAGGACGTCCTTGCCGCGGCTTTCAAGTACCCGCACCTCTTCGAGCTCCTGGTCGAGCGCTATCAAGAGGCCTTTCTCCGCAAAGCCCGCTCGATCGTCCGGAACGACGAGGCGGCTCGCGATATCGTCCAGGACACGTTCGTCAAAATATACCTTTATGGCCGAAAGTTTCGGCCGGTCGAAGGCGCCAAGTTCTCGTCGTGGGCATACAAAGTCCTCATGAACGTCTGTTTCCACTGGTATAGGAAGATGAAGCGCGAGCGGGAGTTCTTCTCCGCTCTCGACGAGGATATGGAGGCCGTTTTGCCCCATGACGATAGGGAAGAAAGAGCTCAAAAGCTCGATCGCGACTACCTCGAATCGATGTTCGCGCGCCTGCCTGAAACCTTTGCCCGAATCCTCCGATTATATGTGGTAGACCAGAAGGATTATAAGGAGATCGCGGAGGTCGAAGGCGTGACCGAGGGCGCCATAAAGACTCGGATGCATCGCGTGCGACACGAATTGCGAAAGATTAGCGAAGATATCACGTATTAATACTAAGGACGGTCGCGTGACCGTCCGCTGGATACACTCTAATGACCATACTCATAAACCAAGTGATGAAGAAAGTGCGGACGATCTTCCTTTTGCGGAGGCTGGCCGCGCCTTTTGTGTTTCTGGTCGCTGCGGTGGCTATCGTCGGTTCGACCGTTTCCGTGTCTCATGTCATCGCTAATATGCCGGCGATCGTAGATATCCCAGCCGTGATGCGATTCTTCGCTGCGGCGTTCGCGCACACGGATATCGTCGTGAAGAGTGCGCTGGTTGCGGGGACCGTGTTCCTTATTATGACTTTGAAGGGCGCCATCGACAGCGTAAGGCTCGCGGGAGCCCACGCTTCTCTCCAAAGGGTCGGTATGTAGTCGAATGTAAGCGCCGCTTAGACATGTGCCGCGCTGTGTGTCGGGGCACATATCCAAGCGGCGCTTTTTCATTGTCTAATCTCTCTTTCGGGCGATGCGAGCTTTCTTTTTATCTGCGATCTTCCAGAGGATGCGCGCAGCATAGGTGCGGTAGGGAGACCACTTTGCGATGACGGCCGAAAGCCTTTTGTCAGACGGCAGTTTTTTCCAGCCATAGAGATGCATCAAACCTTTTTGTAGTCCAAGGTCGCCGCGCGAGAATACATCCGTCCGGCCGAGCGAGAACATGAGGATCATCTCGGCCGTCCAGGGACCGATGCCTTTGACTTTCGTGAGCTCTGTGAGGACATCGGAGTCGGGCAAGGCCGGGAGCTTTTCGAGATCGACATCGCCTGAGAGCACATGCTCGGAGAGGCTGCGGATCGCCCGGGCTTTGGCGCCCGAGAGGCCGGCACTCCGCATCTTTTCGTCCGAGAGCTTAAGGATTTTTTCGGGAAGGACGAGGTCGTTCGGCAGGAGCTTCACGAAGCGCTCGAATATCGTATCCGCCGCCTTGCCCGAAAGCTGCTGGCCGATGATGGTCCAGACGATATCGCGAAAAAGGTCGTCTGATGCTTTGACGTCTTCGATCTCGAACTCCGCGGCGGCGGCGTGGAGCAGGGGATCATGTGTTTTGAAATGAAGGAGGGCTTTCGAGTACATGGATCAAGTATACCAGCCCTCGTATCGGAGCACGCCTCACCCTTTAATTCCATGTTAGAGTGGAGCGGAACTCGTACCTCTCATCATGAATATCGCTTCTCTCGCTCCTGCCGGTTCTTTGTGGCTTGGAGCATCTGACTCATTTACCCTGAGAACATTCGTGACTTCTCCGGGCTATCTCGCGGGACCGACGCGGATCTGTCTCATCGGACGACGAGCGCACGATCTCTTTCTCGATAAGCCCGAGAAGGACGTGTCCTCGCGGGACGTCAAAGTCTGGAAATCGTTCGGGACGGTCTTCGACCCCGAGGCTATCGCTTCGTTCGGCGGTCGTTCCGAGATCTCTCTCGCGCATTACATCGGGTCGCTCATGCTCCTACCCACAGGCGATCGCGGCGTCCCGTTCATTGCCCCTGTCGAAGTCATCGGCTACGTCCGGGACGAGCTCAACGTCCTCTGGGCCTTGCGGGCCGGGTGGGACGCTCCGGTTTGGAACCTCTATGCCTTTGCTCCTGAGTCTGAGCGCGGCTGGCGGGCGGGGAGGCTTTTTCTCTCCTGATTCTTTCGGCCTCGATTTAATGATCGAGGCTTTTAAATGGAACGATTGACAGGCATTGCATTCGTGAGTATGGTGGGTTCAGAAAGACTTTATGGCACAAAATACTGAATCCGCTACCGAACTCAAAGCTCCTCCTGGCAAGTTTCGCGTCGTCGGCATCGATTTATTCGAGCACGAAGATTATCTCGTCGACGATTGCGAGAGCCGCGAAGCAGCCTATGACGTCGCCGACGAGCATAATCGGGCTCGCACGGGACCGATGTCAGACGTCTATTATGTCTACGATGACCAAGGGACATATGTTCGCGGCAATGAAGCCGTTGGACAGAGAGTCAGTCCGTAAAAGGGATCGTTGAGCATCCTGTCAGGCCGCACGGTCCATCCGGCGGCTTTTTCTTGA
>CAZQUF010000015.1:0-14758 GCA_964596505.1 uncultured Candidatus Saccharibacteria bacterium | reverse complement strand
GACTAGCATTGTCGCAGCGAGCTGACGAGGTATTTACCTGCATGGAGAATAAAAATAAGTCTCCGGCGTGAAAACCATAATATGACGCCGGCGAGGATGAAAAAAAGAAGAAGTATATGTATACGAGGATGTAGAGCGAAACGATCGCTATTCGGTAAGGCGACAGTATGAACTTTCTCTGTGAAGATGTCATCGTGTGGACGATACTGGGATCGAACCAGTGACCTTGCGAATGTGAATCGCACGCTCTAACCAACTGAGCTAATCGTCCGCGTCTCTTCTACGGTCTCGAACAGTATACTCTAAACTTTTTATCGTCCGCGACTATGTCCGTATGGCCGATATTCCTCCCGAGGATGTCCTGATAGGGAAGAAAGGCGTTCGCAACGACATAGACGGCGCCGCCCGGCGCGAGATGGCGCCGCGCCCCGCGAGCGAACTTCTCGATGAAAGAATAGTCCGTTTCGATGCCCGTGTGGAAGGGCGGATTAGCGACGATAAGGTCGAACGTGCCCGTAATACCGTCGAAGACGTCGGAAAGGGCCACTTTCGCTGCGAGCCCGTTCTTTGCGAGCGTCTCTGCCACGGCCTTTGTCGCGATGACGCTCGAGTCGCTCATGACTACGTCAGCTTTCGGCGATATCTTTTTGTAGAGAGCGCCGATCACGCCTGCGCCGCACCCGACGTCGAGGACTTTAGCGCGGTCGAACGGAATGTGATCGAGCAAGAGCTTGGTGCCGGCGTCGAGCTCGCCCGCGCTGAAGACTCCGGGCAAGTTGGCAATGTCCAGCAGGGCATTTCCCGCAGGTCCGGCATATGAAAGAGGGAAGAACGATAGATACTCGCGCCATGTTTTGCCCGCGCCGAGCTTTTGATTCGACCCGACATAGAGCGCCGAGTGGTTGCCGACGATCTTCTGCGAAATGGGGCCGATATTCTTTTCATACGCGTCCTTGGCCGAACGGATGCCCGCGTCGTTCGCGCCCGCGAGGACGATCGTGCCGCCGAGAGCTACTTTTCCCGATACGAGCGCAAGCGTCATATCGATGAGCGCCTTCGATTTCGGCAGAAAAACGATGGCGTTCTCTGTCGGAGCGGCGCGCTCGGCAAAGAGATCATTCTCTCGCTCGAAAGCCACAGGATCCTTCAATCCAAGCGCTTCGCGATGTTTAGTGAAGAGGTCGAGGGGGAGATTGTTCGTCGCCATGGGCAAAAGATACCATAAAATTGCGTTTGTGCGGACGTGTGCTAGCCTGTGGTGGAAATGAGCACGTCTCTCGTCCACGGTACTTCTGTCCTCCTTGAGGGCGGTAATATTCCCATTTCAGGCACTCTCGTCGATTTGGATGAGAAAACCCTTCAGGTTAAGGTCGATCCGAATGTCGGATTCTTCCCTGTCGGTTTCCGCGGCGCGGAAAGATTTAGTCGCCAAGGCGATCGCTGGCGTCGGATCTTTCCCGATCCGCATACAGGCGAACCCGCATCCTGCTCGCGCGAGCAGCTCTACGAACTCAAGTTGGGGCCTGCTACCGGATAGCCAGTCTCAACAGCAGCCGATTCTACAAAGGATCGGTTTTTTCGTGGGTAAGCTTGAGGATCGCTCGGCAAAAGTTTGACTTCGATAGGTTCATATCGTTATATGGAATAAGAAAAGGAAACTTATGCTTACTCAAGTCAGGATAGAAAGGGCGTTCCGCAGGCTCTTCGAAGCTCGCGCTCAGGCAGGCATACCCGATGCGGCTACGCTGCCCGTGCCCCTCGCCCGCGAGACGTTTCTCGCCGCCGCTATGTTCTGCGACGTACCCTTCAACGAGGGTAGCTATTTCGAGGACCACCTCATTCCCGTCTGCGTAGCGACGATACGGCTGGTTCCGGACAATGTCGCCGCTCACATAACGGCGATGCATCACGATACGGACGAGGATCTCGGGGACTTTCTGACCAAATATGTCCGTATGGCTCCTATCCTCGGATATATCTTCAGCGATCCCGTCGAGGAAGGTATCCGAATGCTCAGCAACCCGACGATTTCGAAGAGGCTGCCCGAGGAGGAGCGCATTCGCCGCTACCAAGAGCATGTCTACGAAGCGGTCGAGGAACCGATACCTCGGGCCGTAAAGACAGGAGATTTCTCTGTGAACGCGGGGCGCATAGCGTATGCGCCTCCAGCAAGGCAGCCGAAGCTCGCGAGAAAGTATCTCGGGCTCTATCCCTTGTTCATCGGCATCGCCCTCGAATACGGCGAATACGGTGCCCAAGTCTCGCGCGAGCTCGTCGAAGCGGAAAAGATCGCCCGCGTGCTCGCGGCTCGATAGCCCGGTTCTCAGCCGCACCTCCCCCGAGGCGCGGCTTTTTCTTGTCAAACCCATCTTTTTGTAGTAACCTCTCAAAGCGTCCATAAAACGCTATTTAACAGGGAAGAGGCGAGTAACGGCCCGGGGCGAGCGCTATCAGGCGCATCTCAAGCCTCGCCGCCGCGAAGTCTGTTCGTTCAGATCGTCTCTTCCGTAACAAAACCATACGAATGCCGACCATTCACCAGCTCGTGAAGCGCCGCAGGCGCTCTCTCAAGCGCAAGTCCAAGTCCGTCGCTCTGACCAAGAGCTTTAACGTGCTTACGAACAAGCCTCGCTATTTCTACTCGCCTTTCAAGCGCGGCGTATGCATCAAGGTCACGACCAAGACCCCGAAGAAGCCTAACTCGGCTATCCGCAAGATCGCCCGCGTGCGCCTCTCGAACGGCATGGAAGTCACCGCCTACGTCCCCGGCATGGGCCACAACCTCCAGGAGCACTCGGTTGTTCTCCTGCGCGGCGGTCGCGTCAAGGACGTCGGTCTCCGCTACTCGGTCGTCCGCGGCGTCCTCGACTCCGCCGGCGTCGATACCCGTCGCAAAGGTCGCAGCCAGTACGGCACCAAGAGGCCGAAAGCAGCGAAATAATCTTTATATTTAACTAAAAACCACCATGCGAAGAAAGATAAATATAAAGCGCGAGCTCCAGCCTGACCTCAAATACAACTCCGAGAAAGTCTCGAAGCTCATGAACTACGTCATGTACGACGGCAAGAAGAACCAGGCCCGCTCGAACGTCTACAAATGCTTCGAGATCATCAAAGAGAAGGCCAAGGTCGAGAATCCTCTCGACGTCTTCGAGGCCGCCCTCAAGAACACCGCTCCGAACGTCGAGGTCCGCTCCCGACGCGTCGGCGGCGCAAACTACCAGGTGCCGGTCGAAGTCCGTCCGAAGCGCAAGGACGCTCTCTCGATCAAATGGATCATAGACGCCGCCCGCTCGAAGAAGGGCGCTCCTATCTCCGTGAAGCTCGCCGACGAGATCCTCGCCGCTTCCAAGGGCGAAGGCGAAGCCGTCAAGAAGCGCGACAACACCCACAAGATGGCCGAAGCCAACAAAGCTTTCGCTCACTTTGCGTGGTAGTCGGTTTCTAGGTTTCAGGCTAAAAAACAGATGCGGTCGCAAATTGCGACCGCATCTGTTTTTCGTAGGCAAGAAAAAGTCCCGCGTCTCTGAATGAAACTGCGGGACTAAGTGGCGTCGAAGTAGGCCATGGGCGCTTAGTGGAGTCCGAGGAGAAAGTCTTTCTCGCCCACACGTTGGTGTCTCTCGAATTCTCCCTCTCCGGCGATCGGTTCGTGGTTTACAGTACGCACTCCCGAAACACAGGAAGAAGGAGCGAGCGGGTTGCATGTAAATCTGCCGATTTTTCGCTCGTGCAAGGGGCCGCGCTGGGGTCGCTCTTGCGATGTGTCAGATTCTGAGTTCACAATATACCGGGATAGTTCCAAATTCAAGTTTTCCACATCGAAAACGAAATCTTCACTGTTTCTTCATCTCCGTTTTGCTAGATTCAGGGGATGGAAAAAGAACGAAAGATGTTGGCAGATATCGAACCGGGTGCCCTTGCCCAGAGAATTTATATTATCCGCGCGAAAAAGGTTATGCTCGATACGCATCTAGCAGAGCTCTATGGAGTTTCTACGAGTGCTCTTATTCAGGCAATGAAACGCAATCAGGAGCGCTTTCCTGAAGATTTCAGTTTTCAATTAAAGGAGTCCGAAGCGCAATCTTTGATATCACAATCTGTGATATCAAAGAACGGTCGTGGCGGCAGAAGGCATTTGCCTTATGTGTTTACCGAACACGGTGTCGCCATGCTGTCCTCCGTTTTGCGTAGCCCTCGCGCTATTCAGATGAACATATTCATTATTCGAGCATTTGTGAAGATCCGCGAGCTTCTCGCGACCAACAAGGACCTGGCTCAAAAGATAGATCAGCTTGAACGGGTACAATCCGAACACGATGAAAACCTTGCCGAGATATACGCTATCATAAAACGGCTCATCGATGAGCCGGTGAAGAAAGCGGGGAAGATAGGGTTCGCTTCAGACTAGCCGGTCTGTGTCTCGAGCCACGATTTGTGTATAATTAGATTCATATCAGACTAATGAAATATAGTATGAGCGCTATTAAAGGCTACGCAGCCGGGTTCTTCATCTTCGCAGTGATCGTCCTCGGGATTATATCGATACTGGGCGTATGGGACGTCTTCGGCGGCGATGTGATATGGAAGTCGTTCTATACGATAGGCCTTCTCGCCGTAGTAGCGCTCATCATCGCCGTCGCCGGCCAGGCCATGGACTCTAAAGCTGGCCACGTCCCCTCCGTGCCGGATCCGATATGGGCAAGCGTCCGCAAGGGGACTCTCGGCGTGCTCATAGGGTCTCTCGCCATCTTGGCCCTCCTCGGCATCCTTACGATATGGGAGGTCATCTCCAATCACGATGTCCTCTATAAATCCATGGGTTCGATGGCTATACTGGCATTCGTATCTCTGATCATCGTCGTTACCTGCAGGTCGATGGAAGGCACGGACGTCGTTCCGCTGATTCCTCCTATGCCGCCGGTTCCGCCAGTCCAGGGTTAGACCGATAGAAAAGAAAAGCGCCCGAATTTCGGGCGCTTTTCTTGATTTTCCGCCTCATTTCCTATATTCTAGAGTCCACAAGCAAGAGCCTCGTCGGCTCTTTAATTTACCCTTAATTTAAAGCTTTTAACCACCTTTACGTATGAACCGCGACTATCCTCTCGATAAAGTCCGTAACTTCGGCGTCATCGCCCACATCGACGCCGGCAAGACCACTACGTCCGAGCGCATTCTCTACTACACGGGTATGACCCACAAGATTGGCGAGGTGCACGACGGCAATACGACGACCGACTGGATGGAACAGGAGCGCGAGCGCGGCATCACCATCACGGCGGCGGCCATCACCTGCTTCTGGAACCCGACGTACATGCCGAAAGGCGATACCTCGAGGAAGATGCGCTTCAACGTCATCGATACCCCCGGGCACATCGACTTCACCGTGGAGGTGAAGCGCTCTCTTCGCGTCCTCGACGGCGCGGTCGTCGTGTTCGACGGCGTGGCGGGCGTCGAGCCTCAGTCCGAGACTAACTGGCGCTATGCCGACGAATCGAATGTGCCGCGCATCTGCTTCATCAATAAGCTCGACCGCATGGGCGCGTCCTTCGAGAAGTCGTACCAGTCTATCGTCGAGCGCCTCAACAAGCGCGCCGTGCGCATCCAGCTTCCTGTCGGCTCCGAAGAGAATTTCCAGGGCGTCATCGACCTCGTCCGCATGAAGTTCTATACCTTCGAAGGCGAGATGGGCATCCAGGTCGTCGAGCACGAGATCCCTGCCGAGCATAAGGCAGAGGCCGAAAAGTACCGCGCCGAGATGATCGAAAAGATCGCCGAGACCGACGATTCTCTCATGAACGCGTACCTCGAAGGCAAAGTCTTCGAGCTCGAAACCATCAAGAAGGGCCTCCGCGCCGCGACCCTCGCCTGCAAGATCTTCCCTGTCATGACCGGCTCGGCTCTCAAAAATAAGGGCGTCCAGCTCGTCCTCGATGCGGTCGTCGACTACCTTCCGTCGCCTCTCGATATCCCTGCCGTCAAAGGCCATCACCCTGATACCGGCGCCGAGATCATGCGCCATGCGGACGACAGCGAGCCTTTTACCGCGCTCGCCTTCAAGCTTCAGAACGATCCATTCGTCGGCGCTTTGACCTTCTTCCGCGTCTATTCGGGCACGCTCGAAGCGGGCTCGTATATCTATAACGCGACGACCGGCAAGAAAGAGCGTCTTTCGCGCATCGTCCGCCTCCAGGCCGACAAGCGCGAGGAAGTCCAGAAAGTCTTCGCCGGCGAGATCGCTGCAGCCGTGGGCCTCAAGGATGCCCTCACGTCACATACCCTCTGCGACGAGAACAATCCGATCCTCCTCGAAGTCATCAAATTCATGGAACCGGTCATCGCTCTCCGCATCGAGCCTGCTACCAAGGCCGACCAGGAGAAGATGGGCACCGCTCTCAGGAAGCTCGCGAACGAGGACCCTACCTTCCGCATCACCTCGAACCCTGAGACGGGCGAGACCCTCATCGGCGGCATGGGAGAGCTTCACCTCGAGATTATGGTTGACCGCATGAAGCGCGAGTTCGGCGTGAACGCCAACGTCGGCAAGCCTCAGGTCGCCTATCGCGAGACTATCCTCGGTACCGCCGACGCAGAGCACAAATACATCAAGCAGTCGGGCGGTAAAGGCCAGTATGGTCACGTCAAGATCACTCTCAAGCCTCTCCCTGCGCTCGTCGAAGGCGAAAAGATCCCGAAGAACGTCAAACGCTACGACGACTTCGAATTCATCAACTCGATCAAGGGCGGCGTCATTCCGAACGAATTCATCCCTGCAGTTGAAAAGGGCGTCCGCGAGGCCATGGACCGCGGCATCGTCGCCGGCTACAAGATGGTCAACGTCTCCTGCGAATTGACCTACGGCTCGTACCACGACGTCGACTCGTCCGAGATCGCCTACAAGATCGCCGCTTCCATGGCCTTCCAAGAAGGCTCGAAGCGCGCCCGCCCGGTCATCCTCGAGCCGATCATGAAGCTCGAAGTCGTCGCCCCTGACAAATTCATGGGCGATATCACGGGCTCCATCATGTCCAAGCGCGGCATGATCGAAGGCACCAATCCGAAAGGCCAGGTGCTCTCGATCATAGCCAAGGTGCCCTTGGCCGAGATGTTCGGCTATACCACCGCCCTACGCTCGATGACATCGGGCCAGGGCAGTGCTATGATGGAATTCGACCACTACGAGGTAGTCCCTCCGAACGTGGAGAAGGAGATCGTCGCGGCGAGAAAGTAAAGACGGTCGTCAGTCATTATTATGTCGGTTAATCAACGTATTTATGGAACCAACAGTCGCTCCTCAGAAGTCTAAGAAAGGCCTCATTATCACGGTCGTCGTCATCGTCGTCATAGTCCTCGCTATCTGGGCCTTCTCGGGATCTTCGAAGACCGTAGCTCCTGCTACCCCAGTCGCTCCTGTCGCTACGTCGACCAATTAAAAGGTTTTCGGGCGCGGATTCCCTCGCTCGTCCGCAACAAAAGCCGCCCTCGGGCGGCTTTTGCCTGTCGTCTATGACCTATCGACGAGACAGACGAGCCCGTCAGGCGAAAGCTCGAACGAGTGTTCCTTGAAGGAAACGCTCGTATCGCCTATGTCCGCTTCGACGCCGAGACTGTGCATGACGTCGGGACTGAAATATTGGTCGAAGACGAAGTTGCCGAGGGAATAATAGATCGGTTTCCCTCCGTATATATCCTCGCTTTGAACGACGTGAGGATGGGCGCCCAAAACAGCATCGGCTCCGGCATCTATGAATTTATGGGCGAGAAGAGTTTGATCCTCCGTCGTCGAGCTGTATTCATTTCCCCAGTGGGAGAAGACGAAGACGAGATCGGCCTCGCCTCGCGCCGATTGGATGGCGGCGATAGTGGCATCCGGGCTGTCGACTCCGAGGAATTGATTGTAGCCGACGAGAGCGACTTTCTTGCCCGTGACGTTCAAAGAATCGCCGAGGTCGATAACCGTATATTTATGAGTCGGATCGATCGGGTCGCCGAAATAGGCGATCTTGGCACCTCTGAGCGCTTGTTCCGTCGATCGGACTCCCGCGCGGCCGAAGTCTAATATATGATTATTGCCCATGGAGACCGCCCGCACATTTGCGCCGCGGAGGATCTCTGCCGTGTCCGTCGCGAATGTGAATGCCGTGTTGTTCGCTTCGCCCGACTTCGTTCCCGAGGAGAGCGAAGAGGTCGCGGTAATCGGCCCCTCGAGATTGCCGATGACCGCATCGAATGAGCGCATGAAGTCCCTCACGCAGGAGAAAGGGTAGTCGGCGCCCTTCTCGTCGATATCTTTGCGTATCGTCCTATCGAACATCATGTCGCCGACGAAAAGGATGCGGAGAGGGCGGGGTTGATATGTGTATGCGGCTGGGTCGAGATGGCGCAAAAAAACGGCGATAGCCATAATCGCGATGAGAATACAAAGGAGAAGAGGCATTGGCCGCATGTGTCTAATAGTAGTGCCTTTTTTGCCGGTCCGCACGTACTGATTGACTTTTTAGCAGACTATGCTATAGTATACTCCGAAGTTCCTTCACATGAAAAAAGCACTCCTCATCGTCACGGCCGCCCTTTTGAGCGTCGCCGTTTTTCAGGTCTATTATGGTCGTAATACTAAGACTGTCGCCACGGCGTCGAAGGTCATCACGGTCAAAGTACAGACTGTGACCACCCTCGCGAAATACTGAAATCCAAACTTCCGCAACCCCAGACAAACAGTACAATGAAAAACTTCTTCCGCTCATTCCTCGCCCTCATCGCGGCGACCCTCGCCGCTCTGGCGTCGGCTCAGACGCCCGCGCCGTTTCCAGCCAACATGTCGAGTCTCGCCAGCAAATACGACTTGGCGATTTCGCTTCTCCAGCGAGTCGACCATGGCTCATCCTCGGTGAGCGTCAACAGCCAGACCGTCCAGGTCCCGGACAATACGTTCTCGGTTCCGAATGGGCTTACCGCTGCGACGCTTGGCCCTGTGGTCGATGCCGCGACGCAATTCAACGTCTCGTACCTGAACTCGGCCGACTATGTCTTCGTCTGGTCGCAGCTCTTCGACGCCAGCGGCGCCGAGCTCTTCTACGGCGGAAGCGCGGCACGCGCAGTCGCAGCGCCTTCGGGTTATGTCTTAACGCCAATCAAACGCGAGCTCTATGTAGCATGGCAAGTTCCAATCGACGTCGGTAAGAACATTGTCTCGGCGAAGGAAATCGTGACGGATCCGCTCTACGGGACCACGAATGCCGTCGTCCCCCTCACGGTCGTCAACGGTTTGCTTCAGTACCAAAGCGACTTATCCGGAAAGGGTATCCTCGTTCTGACCGCTATCGACGGGACACAGATGGCCTACGATCTCACGAATCATGGGGTACGAATCCAGGTAGTCACCGTTTTGGCAACTACGCAAACGACCATCCACGGCATCGCCGTCCTTAAGAACCCGACGGTGATCGATACGATGTTCCAAAGTTATCAGGGCGTGGGCGAAAGTTCCGCGTTCGAAGTAACGATGACGAACGCCGGTATCGTCAACGCTGCGGTGTATACCTCGGAAGGCGCACTTCCCCTCGGATATTGGGTCAGGGCGCCCGGCGATACCCAGGCAACCTTCTTTCCCTTAGTTGGCGGGAAATATAGCGTACCCTTGTCCCTCAAGGTGGGTACGACCTATATCATCCCCGATTGGGATTCGTCCCAGTTTCGGGAATCCGATCCCTACATCGAGGGAGTCTCCGGTAAGGGCGGAGCCTAGTTCGCAGGGTTATTTTTTCAAGCCGCCCGGCATCCGGGCGGCTTTTCTTTTGATATTTTTGGGCTATATTCTTGGGAACTCTGCTATGAGCTCGTTCGAATCGTAGAACTCGGCCGCCAGCCCCCCGAAACTGTACGTCTTGCCTCCTATATCTATCTCCGCGCCGCCGACCTGAGGGCCGGCTTTTGGTTGTGAGTGCTGGAAGCCGATATTAAAAAGGGTGCTCAAAACGTCCGGTCTGTCGGATATGTCGTAACCTGCTTTCTTCCATTGCGTTTCGATCTCGCGCATATAGAGTCCCGCATAGAGATATGAATAGAACCGGCTTTTTTCGTCGATGATGCGGGCGAATCGCTCGGAGTCGATATCGGTTGTCTTGAAATCGAGCAGACGGCTATATTGAGCGCCCGGATAAAATACCGATGCCGGGTCTTTGAGGTTGTTTTCTATGGCCTGCGCCGTTTCTTGCTTGAGTCCCATGACTCCCCACGAGAATTGCGACTGGTCGCCGAGGACTTTCAGAGGCGCGAAGATCTGCTTGAAAAGCTCTCGGTTCGAATAAAAGAGGCGGAGCTGCTCTACGGCGAGATTCGCCACGATAAGACGGGAGGGCACGCCTGAAAGGGAAGCGGCGCGGTCTATGTCGGCCTTGTCTTTGAGGACCGCTGCTTTGAATGTCTGCCACTCTTCTCCCGAAGACCATGCGGGCGAGGTCGATGTGGCCGTGCTCGCGCCGCCGGCGAGGAATGCCGCGCGCTGGCTGTCGACGATGCCTGCGGTATTCGTCCAGCCGAACATAGTCGCGACATACCCTGCGACGAGGATGAAACCGATCGCTGCGAATATATATATGATCCATTTGGCGAATCTCATGGCTAGATAGTAACATTTTTTCTGTGGACAACTTTTGCTTGTATATCCTAGCCAGCGCGCTACACTTACCCCGTGAGTTTCGGTCCCTCGAAAACTCGCCCAAACCTCGCTCCTGCAGTTTGGGCGAGTTTTCATTAAAAGCTCTCTTTAGCACTATGATCAAAAGAATCTCCGTCGGTCTCGTCGCCCTCGCGCTCGTATTCGGCGTCTTCGGTTTCAGCGCAGCCGATCGCGCGAACGCACAGACGGCTGCAGTGAATCAGGGTATGACCCTCTCGCAGCTCGTCGAGCTTTTCATAAATCTCGGTATCATCCCTGCGGACAAGGCCGATGCGGCGCGGGCAGCGGTGGGGACTTCTGTCACGCCGCCTACCACGACACAGACAGGAGGTTCAGGCTCGGTGAGCGCAGTTACCACGGGCGCGTCTCTGGTCTCCTTGACGTATGACTCGGCGCACAAAGAATCCGCGCTCAATGCGACGGTCAATGTCACGGTGACCGCGATGGGCGCAGATGCGCAGGTGTATATGAACAGCGCCGGACTCTACTTCATCGACCAGGCCGGTCATAAAGCGTATGCCGGCAATGTAAATGTGATCCCCCTCGTGAAGAATAATCAGACGAGAGATACGTTCGGCAGGGCGTACGCCATCGTCTCCGCTGGGCAGCCGGCCGTCTTTCAGGTTACAGGCTCGGTAAATCCGAAAGTCATATTCGGAGGCAACTATCATGCCGAATTACAGTGGTTCTATGTCAATAGCGGCGATTCCCAAGGAGATCTCAATCAGGTCAGCGTTCCTGCGAATCGAAGCAATTCTGTAATGGTCATCGGCGAGACGTCTCCATATATAGCGTCGGCTTCGCCGACGACCGTCGCATCCGGCGGGTCTGTGACTCTCTATGGCCAGAGAATGACGAACGTGTCGTCCGTATTTATCGACGGTTCCGAGGTTGCAGGCACCTACCATACGAATTACTCGAGCTCTGTGATCGTGACGCTTCCGTCGTCGATTACGTCAGGGATCCACGTCCTTCAGGTACGGGATTCGAGCGGTCAGTCGAGCAATAGCATCAACGTTACCGTTTCGGGCGGGACGTCGGTTCCCCCAGTTCCTCCAATGACGGGGGGCTCGGTAGCGGTAAATATCGTCGGGACGCCCTTTATCGGTCTCTCCTATGATTCCGCCAACAGAGAATCGAAGCTGACCGCCACCTGGAATCTTTCCGTGACCGCGGGCTCGTCGGGCGCCAGCATCTTGTCGGGCATGGCAAACGCCTATTTCGCCGATCAGAATAACAGAAGCGTCGGATCGTTGAACTCGCTCGCTGTCCAAGTCGGCGTCGCCTCAGGAGAAAAGACCGATTCGTACGGCAGAGACTACGTCCAGCTCGCTCCCGGCCAGACGCTTCAAATGACGGTGACGGCGATCGTCAATCCGCACCAGATGTTCGCAGGTTCTTACCATGGCGTGCTTGGCGGCATCTATCTCCTCGATTCGAGCGTTGCCGGCGGCAGCATCCTGATCTCATCGCTCACCAATACGAATAACTCGCAAACGATCGTCGGCGAGACATCGCCGTACATTACGGCTATCACGCCGAATACGGTCGCAGCGGGGGGCACGTTCTCGGTAGTCGGTCAGAGGATCAAGGGCTCGACGGTGCTCATAGATGGCGGCCCGGTAAGCGCGACGCTCTTTGACGGCTCTACGATAATGGTCGTCGTTCCGTCGTTCCTTGCTTCCGGAAGCCATACAGTTCAGCTCAAGGACATCAACAATCAGGCGAGCAATATATTGAGCTTTGTCGTATCAGGCACATCTACGTCCCAGCCTACGATCACTCTCCTCATGCCGAACGGGGGAGATACCCTGAATGTCGGACAGACATATCCTATCCGCTGGACTTCCTCGAATGTTCCGCCTAATACCACTGTCGGTATCCAGCTCTCGTACAATAGGCAGGGTCAGACGTTCGAAGACGTCCTCGCATCGAATCTGCCGAATACCGGCTCTTATTCCTGGTCTATTCCGAGCACATATCTGAGCAGCCAGATCGCCTCGAACGCTTTCAAGTTGCGCGTAATCCTCTATGGCCCGTCCATTCCAGGTACCAACGGCCCGCAGGACTATAGCGACGGCTTCTTTTCGATCGCTGGCTCGCAGTCTCTCGGAAAAGTCCTCTATCCGAACGGGGGAGAGACGATAAATCTCGCCGGTTCGTTCATGGTTACCTTTACTCCGGCGTCTGGCCAGTCGTACTCGCTCAATCTCGTGGATGAGTCGACCGACCATGCCTATGATCTCTCGTACGCCGCAGGCCTTACCAACGGCAGGGTTCTGAGTCAGGCGACGGACAAACAGGCTATCACGGTCGACGGTACGAAGCTCTCGAGCTTCAACATACCGTCCGGCAGCGACTTTAAGATAGAGATGTGTACCGTGAGCAGCGGCTGCATCACGAGCGCTAGTCCTTTCACCGTCGTCGCAGCGGCGCAGCCCGCAGTCGGTCCGATCGTAACCTTGAACGGCACGCCATCCCTTTCGCTCGCCTACGGAGGCGCGGGTGGATCGAATAGCGAGGCTAGCCTCGTCGGATCCCAGTCGGTAACCATCACCGCGGGCACGAACGATACCTATGTGAGCAACATGATCATGGGCATGAGAGAGAATTCCGGCGTCTATCTCCCGCACGGCGCCTTGCCGAACAGCACATCGTACTCCTTCACGGCATCGATGAATGCCCAGCGCACGACGGTGATCGATGCCTACGGCAATAATCAGCCTGTCTGGAGAGTGCCTGCCGGTCAGAGCGCGACATTCCAAGTCCAGGTCGCCGCTCAGCCTCAATACATGTATGCCGGCAATTACAGCGCATATATGGCGGGCGTAACTACCTTGTACAACGGCACGTACGTGAATATGACGATCAGTCCGACATATTCTAGCGGCGTGACGATAGTCGGAGAGAAGGGAGCACCGTCTGCACCAGTAACGGGCACGGAGACCATCGCTCCGAATAATCAGACGGTCGCTTCGGGACAGGCGGTCCAGCTTAACTTCACGTATCCGTCGAACACCGTACGGGCGACCCTCTATATCTCGTGTCCGAGCGGCGTAGGCATCGGCGCGGCCAAAGGCAATATCACCGATTGCAATACCACTGCAGATGTCACGAATGCGGTCTATGCTGCTTTCCAGCTCATAAACAATACTGCTTCCGCCGCAAATGTAGTTCCAAACTATTACATCTATACTTCCGACAATCCGAACTTCGCTAAGGGTGTCTCGGCGCAGGTGACGGTCCAGCCTGCACCCCAGCCTTCTCCTGTAACTCCCGTGCCTGTGCCTACACCAACTGTCGTACCGACTCCAACCCCAACCCCAACTCCTGTCACTACCACTCCCGTAACCGATACTCAGTCAATAACTCCTGCTACGCAGACCGTCGCATCGGGACAGCCGGCGTTGATTAATCTCACATTCCCCTCTAACACCTTCAGGTCGTCTATGGCTCTCTCGTGTCCGCCCGGCGTGACCGTCATCGCGTCCAAAGCCAATGTAGATGTGAAGTGTAATTCGATGTTCGATACGACGAAAAACTCGGCGGTCAGCGTAACTCTGCAGAATACCGCCTCAGGCGATAAGGTCGTCGTTTCGAAGTATTACGTCTACACCTCCGACAATCCGAACTTCGCCAAACTCGTCTCGGCTCAGATAACCGTCCAGGCGGCGCCTGCGACCTCGGCAGCGACGACGACTGCGGTCTCGTCTGCCCAGAGCTCGTTAAATCTCGGCAGCGCCTTCGTCTCTATAGATAAAGTATTGAAGCTCTTCGGGGTAGAGAGGTAGCGCGCCTCTGTCGGCACATAGGTTTGACTTTGCGTTCGTCTCTGCTATGATACGCTATACGCAATTTGCGCGCTTTTTTCGATTGGAGTCAGTCGAAAAAGGCGAAGTTTATCAACCCTTAGAACATTAATTTCGTAAGCGATCCGGACCTGCAACCTTCTCGCGCGCAGATCCGAACCTCTTACAAAAAAACGTTATGGCAGAATTCAATCGAACCAAGCCGCATGTGAACGTCGGCACCATCGGCCACGTCGACCACGGCAAGACGACCCTCACGACCGCGATCCTC
>CAZQUF010000014.1:0-15543 GCA_964596505.1 uncultured Candidatus Saccharibacteria bacterium | reverse complement strand
AATCGCTTTTTATGAGAAACTTGGTTTTGTACGTGGCCAGAGATTAGCTAAAAATCCTGAAGGCCCATTCATTACGGGCAAGGAAGTGCCTGAAATGGAGATGGTTAAAAGTCCGATAAAATGAAATTCTATGCCAGACATCAAGATAAATTTCATCAAGGATTTTAAGATCGTCCTCAAAGATCTTGAGCCGTTGGTAAAAAATCCCGACTTTCTCATAAAGGGCAGAGAATTTTCAAATTTCTCTTTGAGGCCCCGAGAAGCGTGGGCAAATTGGCTGCTCTGCGTAGTCTTGCGGCACATTCATGGTGACAGAATGACTTTTTCTGATGACCATCAGGGCGATGGGCTCATTATCGTCAAAGATACTGGCGAGATAGTTTCAACTGAGCATGTCTCAGCTTTGGAGAATCCGTTTAACCCTCTTCCGAAAGGAGACGCTAGGATAATCAATGCCATCGATTCGAAGATTGCTCGAGGTGCGGCGTATGCCCAAGGCAAATGGCTTGTCGTATTCTTTGATGGTGCTGGAGAATTCCACCGAAACAAGATCAGAGAGAACATAAAAGGCAGGCACAATTTCGGAGCCATCTATTGCATCGGACTATTAACCTCCGATGAGAACGGTTACGCCTACGCGGTTACAGAATTCAAGGAATCGAGTGGTGATAGGTCGGTAACTTTTAAAATAGAGATAAATCCCGATTTCACTGATTGGAAAATAACTCAGGTGATGGCTTAGGATGCCTTCGTGAAGAGAGGTATGAGCTGTGCCAATATCGCCGCTACCGACAAAGCGATAATAACCCAGGTGTAGATCTGGTTTTTTCTGTCCAAGCTTTCCATAAATCTTCGGTTTCTCTCAGCGATGACGAGGAGAACTTTCATTTGCGCATTCATGCCGCCCTGCGCATTTCCTTGCACGTACTGAAAAGCCTTTTCTACTTCGTCTTGTAGCTCGGCTTCCGTTTTGTCCGAAAATTTGTGCATGTTATTAATTTAAATTTGCCTCCCATGTGATCTCGTGAGGAGTGAATCCCTGCGATTTGAGGGTTTCTTGAATGCCGATATTTTTTGCAAGCGTACACACCCGTATCTTGCGTATACCTCTATCTAGAGCATATTGTTTTCGAGCCTGCATGAGTTTCGTAGCGATTCCTTGTCGTCTGAATTCAGGTTTGACGTATAGATCGGAGAGATATGCCAGGGACTCTTTGCTAACGGTCGGATCATCGTCCTCATCTATCCACACACATGAAAACCCAAGAATCTCTCCCGCGTTGTCCGCGACGAAAATCTCGCCATTTTTTTCTTTGCACTCGAATACGATGTATGCAAGGTAGTCATCGGCCACATCTTTGCCTGGAAGTTTGCTCGGCTCGACGGCGCGTTCATGCTCCTGCAGATCGATAATGCATTTCAGGACCTGATCCTTATCATTCTTACTTTCGTATGGACGGATTGTAATATCTTTTTGCATTCCGATATTGTATCGCTTAATGTCGGGATCGGATACCGAGGACTTTGACGCGGGCATAACCACACACAATCATGAAAACAATGCTCTCATATTCGGAATATCAGCGAAAGATAAGGTCTATTCGCACTCCTGAGGACGCCAAGGCCTTCGCCGACGAGCTCATCGCTCCATCCCTCGAAGTAGCCGAAGAAAAGCCCCCAGTAACGGCGGTAGTTGAACAGCCTAAACGTCATGAGCCAATTCCCGAAAGAGTTGAAGCTCCTAGAAGCAAAGACGTTGACGTTGCAACGACTCCTTGGTACGACATCGCCGGAAACGACAACGAGGCGATGGTCATCACCTTGTATGCCAAGGGACTGACTACCCGGGATATCTCAAGCTACATGAAGCTCCATCATGGAGCCGATATATCCCAGCCTGCAGTCTCGGCGATCACGGACAAGGTATTTCCACTGGTGAAGGAATGGCAGTCTCGGCCCCTCTCATCCTGCTATCCAGTAGTCTACATGGACGGCCTCCACTTCAAAGTGAGGGAGGCAGGAAAGATATCATCAAAGGTGGCGTATATCGCCCTCGGCATCAACCAGTATGGGTATAGGGAAATCCTCGGGATATGGATATCGGATACTGAAGGATCGAAGTTCTGGCTCCATGTCATGAACGACATGAAGAACAGGGGCGTAGATGACGTCATATTCGCCTGTATCGACGGTCTAAGGGGCTTTCCCGAGGCCGTGAAGGCGGTATATCCCGAGACGGATGTCCAGGTCTGCATCGTCCATCAGATACGCCACACGATTATGTTCATCCCGTTCAAGGACAGAGAGGAGTTCTGCGCCGATCTGAAAGAGGTATACACCGCTCCAAGCGAGGAAGCGGGCATGCATGCCCTGAAGGAGATGATGGTGCGTTGGCCAAAGTATGCCATGTATCTGAAGTCCTGGGAGCAGAGGTGGCCCGATCTCTCGCCCTTCTTCAGCTTCCCTGAAGCTGTCCGCAGGATCATCTACACCACGAACACGATTGAGAACCTTAATCGTCAGTTCAGAAAGGTGACGAAGACGACGACCGTGTTCCCGCACGATGACGCGCTCGTGAAGCTCCTCTGGCTTGCGCAGGCCGACATTACTCAGAACTGGACGATGGCAACCCGAAACTGGGCCGAAGTGATGGCCCAGCTCTCGATACTCTACCCAGATCGCATCCACATCTAGAAATTAATCATTAGCCCGCGTCACCTCGGTATCTGCAAAGGCCATTCGTGGCCTTTGCTAGTCTTCAGGAAAGCTGAAGGTTGCTGTACAATGATTCCAATCTTAAATCCATGTATAAGCATCTAACAAAAGCCGATCTTCTCAGGACGCTCAACCAAAAGGAAGATTATAGTGTCCATGGCTTGCTCGTTATCGGCACGCATCCAAAGGAGAAAGAATACCCTCATCTCTATGAAACACTCGAGAGAATCGGTCTCCCATATACCGAAGAAAAAATCGAGGACAGGTTTTTTAGTGATGTTAAATCATTTGTAATTGGCGGTAAGCGGATCTGGTTCGATGTCGTCTATGGAGCGGCCTACCTGAGTGAAATTATCCATATGGCTTCGATGCTCGGATCAAAGAATAATATCCTTTTAGGCACATTTGGTGCGCTTCAGGCGGATACATGTACGGGAGATATTGTTTTGCCCGAAGCGAGCTATGGAAATGAGAGTGCGACTCGGATGTACCAGAGAGAAAATACCGATTTTCTCTATTCAGCCGATAAGGGGCTAGTTTCGACTATACGAAAACATTTTTCTCAGAGGAAGATTCATGACGGCAAGATGGTCACGGTACAAGCTATGCTCGGTGAGACAAAAGACGATGTCGATCTCTGGTCAAAGCAAGGTTACAAGGGAGTAGATATGGAATCAGCGACGATGTTCGCCGTATCCAATCACTTCAAGGTGCCTTCTGCGTCACTGCTCTATGCGGCAGACAATCTCTTAAAGAATGAATTAACAACTGATCCTGCTTTTGAGATGCTGAGGACACAAAGGACGACCATCAAAAAAGAAAATTACGAAGTCGCCCTAAGGGTGCTCCTTGGCTTATCTCCAAAATCATGAAACTCTGCTTCTCATACAATGCAGAAAAGGACGCCGAAAACTTCATGAACGGGCTAAAGTCGGTGAACAATCCGAAGCCTACTAAATTCCATCAGCTCTATATCGACAAGCATGGCGATAAAATCGATGCGGACATGGTGAAGAAATTCGTAGCCGAATACATCGAGAAAAACGGTATCGATGTGGAAAACAAGGTAACTGAAATCGAGCAAGGCTGGTTCAAAGTCGGAAGTGTGTTCATCGAGAGGTGCGAAAAGATTTTTGGTATCAAGTATCCGCGCGAAATCATTGACGTGTATCTCACGACGAATGGCCGCTGTACCTACAATATCCAAAAGGGTTATTTCTTTGTCGGCATCGAAAGCAAAAATCCGAGTACTACGATCATGCACGAGTTGCTCCATTTCTATACATGGGAAGCTTTTTACAAAATACTCAAGAAGCAGGGCTTATCGGATCTCCAGTACAATGACATCAAGGAATCGCTCACCGAACTCCTTAATATCGAATTTGCAGACCTAATGGGCGGTCATATTGATACTGGCTACCCACAGCATGCGGAGATGAGGTTGAAAATCAGAAAACTGTGGGAAGGAAATAAAAATCTTTTTAAAGTTATTGCGGCCCTTTCGGAAAAAACTTCCTCGTCTGATCAAGAAAAGTCGCTCAAGAGTCTGATCCCTTTTGGGATGGATTTATTGGAATATTCTAAAAATATCGGCCTGTTCCCGATTGCATACGGAAGCCTAGCGTATCTGTATCATACCGGGGACAAGGTTATGGCGATCAACGATATCGATTTCTTGATTCCAAAAAATCGCTTTCAAGATTTGATAGAGATGGTAAAGAAGCATTCCGATTTGAGGTATGAAGAAACGACCTATAATTCAATCAAGGTTTTTAGGGATAACTTAAAAATAGCCTTCGATAGCATTGAAGATTATCTAAAAGATATAGATTTTAAAACCCAGAAAATTGAGCTTGGCGGCGGAATGTTTGATGTGGTCGATAAGACTACGTTGGTGGAGGTCTACCGAAGAGGTGCCGATACCATTCCGTTCAAAAAAGAGGCTTATACGAAAAAGTTGGACAGCTTAAAGAGTTAAGCCGTCTGCGACTTTTTAATTTTCTCCGCCAGATCCCATATCTTTTTTGGTTCAACATGTGGCCCGTCAGCTGAGGAAATGTAGCCCTCGTATTTATCAAACCAGAATTCTTTGTTAGATAGAAACTGCTTCCATTCACCGCGCTTGAGGTGCTCGGTTCCATGGAGTGGAATGAGCTTTATATGGGCGTGATCTATTCCTAAGCCTTCCATCATGACGCCGACACGTCCAACATCGTCATAGTAGTTCTCAAGGATCTGGGTAACTTTCTTTGCGGCGATAATGAAACGCTGTAGCACGTCATCGGGGATTTTAAGCACATCGCTTCCGAAGTGCTTCTTTGGGACTACGCATGAAAAACCTTCTGTGCTCGGATAAGTGGTGAGGAAAGCCATGAACTCATCGTCTTCCCAGAATATTCCTGCTTTCAACTTTCCTGCGACGATCTCGCAGAATATGCACTTGTTGTCTTTAGTTTTTGCTTCGTAGGATGCCATTTGAATTTTTGATTACATTAAGAATAGCATACCGCCTAGCCCTCGATAAACGATATTTTCTTGTCTTTGTAGCAGAGGCGGCTTCGCAGGTTCGCTAGAAGCTCTCGCTTCTCCGACACACTGCCTTCCCGCAGGAGATATTTCGCATACTCCCTTGTATTGATCTCCGTCTCGTCGATGGTCTGTTTTTTGACCGACTTCGTTGCGAGCCTTTGGAGGACGTTATATCGCTTGATCTCCTCCTCGAGCTTCATCCTCATGCCGAGCTCGTTTAAGCTCACCTTGTCCATGATCTTGAGCAATTCGTCAATGAGCTCCTCCTCGCGGATGTACTTGTTCTTGCAGTTTCGGTCTCGTGCTCGGGAGCAACCGTAGTATATGTATTTTTGGGAGGTGCCGTTCTTCAAAAGCTTCCACTTCTCTTCGGCCGATATGCCCGATTGGCAGTATCCGCAGGTGAATAATTTGGTGAAAGCGAACTCCTTGTTTTCGCGCACGATCTTGTCTCGTTTCAATTGCTCCTGCGCCTTGTCGAAGAGATCCTTGGTGATGATTGGTTCATGTTTTCCTGTATACCAGTTGCCGCTCTCGCGAGGACGCTCGAATATGCCGTAATAGAAGGGATTCTGGATGATGCGGTATACGCCCGATAGGGTGAGAAGCTTGTTGCCTCGGGTGTAGAAGTTCAGCTCGAACCTCATCCAGTTGTATATCTTTCGGCCACTCCACTGTTCGTACGCCACTTTTTCATACATCTTCTTTATGATCGGTGCTCGCAGGGGATCTATGATGACCTGACACTTCTTGTCCATGAGCTTTTGATTCAGGTATCCCAAGGGTGCGGTTCCAGCCCAGAGTCCCATCTCGGCCCTAGTGCGCAGACCACGCTTCACGTTGATGCCTCGGTTATCGTTCTCCAGCTTTGCCTGCCCGCAGAGGATCATGAGCATGAACTTGTCGTTGGGGCTATTCGAGAATCGCTGGCTGAAAGTGCGGATGTCCTGAAGCATACCCGCATCCATGAGGTCGATGATACGACCGAGGTCTCCCGCATTTCGGCTAATGCGGTCAGGAGCCCATGTCAGTATTCCGTTATACTTTCCTTGCTTCAGCTCCCCGATGATCTCGTTGAACACGGGCCTTTGACCCGTTTCCTTGGCCGAGTGCGATTCGCGCTTCATCTCGGCGATCTCGAGGCCGTCGCGCTCGGCGAGCTGAAGCATCTCCTTGATCTGGCTATCAATCGACAGGATCTGCCGCTCCTCGGATTCAGTCGATTTTCTGGCATATAGGCAGTATTTCACTCTAACAGGAACTACTACTTTGGCCGCAGTTCCTAATGGCGCTATCGCTGTGTTGTTGTTCATACACACAGGAATGACGCAACTCGTCCTAGGAGTCCAGAGCGTCCCGAGAGCCATCTGTTGGCAACTCGAAAGGATCGAATTCCCGTACTTCCTCCTTGAAGGTTTCCATATCCTTTAGAACTTTCTTGTATATCCCTGATACCTTTTTCAATTTCTCCTTATCCGTGGAAAGGCTCTCGTTGCTTAGGAGAAAATCCACGTCATCATCGTCCACGAAGGTGGCGAGGGACACGTAGCAGGAGGCCAAGAAGCTTACGCGCTCTAGGATGCTCTTTTTCAAGTCGCTTTTAGGCCCAGAGAGAAGAGACAACTTGTTGAGCGTCATGCTCCTCGGTGGATTATCGTATCTCATATGCTCGGCGGCTTTTATGACTGCTTCGATGTCGTCCATGCATCAAGGAATGACGCGGGCCGTGTCGGAAGTCTAGGATGAGGTGTTGGCAACTTTTAGGTAAAACAAAACCGCTGGGCGAACCATGCGGTGTTTTTGAAAGTTTTTAGCTTGTGCTACGGTTACTTCACCGAGTGGGTGAACCACTATACTGAAGAATGAACTGAGGGATCGTATTTCTGAGAAATTCGAAATCATCTTCATCCATCTCTGTTCGTGTAACAGGTTTTCCGATCAGACCTGCTTCACCCGACCAATTCCCGTCAATCGCGTGATACGGCTTCGAGACGGTCACTGAGTCGAACTTAGACTTGTCGAATGTGATACGAACTTCTTTGCCGATTTTCCGACGTTTTCCGGCTCCTCGAAATTGGGACTAGACTTATAAGAATGCTGTAATCCACAATTTAACTCCACTCGAGGCTTAATTTTTCTCTGGTCAATGTCCGTCCCATTAGAAGTCATCATTCGCAAGAGGTAAGGACCCATACATGGCGGTTGATCGCCTATCCCGGCAAGCCGCTCGCATCGGATATATATCAATGGCGGAAGAGCATCCTCCCTCGAAAAGAATCCGCCAATCAATATTCTGGCGCTCAATACAATCTCGAAGCTCGACACCTCGTGGTCTTTGCCGAAGAAGATCAGATCCGCCCAAAACAAAGCCGCTGATCTCTCAGCGGTTTCGGAAACTCGCCCGTAGATATAGCACGCAAGGGAGGTAGCCACCCAGCCTCCGTTGCTGTAATAGTTCCCATTTTTGAACGGCTTTATCGAGGTACCACGCTCCTTGGTTCCCGCTCGACTTTCACTCTCAGATCTATGTGGTGAATAGCGTCGATCTCATAATCATTATTATGAAAAGGGTATTAAGGCATATCTTTTGGGACTTTTTGATAATCGTCATAGTCTTGGCAGTGACCGTAGTCATCCATGACACGCACGCCGATTCGCTTGTAACGGACTTTGAAGACTTCGCCCTCGGGGACGTCAACGGCCAGAGTGGATGGGCCGGCGGAAATAGGACTTCGCATTTCGACATACAGGTGGTTCCCAATACATTCGGCTATCCGACGTTCGGCTCCCGAAGCTTGCGCATATCGAACGCCGTCACCTCGAACGGCTTTGGAAATCAGACTTTCTCTTCTTCTCTTATCAATGATGCCGGAGAGACCGAAGCGGCGACGAGCACAGACGCAGGGGGCATCACCCAGCCGTACTTTTCGGCCCAGTGGGACTTCGCCTCGGCGCGCCCGACGAGCTATCAGCCCGGCCTCGTCGTCGTCGCGAGTCCCGACCCGGGTAACGGCTCGCGCATGAGCTGGCTTCGAATGGCGGATATGCCGTCCGGACTTGAATTAGCCTTTTCCGATTTCGAAAGCTCGACCACGGATGGCTTCATTCAGACCATCATCGCTTCGGGCATCGATCGAACGGTCCCGCATACGGCGAAGATAACGATGCAGTTCATCGACGGACCGGGAAACGATATCGTCCAGGTCTACTTGGACGGCGTCCTCATCTATACAGGGACGAGCTGGGAAGATTATAGCCGCGCCGTCGGCAGCCCTCCGAGTCCGGTCGATTCGATCATGTTTCGCGTCGCGGGTACGGCCGTACCGGCGAATTCAGGCTACGGATTCCTTATCGATAACTTCTCTGAATCCAGCGGTCCCGTGCCTGTGCCTGTGTTGCCGCCTGCCACTCTTCATGTTATCAAGGTCGTCGCCGATGGGAGCGGCACGGCGACTCCCTCCGCCTTCAATGTCTATGTAAAAAGCGCCGGCGCAAACGTTTTCGATAGTCCTGCTCTTGGAACATCGGCGCCGGGGACTTTGTATTCGCTTCCTGCTGGGCTGTACACCATAAGCGAAGACGCGAGTTCTCTTTTCACGTCGAGCTATAGCGGGAATTGCGATGCGAACGGCAGCACGACGTTGTTCTCGGGCGGCGATGAGATCTGCACGATAACGAGTAGCCTTATCCCTGAGGTGCTAGCTCCCGTACCGATCGCGCCGCCAGCCAGCGCGAGCTCTCTCGGCAGCCTCGGTAGCCGGAGCGGGGGTGGGAGAAGGCCTCAGGCCTCAAGGATTGTTCCAGGTTTTCCCAATACAGGATCGGTAACGAGCGCGATCTTTAGGAATCTTTTGAGCGAAGGGAATATTTTAAATGTCCCGGCGGATGTCAGAAGGCTCCAGACTCTTCTTGCGACGGACAAGCTGATCTACCCGCAAGGCTTAGTGACCGGTTATTTCGGTTCTTTGACTTTCCAAGCGGTCAAAAAGTTTCAAGAAGTCCATGGTGTCGCCGTCCAGAATATGGCGGGAGTCGGCGTCGTCGGGCCTCTCACGAGAGCGGCGCTCGAAAAAGTCTTTGGCCGCTTTTGAATCCTCTGCCGCTTTGCTGCCGCGGAGTCTTTTATGGACAAACCTCCGAACCGCTTGTTGATAAGTCTTCCTATCTTTTCCTCCGAGGCCCATATACAATAAGGGCGCAGCAATGTAATTCCCTTGCAGGCGTGTTCGCCTGTGCCTCGATGAAAGCAAAATATCTCTTCGTTTTGTGCGCAGTCATGGTCGCCGGTTTTGCGATCATGAGCCCGGGGCGAGCTCTTGCCGACGGGGGAGACGTATCTCTCCACGCCACGGTCCAATTCACAGCGCCTAATAATCTCCTGGGGGCCCAGGTCGCCTTTTCTTGTCCCGGCGGCACCTTCACTGCTCTGTCTACGACGACCGACTCGAACGGCATCGCCTCGACGTCTGCGGCGACTATGCCTGCGGGCGCGGATTGTAGCAACGGCGAGGGCATAGATATCCGCGTTTCAGAGAACGGCTATCTCACCAAGACGCTGGCGAGCACGACGTCCTCATATACCTATTCGACGTCCGCGGCGAACAGCTATGACGTCACGAATATCCAGTTCGGCTTGGCGGTGGTCGTCAAGAATGAGGCCGGAGCCTCGTTTCCCGTTATTACGCCTTCCGTCGCGACATTCAGGGGCAATCCTCCGACGGCGGTCGCGGGCGCTCTTCAGCTTTGGGCGGACACGAGCGGCGTGCCGGGAGTCCTCGATATAGAAGCGCCCGGCTATCTGTGGGCTACGAGCACCAATCCCGGATTGGGAAACGTGACCACCGACTCGGCAGCTCTCAATCAGGTCTATATCACTCTGAGCGGCGCGGGAGCGACCTGTAGCGCCATCACTTTTTCTACTAATAGTTGCAGAGGCCTCGAGTCGACGATCAAAGTGCTTTCTATGCTCGATGATCTGGGAAACAATGTCATGCCGACGTCCGGATCGCCGTTCTCGGGGGATAGCAACTTGATCATATCCAACCAGATATACCAGAGCGGCGCATGGTATGTCGCAGCCTCGTCGACAGGTAGCGGCGGCTCTTTCTTCGCGAGCTCGACCATGCCCGGCTATGTCACGCGCGGCGTTTCGAACGTCACGACGTCTTCCACGACTCAGATAACCATCGATTACGGCGGTTCGAACGGCGCTACGTATGAGTTGAACAGCATTTTCCATGCTTTGAAGGTGACCGTCACGAGCGGCGACGGCAGCGGGGCCGTCTCCGGAGCGACGGTGACTGCCGGCAATACGCCGATCTCTTGCGTGAACGGCCTTGTGGCGGGAACGTACTATTGTGCCGTGCCTCTCGCTGATAGGGGAACCACCGCAACGGTCTCGAAGAGCGGCTATACGACCGGCACGGTCTCATTCTCTGCTCGCAGCGCGGATAATTCGCCGCAAAATAGCGTGTCTTTGACATTGAATCTTCCTGTTTCTGGTCACACTGGCGGCGGTGGCAGCAGCGGTTCTTCGAGCGGTCGTTCGCATGGTGGCGGCGGGGGAGGGGGAGGAGGTGGCAGTTCTGCTCCAACGACGAACGCTTCGAGCACGCCTCGCTGCCCGGCAGGGTATAAGCAGATCGGGCTCTACATCTGCGTGCTTGCCGCTCCTGCCGGTACGACGAATTCGACATCTACGGCGCCGCTCGTCTCTACCGGCAGCGCGTCAGCAGTATTTGCCTCTAACCTCTATATCGGAACCTCTTCGGACGATGTGCGCCGGCTCCAGACCCTCCTCGCCTCTGACCCATCGATATATCCGAACGGCCGCATTACCGGATACTTCGGCCAGGCCACTCTCAAAGCGGTTCAAACGTTCCAGATGAAGTACGGCGTCGCGAGCTCCACGAGCGTCGGCTACGGCAATGTCGGTCCGGCAACTCGCGCTATGCTCCAGAAAGTCTACGGGAAATAAGATCCTCTCCCATGCGGACGCACGGTTTTCGAAATAGCGCCCTTTCGTATAGAATATAACCGATGGAACAGTTTCCTCTCGAACCAACCCCGCCAGAAGAGCTTGCCGCTCAGGACTCCACTATGCCAAATCCTCTTTTCCACGGCGCCAAAAAGTGGATGAAGAGGAATCTTGCTTTGCTCGGTGCGGTCGGAGTCGGCCTCATGGGTTCACCAGGCGAGGCAAAGGGCGGCGAGATTCAACACCAAGAGACTTCTGCGTCTCAGACTGACTTTGGCGTTAACGAAAGGTTGGCTGAGACTGCGGATCACATGGTCAAAAGCGGCAAGGGTACGTATCGGGAGATCGTACACGCAACTTATGGAGATCAAGCCGATGCGGTTCTGAAGGCGAAAAGAGAATACAGAAAGGGTAGCGGAGAGTTTTTTGCATCGCGCATAGACGACGCGTCGCTCGATCGCGTCGCGCGCGTAAAGACGGGAGGTATGAAAGGAGGTTCGACGGGTGGGGCATATGCCGACAAGGTAGTGATCGATCAAAAGAAAGTCACGCAGGAGGCGGGAGGGTTTCAGGATGCGAGGATGGTGCGCAAGGATGTGGTCGACCACGAGATGGTCCATTTTACTCAAGATCTTGAGCATATAGACGGTACAAAGGGGGAAATCGCTCTACATGACAAGGAACTCTCCGGATTTTTCGGGGATGCACGGGAAAGAGAGGCTCGTGTGGCGGACCTGAATCGTATCAATCTGGCGCTCGTCGGAAGGCCGGTCCTTTCTCCGCAAGATTCTATACGGGCGCTTCTCGCTTTTTCCGAAGATATCGTCTCTTTCGACGAGGCTCGCCTGATGTTCCAGAAGGCAGGCATCGAATATTCGCGCGCCGAGTACGATCAGGCGCTCAAAGACTCAGCGCCCATGCGCGCTCATAAGCAGGGAATAACTACGGCGAACGGCTTGTACCATATATGGGGCGCATTCATAGGCGGGAAGCTGAGCGAGACAGAAAAGGAGGCGCTCCTCAAGTCCATCGTCTTTACCGCTCCGGGCCTCGCATCCAACTCATCGAGCGGACAAGTGTACATAAGTTAGTACATTTTTCGTATTTTTCTGCGCGATTTTCTCCGTTGTCCTACGATGTACCAGGTTCAGTTCATCGCCAACAACAAGCAATGGAGGAAATCACCATGCCCAAGTCTGTAATGCCTATCAAGCCGAGCGACGTAGCCGCTCAGAAGTCCAAGGACTTTCCGCCTGCGGTCATCGAAGCCTTCAACGAGCTCATCGCGCGAGAAATGAGCGGCCGGTCAGTCCGGATCCTTCAGGAGAATGTCGTGAAGCTGATGGTTGAAAAGGGTCTCAAGCGGGAAGATATCTTCTCGAACGGCTGGCTCAACGTCGAAGCGATCTATCGGAAAGAGGGCTGGGTCGTGGAATACGACGGTCCCGCATACTGCGAGACTTACCCCGCCTTCTATATCTTCTCGGTAAAGTAGCGCTCAGTCGCCCTGCGACCGCCCCTGTCATCTGACGCGGGCGGTTTTCTTATAAAGCGAGAGGCCGCGCGTTAAGTGCTATAATCCTCATCGACGCATCGGTCATATATGGATACTATCGAACGGACGGGCGATCGGATGAGAATAGCCAGATTTGAAGACCTGAGAGGCCTTGATGTGTCGGAAAAAGACCTGAGATCTGTCCCCGTCGAAGACCTCGTCACCGTCGATTTCGATACGAAAACAAAATGGCCGGGACCGGAACGCCTTCCTGCAGGCTTTGACCCGGAGACTCTGCTCGAAGAGTGCAAAGACCCCGGTCTCGGAATCAGAGAATTGCATCGGGAAGGCGTCGATGGCAGAGGAATAAAGGTGGCGATCATAGATCAGGCCCTGTCTTCAAAGCGGGGCGAATTCGTCGCGCATGATGAATATGCCGCGCAAGTCTCTGACTACAAAGAATTCGGGATGCCGGAGAACGAAGATACGAGCATGCACGGCCCTGCCGTCGCCAGCCTCTTGGTCGGAAAGACGTGCGGAGTTGCTCCCGGCGCAGAGCTCGTCTATCGAGCTGTCCCGTCCGTGGACGATTCTAAGACAGAGAGAGATTTCGGAGTTTGGGCTGACGCCTTGTCCGATATTATTCGTCAGAACGAATCGCTTCCTCCCGAGGAGAAGATACGGATCGTCAGCTGCTCGATCGGCTATAGAGAAGAGAACCCGGAACCGGGTCTCGGACGATGGATCGAGACGATCAAAAAAGCCGAGGAGAGCGGCATCATCGTCGTTGATGTCGTCGATAGGAATGGGATCGACTTCATAGGAGCCGGGACGAGCGGCGATAAGGCCGATCCGGAAGGCTACCGCCGCGCTCTCTTTATGAAGGAGAGGGAAGACGACGCGTTCGATGCCATCTTTGCCGAGTCGGGCGGCGACGTCGAGGCGATCATGCGGAAGGTTAGAGAGGTCAAGCGGGATGACTTCGCCTCAGTGCCGGATGCGGTTTTGAGAGAGAAGATAGAGCAAGCCTTGAAAGTAAGAGAGATACTCGTTCCCTGCGATTTTCGGACGATGGCATCCAATGCAGGCCCTGGGGAATATATGTACAACGGCAAAGGCGGCATGAGCTGGTCGGTTCCATATCTTGCGGGACTCTATGCCCTCGCTTTCCAGGTCGATCCTCATATCACGAAGGAGGCCATCGCCGATCTGGTGAACAAAACTGCGGTCGTTAACAAGAAGGGATTGAGAGTGATCGATCCGAAAGGTTTTATCGAGGCTGTACAGGAACAAGGAGGAAATTAAATAAAAGACATGAAAGTCGTCATAGCCGGAAGCGCGTCGCTTCAGAATGAAATAAAGAAATGGGTCGAATATTGGAATAGCAAAGACGGCTATTCGGTCTTAGCGTACCCAAAAGCGATAGCGCTTGAGAGCTTTGAGAAGCTTTATCCGAGTATCCATATAGATTTCTATAAAAGCATAGCGAAAGCCGATATCCTCTTCATCGCCAACGAAACGAAAAAAGGCATCGATGGCTATATCGGAGCCGAGACGTTCGCCGAGCTCGGATTCGGTCTGACTCAGAAACTCGTGTATGGTCGAGATATCAGGCTGGTGCTCGCGCACATGCCCGCAAAAAGCGTCGCCTGCTATGACGAGATAGTTTTATGGAAAAACCTTGGATGGATAGACGAGGTCCTTGGCTCATAATAAACCTATAGACAAAACCATGGACAAAAAAGACTCGAATAGGGGAGCACAGGCGGTCGTCGCAGCGCTCATCGTCATCATCGTAGGTCTTTGCTTCCTTTTGTGGCAAGACTACGGGCGGATCAGGGCGTCCCAGACGAGGAGCGCCGAACGCATACAGTTCTCGCAGCTGCTTCGCCACAAGACTCTCACTGCCGCCGACGTCTCCTCCATCCAGCCGTGGATGACTTTCGACTACGTGAGCTTCGCATTCAAAGTGCCCGCTGCCGCTCTAAAGGAAAGCCTCTCCCTCGTCAGTCCTCAGTATCCGTATATATCGATCGTTCGATACAGCAAGACCGCGAAGCTCGACGAGGTTGCTTTTACGGCCCAGGTCGAAAGCGCGGTCCGAGCCTACCTTGTGGGTATCGCGACTTCGACTAACCCCTAACGCCGATCATGACGTACTTTCTCGGCACCCTCCTCTCGTACATCCTGCTCTACAAGTATGTCGCTATCTTCGCCATCATCTTTACGGGCGCGATCATCGTGCCCTGGCCGGAGAATACGCTTCTCCTCGCGAGTGGAGCTTTCACGAGCCAGGGCTATATGAGCTTCTGGGCCGCTTTCGCCACAGCCCTCGTCGCGAATATCCTCGGCGACCTCGTCGGCTATATGCTCACCGCAGTTTGGGGCTATCGCGTCATCAAAGAGAGCCATATACGGAAATATCGCACCGTCGAAAAGCTGGACGCGTATCTGCGCGAGCATGCGGGCATCACCATCCTCCTGACCCGCTTCGTCGGCACGCTCGGCCCCATCGTCAACTTCCTCTCGGGACTGGCCGGCGTGTCCGTACGGAAATTCCTCGCCTTCGATATCGCGGGCAATGCGCTCTCTATAGGCATATTTCTGATCGCTGGCTACATTCTCGGCTCAGTTTGGCAGAATTTCTCGAGCATCGCCGATACCTTGGGATGGATCGTCACGGCGGTCGCCGTCCTCGGTCTCGTCGTGAGGCTATTTTGGAGCAAGAAGAGAGCGTAAACACAGCGGCCGGGGCGTTGCCAGGATCCTTGTGCGACTTGACGAATTGTGGCAAGATATTTTATATGACAGAAACATTCCCAGGCAA
>CAZQUF010000013.1:13838-15781 GCA_964596505.1 uncultured Candidatus Saccharibacteria bacterium | reverse complement strand
GGAGGAGGACTTCGGTCTGTGCTTCGGCGGATGCAGGAGCTTCGACGGGGCGCGTGCCGATAAACTTGATCTCGCGGTAACCGTCGGATTCGATAACGGCGAAGAATGCGCGCACGAGCTCGCCCGTGACAAGAGTCACTTCTTGGCTGACGATATGGATCTGTGGGCGTTTAGCGAGCATGTGATTATTTTTTGGGCGGAAGAACGCTTTCTACCGATGATACGCGAGACGCAAGCATCTTGTGTTCGCTCCACGGTACTTTGCTGTCGGCGAGATAGTCTATCTGATTCTGAAGCTGATCGAACCGAAGGTCGATTTTCTTGCCGATGTCTTCGAGAGTGATCTTCGACGTTTTATTCTGTTTTTTCATGAAGGGGAGCATATCAGAACGAGATGAGATTTCGATGAAGAAAATTTAACAACTTTATTTCTTTTCCGCAAATTCGCCGACGACGACCTTGGCCGGACGGATGAGCTTCGTGCCCAGCATGTAGCCTTTTTCGACGACCGAGAGGACGGCGTCGCTTTTCGATGCATCGTCGACAGGGTCATGACGTACCGCCTCATGGAGATTATGATCGAATCTCTGGCCGACAGGGTCGATCTCTTTGAGCCCGTTCGCGGCGAGGACGCCTTTCATCTGGCTATATATGTGTTCGACGCCCATGCGCCAGTTCTTGTCGGCTTTCTCCCAGGCGGCCTTGTTGGCGAAAGCCATCTCAAAGCTCGAAAGGACCGGCAAGAGCTCCTCTATGAGGCCTTCATTGGCCATAGAGCGGAATTCTACCATCGTCTCCTCCATGCGCTTCTTGGCATTGGCGAAATCGGCCTTGGCGCGCTGCCAGCCTGCTAGATATTCGTCGCGTTCGGCCATCAGTTTCTCTATATCCAGAGCATTCGCGGTATCCGCAGTCGCGTCAGAGCTGGCTTCGGTATTTTTCTTGGTCTCTTCTTTCATATCGGTATATCTAATCTTATCATCAAAAGCCAGTTCTGTGTTTGACATATTACCGAAAGTATTCCAAGGTGTCAATTCGAGCCGGCCGCTCACCGCGGCCGGCTTTTTGTATCCGCTTTGTCGAAAAAGCCGACATATCGTATGTCCGAGAACAACGCGAGAGGCTATCCTCATATCAGAACCCTGAACCATGAAAACAGACAAAGTACATCCCAAAACCCTCGAAGAGAATATCATGGGGTCGGCAGACTGCTCGACTTCATATCAGACCCGCGTCTGCTGCACCCAAGCAGATCTCGAAAACTCGCTCGAACCGATCATGCGCGCGCTCCTGCGCCTTCGCAGGAGCGCAGAGGCGAAAAAAGCCAGAGAAACGCTCGCCCGCTTCCTCGCCGCTGATCGCGTCATCGAAGAGCGGGTATTCAAGAGGTCGGTCTCGCCAGCAGCAGAAAAGCTCCACTCTATCGCGAGCGCTGCTCCTCCCAGGAATACGCAATGCACGGAAGTCTATACGTATCTGAAAGAGCGCCTTGAGCCCATCGTCGCCCTTCTCCGTAAGGCGACGAGCCCTCGGGCCAAGCGCCTCGCCTCTCGTCTAGAGAAGACGTACGAACGGCGCAGCTCAGCCCCTCCCATGACACGCGAACAAAGACTTCTCTTCGGCTTCATCCCGTGGAAAAAGATGACTCCTGCGGAACGCGAGAGATGCAGAGAGAGTTCGAGAAGCGATACCTACGGCGAGAACAGCGACAGCCGCGAGTACGGGAACGAGTGGTACTAATACAAAGCCAGCCCGAAGATGGGCTGGCTTTTTCAACGACTCGCGGTACGCACACAACGAAAACGAATCCGCAGGCACTGCCCGTCTCCGCGACGCACGAGCTCGCCAACGGGGTGCCCCAGCCAAAGCCCCGGCCCACCGCCGTATCGACCACGACGCATCCAAGCGGATGGTACGGGCAGTACTAAGCTGCATCATAAGTC
>CAZQUF010000013.1:0-13828 GCA_964596505.1 uncultured Candidatus Saccharibacteria bacterium | reverse complement strand
CAAACCGATTCCCTAGTACGGGCGTCGGTTTTTTCTATATGTTAAGCGGTCGAGATAAGAAAAAACCACTGACCCTTAATCAGTGGCTATGCCTTTCGCGCTGAGCTCAATCGAAAGCGATACCCAGGTCGTCTGGACCGAACTTGCAGGGAAACAAGTCGTCTATGGTGCACAGGCTGACCCAGCCATTTGGGAGGAGCCATGCGATCTCGACCGACTTGTCGCCGCGACAATTCTCCCAAATGATCTGGAGGCAATGCCCGCACGGCGAGCTTGCGTTTTGGAATTCTGCCTTGAAGCCTGGATCGGCCTGCACTGGCGGCCAGGGAATGTCCTGTCTGGCTGGACCGGATACGCCCGCGATACGGGATATCTTCGTTCCGCTTCCTCGTCTCGCCACCATAGCGTCGATGGCGCTTTGTTCGGCATGAGTAGTCTGCGTATACGACGCTCGCTCGACATTGCATCCACTAAAGACGTGTCCGTCTTCGCTCGCGACGGCTACGCCTACATAGAAATTCGAGTAGGGTGCCTGGGCTCTCGATCTCACCGCATGGGCTTCGGCGAACAATCTGTGCCATACATCGTCGAGCGCCTGAGGCTGCACGAATCTAGCCTTGATAACTTTCACGCATTCTAATGACATATATCTCCTTTGTTGGTTAGAACTATTTAGAATGGATTGTATACTACGCTGTCGCGGTTGTCACTTTTAACGACTCGCTGATCAAAGAAAGAAAAACACCCGATCGCATCGGGTGTTTTCTGGCTAACGCTTGCTCCACTGAGGAGACTTGCGAGCCTTTTTGAGGCCGAACTTGCGGCGCTCTTTGGCGCGCGGGTCGCGCTTGAGGAAGCCGAGCTTCTTCAATTTCTTGCGCATCTCGATATCGTATTCCAAAAGGGCGCGGGAGATGGCATGTCGGAGAGCCTCTGCCTGGGAGTGAATGCCGCCGCCGCTGATCTGGGCAGTAACCTTGAATTTCTGGGCGATCTTCGACTGGACGAAGGCAGCCTCGGCGATCATCTGCATCTCGGCGGTCGCGAAATAGGCGGCAAGGTCTTTAGGCGCAGAGCCGACGGAGGCAGGGCTGTTTATCTCGAACGACTGCTTGGCGGCAGGAGTGATGCGAGCGCGCGCGACGGCGGTCTTGCGACGACCGACGGCTTCGAAGTATTTGGTCTTTTCTACGATAGTATTCATAAAATGGGCGGTGATTTGGTTTATTCGGTGACGACGAGATTCTTCATGATCTGCGCGGTGAGCTTGTTCTTCGGGAGCATGCCTTTGATAGCGATGCGGAAGACCTCGCTCATGCCCTTCTTCTCGATCATGCGCTTCATGCTCGTGTCGATGAGGCCGCCTGGGTAGCCGGTATAGCGGCGGTAGATCTTTTCATCCTTCTTCTTCTCGGAGACGTCGGCCTTAGCCGCGTTGATGATGCGGACCTCGATGTCGGCGACGACGTTCGGAGCATAGGCGGTGGAAGTCTTGCCCATGAGGACCTTCGCAGCCTCCGATGCTATGCGGCCGATCTTCTTCGCCTGGGCGTCTATGGTATGGGTCTTTTTCATGGTAATTATTTGACGAATTGGATGTGAGCCATCTTCGCGCCGTCCGACTTGCGGAGCGGAAGCTTGATGACGCGGGTATAGCCGCCCTTGCGATCTTTGTGAGCAGGGGCGATGACTTCGACGAGCTTCTTGGCAGCCTTGGCATCGCCGATGCGTGACGTGAGGAGGCGGCGAGCGGCGAGCGTTCCGGCCTTAGCGGTCGTGACCATAGGCTCGATGTACTTGCGGAGCTCTTTGGCCTTGCTCTCGGTCGTGGTGATGCCTTCGTGGATGACGAGCGAACGCACGAGAGAGCGGACGAGCGCGGCGCGCTGTCCTTTTTCCCTGCCCAGTGTCTTGAATTTCTCGTGGTGTCTCATGTCTTTGGTTGAAGCCCTAGTCTACAGATTTTTTTACGTTTGTCTACTCGGCGATTATTTGAGGGTCACTCCGAACTCCGAAAGGGCCTTCTTGATCTCCTGGATGCCCTTCGGGCCGAGGCCTTCGACGTTCTCGATGTCTATCTCCTTCTTGCGGACGAGGCCTCCTACCGTGCGGATATTCGCGCTCGAGAGAGCGTTGGTCGTCCTCTGGGAAAGGCCGAGGGTCTCGATCCTCGTCTTGAGGAATTCGGTGTCGAGCTCTTTCTTTGCGCCTGTAGGCGCGCCTTCGTCAGCGGCTTCGACTTTCTCTTCGACGGGCTCCTCTTCCTTGAAACCGACGATGGCTTTGAGCTGGATGATCATGGTCGCGATCGATTTCTCGAGAGCTTCATGAGGCGTGATGGTGCCGTCCGTCTCGATCGTTATCTTGAGGCGGTTGAAGTCGGTTCGGTCGCCGATGCGCATGTTCTCTACCTCATAGTTGACGCGCTTGATAGGGCTGAAGGTCGCATCGAGGGCGATAGTGCCGATATCGACGCGCTCCTTCTGGAGAACGTCCTTAGAGACGTAACCGAGGCCGCGAGCGACGGTGAGCTCTATATCGAGCTCGGCGCCCTTGTCGGTGAGGGAGGCGATGCGGAGCTCCGGGTTGAGGATCTCAACCTGGCCAGGGACCTTTATGTCGCCCGCAGAGACGTCCTTGATGCCCTTGATCTTGAGCGAGAGCATCTGAGACTCCTCTGTCGCGACCTTGATGCGGAGCTTCTTGAGGTTCAGGAGAATGGTGATGACGTCTTCCTTTACGCCAGGGATAGTGGAGAATTCATGAGAGACGCCGGCGATCTTGACGTGGGTGATCGCGGTACCAGGGAGCGAAGAAAGGATGATGCGGCGAAGAGAGTTGCCGAGGGTGTGGCCGTAGCCAGGGTAAAGGCCGTCGATCTCATATACGCCCAAAGAATCCTTCTCGAGGACTATCTTCGGCTTCGACGGCATGACGATGTTTGTTTCGTTCATAAAATTTCGCTTAAATTACCCTCTCTTAATAAATAATACGAACTCGCCGGACTATCTGCTGTAGAACTCGATCACCTGGCCCAGGTTGAACAGGAGGTCTGACGGGCTGTGCTTCGGAGCGCCGGTAACTTCCGCGACTTTCTTGTCGTGGTCGTAGGCGAGCCAGTTGGGCGCGGCTACTTTCTTGAGCTTTTCGTCTATGTCCTTATAGATAGGCTTCTTGAGGCTTGCGGGGCGGATAGTGACCTTGTCCCCTATCGAGAGCGTCTGGGACGGGACATTGGTCCTCTTGCCGTTCACGAGGATGTGGCCGTGAGCGACCATCTGGCGTGCTGCAAGGCGGGTCGGCGCGATGCCGAGGCGGTAGACGGTGTTATCAAGGCGCATCTCGAGGCGCTCGAAGAGTGCCTGGACGGTGTTGACGCCTTTCTTGGCGACGGATTCTTTGACGTATTTCTTGAACTGGCGCTCCATGATGCCGTAGGTATAGCGGACCTTCTGTTTTTCGAGCATTGCAAGGGCATATTCGCCCTTCGGGCGATATGGTCCTTTGCCGCCTTTTCTCTCCGCGCGAAGCGCGAATTTTGCGGTCTGCGTCTTCTCGAAGATGTTGGCTCCGAGGCGGCGTGCGATTTTATATTTTGGTCCGTTGATCATGCAAGTATTAAAGTATTATTGAAACCTATACGCGGCGGGCTCGCGGCGGGCGCGGTCCGTTATGAGGCACCGGCGTAACGTCCTTGACCGACGAGATGGAGATGCCCTTGGTGATGAAGCTTCGGACGGCTGCCTCGCGGCCGGACCCGACGCCCTTGATGACGACGGCGACTTCTTTCATGCCCATGAGCTTGGCCTTGTCGGCGAGGACTTCGCCCACCTTTGCGGCAGCAAAAGGAGTGCCTTTCTTGGCACCCTTAAAACCGAGAGCTCCTGCCGACGACTGAGCGAGCGCGTTGCCCATAGCATCGGTCAGGAGGCAAAGAGTATTGTTATAGGTCGACTGCACGAAAAGCACGCCGACATCGACCTTCTTCTTAGGCGCCTTGGCGACGGCTTCCTTAGGAGCCTCGACTTTCTTCTCTTCGGTTTTTTTGGTTGGTTCTGCCATGGTATTGTCGAACTATTTCTTCTCGGCTATCTTGCGGCCCGTGCCCATAGTCTTTCTGGTATTGCCTCGACGGGTTCGAGAGTTGGTCTTGGTCCGCTGGCCGTTCACCGGAAGGCTTCTCTGGTGACGGATGCCGCGGTAAGCCTTGATGTCCTTGAGGCGCTTGATGTTCGAAGCGACTTCGCGCTTGAGGTCGCCTTCGAGCTTGAGGCTCTCCATGACCTTTTTGATGGCGTTCTCCTCGTCCGCCGTGACGTCTTTCGATTTCTTAGCGAAATCGACCTTCGCCTGAGCGAGGATCGATAGTGCGCGAGAGCGTCCGACGCCATGGATGGCGGTGAGGGCGATCTCTATTCGCTTTTCGTCTGGGAGGGTGATGCCGAGGATTCGCATGAAGTTGGGATTGCTATCTTAACATACAGCAAAAAATAAGTAAAGCCGATACGGCTTTTCCTATCCCTGTCGCTGTTTATGACGGGGATTGGACTTGCAGACGATATATACATAGCCCTTTCGGCGGACTACTTTGCAATTAGCGCACTTTTTCTTGACCGATGATTTTACTCTCATGATATTGGGCTTAAAATGACTCTACATCCTCTGGATGATCCTGCCTTTGCCGCCGTACGGCTCGAGCTCTACCTTGACCTTATCGCCGATGAGGACCCGTATCCGGTTCATCCTCATCTTACCCGCGAGATACGTGAGTATCTCATCGCCCCCTTCGAGCTTAACTCGGAAGAATGTGTTGGGGAGCGCTTCGGTGACGACGCCCATGACGCTTGCTTTGTTTTGATCTGCCATTGAGAACGTAAGGGACAGTATAAACCAATAAAAAAGATAAGTAAAGGGACAGCGGACTATTGAGCCTTTTTGATGTCGATCTTAGAGACGGAGCCCGGGAAAGATCCCGACCAGAAGGGACGCACGGCGATATCGGCCTTGGAGATCATCGGGAACTTCTGAAGGATCGCGGGTACAGCGCTCCGCGGCTGGCCCTTGAGAGCGGTTTTCAGGGCCGTCTCGTCATAGAGCCACTCGAAGGTTCCCGAGCCGGAGATGTGGAACGAGAATGTGCTTATGGAATCGAGGTCGAGGCTTTTGTCGACTGTCGGCGTGAACGAGAGGTTCTCAAGTCCCGGGACATTGATAGACTCGCCCTTATAGCCGCTCACGAGCGCCTTTGCGAGCGCCGAGCTCAACTGCTTCCTATCGAAAACAGCCATAGATATCGCGCCCTGCTCTTTCACCGTTACCTGGTCGCCCGAGACCTCGTCCGGCAATACGGAGTAGGAGACCTGATACGCCTTGTCGAACGAGATGTCGCTCGCCGACTCCGCTCCGCGCGCTTGCTTCAAAAGATCGGCTGCAAGCTTTGTTTCGATATCGCTCTTCGCCTTTGCTCGATCGGCATCGGCGACGATCTTCTGGATGCCGGAGAATCCGCCGGTCATCGGCGTCTTGGAGCGAGCATAGAATCCGGCGTAGCGAGGATCGCCCTTGAAGCCCGGGATAGTGAAATCTTTAAGGCCTATGTTGTAGTTCGCCCCGGATTCGTCGGCGACCACGGTCGCCTCGATGCTCCCCGGCGTCGTTCCTTTCTTGCCCGGGACGGTGACAGAGTCGCTCACGCGGAATATGAGGCCCTCGGGCGTTGCGAAGCGCGTGTTCTTTATGAGCCTCTGCAAAGCAGAGCTGTAGTTGTTGTATATGACGATAGTGCCTGTGGCTTGGGTATCGACTTGCTTCTGACCTGTAGCGCGAATAGTCTCGCTCGCGGTCGACGTCGCATTCACGACTTTGAAAGGAAGCTCGCCTATCGCCGCGACTCTCTTGGCGGTGATATCGGTATTCGCGGTGAACGCGTAGGTGCGAGGCGTTACGGTCACGGTCGCGCTCTTCCAGACCGTAGAAAAAAGAATCACAAGAAGGATCAAGAAGACGACCACGCCTATGCCGTACATGAGACCGCGCCTGGTCGTCTTTGACCGCTTCGTGCGCCGCCTGCGGCTCTCCTCGAACTCTTCGCGAGCGCGCTGAAGAGCCGCCTTCTTCTCCGCGTCTTCTGCGAGCTCGGTTTTTTCCTCTTCTATATCTTCACGCAAGCGGCTATTGGCCTCTTCTTTGGCCTCTATGTCTTTTTTAAGATTCTTCTCGCGCTCGACGATCTCCCTCTCTTCTTTTCGAAGCGAAGATTTCGTGCGCGACTCGGGAACAGGGACGTTCCGTATCGACCGTCCCTTGGGGACGATGTCCTGCATTGGGTTTCGTGCCATATTGTGTGTGTTTGAGTCGATTATACTATACCCTAGTCCGATTCGTACACCCTGTTGAGGAAAGCGGCGATGAGAGTCACGAACGTATCCTTCTCCGCGCCCGCCTCGGACGAGACCATGTAGCCTAAGGCGCTCTGGTCAAGGAGCGAAGGCGTCGCCTCGTCTGACGCGAGCGTCCTTTCGAAGGCGACCGCGAGGTCGCCGTCGGCCGCGATGAAGATCCGAGAAGGCAAGGCTATGGCGCGCTTGGCTTTGCCGACTGCGGCATCGAAGCCCTTCATCCATTCGCCGAGCGCTTGGTTGAAAGCGGGAGCGATCTTCGTCTCGAGGGCGTCATCCGCCCTGCCCTCCTCGCAGAGCGCTATCTGAGAGGCGGTTTCTGCCGCCGAGATGCCGAGAGACGCGGACATGGCCCGGATCACCGACCTGCCGCCCAGGGGGAAGCTTGCCGTTTCTATGATCCTTCCCTCTTCGACGACGGCGATGTCGGTCATTTCGCCGCCGATGTCGACGATGACGAAATCGCTCTCCTTCGGGAATGCGTCCCGCAAGGCCGAAAAAGCCACGAGCATGAACGAGAACGCCCGCGTGTCGTGGGGATGGTAGGCCTGAGTGGCGACATCGACGATCTTCTCATAGACGGCTGCCGGCATGACGCTCGTCAAGAAAGCGATGTCGACGGAACGCGCTTTCATGCCGAAAGGGTCCGCGATCTGATAGCCGTTGAGCTTGATATCGACGACTTTCTTCTCTATGACCTTGATGCCGCCTTGGACGTCCCGCGCCGATTCGTCGGCGATCTTGGGGCTAAGCGCCTTTTCATGGCTCTCGATGAGCTTTTCGACCTGGTCCCTCGTCAATGTGAAAGGCTCCTTTCCGTTTATGCTCGCGGTCTTTGACTGGGTAAAGACCCAGGGCGACGAAAAGACATACGAGACGTGCCTGACCCCGTCGTGAGAGACAGCGGCAGCGAGGCCCTCTTTTAGCACGCGCGCATTCGCGGCCTTGAGAGCGTCGAGCATTAACGAAAGGAACCTATTCGGATCGAGATTGTCCTGATACGGTATCGGCTCGCGGAGAGTATGGACGACGTGGGGCGGCTTGTCGCGTTCGAACCTGACGAGGCCGGCATACACCGACGAAGTGCCGATGTGGAAGACGAGGCCGAGAGTGGATGTTGGTCGAAAGAGAGGAGACATACCCTCATATTATACCAGAACGGCCTTGATGCGTCTGACCCCTGCCGACACGGCCTCTTCTTTCAGGATCTTGAACGCGCCGAGCTCTTTGGTGTTAGACACGTGAGGGCCGCCACAGAACTCCTTCGAATACGCGGTATCCATAGAATCGCCGATATAGTAGACAGAGACGATATCGCCATACTTATCGCCGAAGAAATGGAAAGCGCCGGTCTTGAGAGCCTCTTCTTTTGGCAGCTCGATACGGACGACGGGCAAAGCGACCTTAATATGCGCGTTGACTATCTCCTCGACGCGACGCTTCTCGTCGTCGGTCATCTTTGCCCCATGGGCGAAATCGAAGCGGAGCCGCTCCGGGGTTATATTCGAACCCTTCTGCATGACGTGCTCGCCGAGGACTTCATGGAGAGCTTTGTGGAGCAAGTGCGTAGCCGTGTGATATCTGACGACGATCGGGTTATTGGCGTCGCCGAGGCCGCCTTTGAACTTTTGTTCGGCGCCGGCGCGGGAGAGGTCTTGGTGCTCCTTCATCATTTGATTGAATCCTTCAATGAGGATCTTCTTGGAATCAGGCGGCACATCGATCAATCCGCTCTCTCTCCTCGACTCATTGATAATCTCGAAACTGAGCTCGATAGGGAAACCATGAGTCTGATAAAGATCAAAAAGAAGCTTCGAATTGAGATGCTCGCTGATAACGCCGACTTCCCTTTTGATCGTATTTTTTAAGATATGCGAACCTGATTCTATGGTCTTCTGAAACCTATCAGCCTCTTTCGAGATTTCATCGATGATGCTTTTTTCATCGCAGAAGATATTAGGATATGAATCCATGTAGAACATGGAGACGATTTCAACTAGATGAGAAATCGTTTCCCGAGACAGTCTCTTGGCATCCGTCGTAAAGACAGCTCTCCGAATAAGCCGTCGGAGGATATAGCCCTGGTCGGTGTTCGAAGGAACGACGCCGTCCGCAATGAGCATGACAGCGGCCCTCATGTGATCAGATATGATCCGCTGCGAACGAGTGCTCGATGCCACTTTCGCAGCTTCGGCCATGATAGACGAAAAGACGTCTGTTTCGAAGACATTTGACTTTCCTTGAAGCACCGCGCATACGCGCTCAAAACCCGAACCCGTATCGACATTTTTTGATGCAAGCTTGCCTACGACCTTGTCGTCCTTCTTGACGAATTCCATGAAGACATCGTTCCAGATCTCGACGACCTTCTGGTCGTCGTCCGCTTTCATAAATTCTGTCTTACTCATGCCATGCGTGAGCACGCCGGTAAGGTCATAGAACATCTCAGTGTCAGGACCACAAGGGCCGTTTGGGCCAGGCTGCCACCAGTTCTTATCAGCCGGCATGAAATAGACGCGCTCGCCCGTGACGCCGTTCTTAGCAAATATGTCCCGCCAAATCATTGCGGATTCCTCGTCGCGCGGAGCATTTTCATCACCCTCGAAACATGTCACATAGAGCCTCTGCGGATCAAGACCGAATCCCTCGGTCTTTGACGCAAGAAGCTCAAAGCTCCACGGTATCATTTCCTTCTTGAAGTAATCTCCGAGCGACCAGTTGCCCATCATCTCGAAGAACGTCAGATGAGTATTGTCCCCTACTTGATCTATATCATTGGTTCGAACGCACTTCTGAAAGTCAGCAAGTCGAGTGCCTCGAGGGTGTCTTTCGCCTAAAAGATATGGCACGAGAGGCTGCATGCCCGCGGTGTTAAAAAGCACCGATGGATCATTCTCGGGCACAAGAGAGGCCGACGGAATGATGGCATGTCCCCGTTTGGCGAAAAAGTCGAGAAATCGTTTGCGAACGTCTGCGGAAGTCATGGTAAAGGCTAATTTACCACGTTTTTGAGACAGAAAAAAGCCGCCGCTATGAAGCGGCGGCGGGAGGAAGGCGATGGGCCGCCAAAAGACGTTCGACGTCCGCGACGTTCTGAGGGCCGAACATGATGTAGCTGCCATCCGCTGCGCACGCGCCGAGCGGACAATCAGGGCGACCGATGCCGAGACTATCGATGACGCGCTTGAGGAGCGCTTTCTCCTCGACGGCATCAGGACCCTCCGGCGACATAACGTGAAGCGTGATCGGAGGTCTCGCTTTCTCTTCGCCCGGATCTTTGGGCGGATAATACGTAGAGACTTCAGTGATCATTCTGTCCCTGAGACTACGCGCGATTATCTCTTTGTCAATCGCTCCAGCCTCTCTATGTCTTTCTCTATCGATTTCAATCCTTTCTCCCAAAAATCGGACTTCGTCACGTCGATGCCGATCGACTTGAATATATTCTCGGGAGTATCGCTCCCGCCGGCAGAGAGGAACTTGTTGATCTTTTCGATGAATTTCTTATCTTTCTTGTATTCGGCATAGAGCGCCTTGGATATGAGCTGGCCGAAGGCGTAGGAATAGACATAGAAAAAAGTGCGAATATGCCACCACGAGACGAATTTGTAGCCGTCTTGCTCGTCGATATCGACAAGAGGTCCGAGATATGCGCCCATATGCTTGTTGAGAAGCTTGCAGATCTCGCTCGCCGAGGCTGCGCCTTTGGCGCGGATAAGGCCGTGGAGCTCGAGCTCGAAATTAAAGCATGCGATCTGGCGAAATATGATCTGCACGTCGTCGTTTATCCTCCGATGGAGCGCGGCAACCTTCTCTTCATCGGAGAGCTTCTCAAAGAGCGCGTCGAAGACAAAGGATTCGAAAAGCGTGCTCGCGACTTCCGCGGCAGAAATAGAGTAGCCCTGATAGAGAGGGCTCTGCGACTTGGAGAGCTCGGTATGGATGGCATGCCCCATCTCGTGGGCGAACGTGCTGACCTGCTCCATCGTATCCGTATAGTTGAGAAGGACGAACGTCGGCGCATTCATATTGGCGGAACAATAGGCGCCGCCCGTTTTCCCCACTTTCGGATACACGTCTACCTGACCGTTTTGCAAGAACGAATCAAGAATGTCGGCATACCTCCTGTCGACGCCCGCGAATACGCCGCGGATGATGGAAACCGCTTCCTCGAAGCGCACTGTCCGCGAATGGCTGACTATGCCCACTGCCCTGTCCGCATAGCGCAGGCGCTTCCGTCCGAGAAGCTTGGCTTTGAGCTTGTAGAACCTATGGCTGATGGCATAGTTCTCGGTCACGGCGGCGACGAGAGCGAGCACGCTCTTGCGGTCGTTCGCGTAGCCGAGAACGGTCGCATCATAGGGCTCTTCGTAGCCTCGAAGCTCGTCGTTGATCTTTTTGTTAGTGAATACCGCGTTTATCTCGCTCTCTGCGATATCGGCGACCGAGCGGAGCGCAGCCATGGTTTTGTCATGCAGCTCGTACCGCTCAGGCAGAGGCAGGTCTGATATCTTGAATTCTGCTTCCGATATAGGCATTTGCTTACCCTTGAATTCGACCGTCTTTTTGTTCAGCACTTTTTCTGTCGCATCGATCCATAGATCATGAGACGGGAGAGATTTAAGGCTCATGATCTTCTCCTCAGCTTCGGAAAGGTTGTAGCGAGACTGCGCGAATATCCGCGACAGGATGTAGCGAAAATGGGAGAGCCTCTTTGAGGAAAGGAACTTTTTCTGAGCCCGCGCAGGTACCTTGGCCAGAGAAAGCTCGAAAAAGGTGATCCGCTGGTCGTTCTTGGCATAGCGGTCGCTCAGCTTGACGAGAGCTGCGCGGGCCTTGTCGTTTCGGCTATCGAGGTCCTGAGCATAGGCGAAATATCGAATCGGGTTTGAAAGAGGCAGTGTCGCGAAGAGTTTCTCGTAATCGTTCAGAGCCGCCAGGAGCTTCTCTTCGCTTTTGAGATAATCCGAGACGCCGCGATACTTCTTCTCAAAGGCTTCGAAAGCGCGCTCCATGGCGCGCACGTCTTTCTCTATCTGCGGGTCGTCGGGGCTTTTGTAGAAGAGTCCGAGGTTCCAGGATGTTTTCATATATATTTTTTGAGTACTTTAAAATCTTCGAGAAGCTGGCCTTTCATGCCGCCGTTATAGAGGGCGACCGCGGGATGATAGAGGGCGACGACCGTCACCTCGCCGTAGGGGGCCGTGCCCTTAAATTCCATGCCGTGGATCTTGGAGACGCTTTGCAAGACCGAACTAAGGCCGTACTTTTCGAAGATATATTTCATAGAGTGCCTGCCGAGAGTGGCGATGACGCGCGGCTCCATGATAGCGATCTGTCGGTCGAGGAATGGTCCATAGAGTTCGATCTCCCCCGGTTCAGGATCGCGATTCTCGGGCGGGCGGTCTTTGACGAGATTCGTCACGTAGACTTTCTTGCGGTCCATGCCTATCGAGGCGAGAAGATCGTCGAGCATCTTTCCCGACCTACCGCAAAAGGGCTTGGCGGTCTTGGCCTCGTTCTCGCCCGGCGCCTCGCCGACGAACATGAGATGCGCGTCGTGGCTACCCTCCCCTATGATCGGAAAATATCCGTTTTCGGTCCGATATGCGTAGAGGGGTGAAGCAGAGAGCGCGAGAACTTCGTCGCGGATCTTTCGGAGCTCCTCTGTTTTGTCGGCGATATTATTCATGATCCAAGTTTAATAGCTCGTCTAGATCGAAATGGATGATCTCCCCCATAATCATCCCAGTATAACAAAAGCCCGCCCCTATGGGCGAGCTGAGAAAATCTTTCTGGCGCCGCGCGACAGCCGACAGAAATAGCTTCTTACCGCTGCCAAGGTAGGAAAGGCAGCGCCGAACGCTTCAGGGCCGCCGTTGCGGAGCCAGTTCCGATACGCGACATTCGCGTCGACATTCTGATACACCTGACCTGCATACCAGCGGCTGAGATCGTCCGTCGCAAAAATCCTTTCAGCAAGCATGCGAGCGAACACCTCGGCGTCATTCAACTTGATCTGCAATACTTCGTTTTCACGAGCAAGGCGAGCGATCTCGACCTCAAGCTCGGCGATCTTCGTCTGGGGATTTGTGTTCACAACGGGACATTCCTCATGGGGAGGAGCCGCAGGAGCGAGAGATACCATAGTTTTAAGAAGTTCTATCGCCATTCTGCCCGCATTAGGCAAAGAAAGCCAGCAAGTTATGCACAGACGCGCGCGAGAAAGTCTCAGACGGCGCCTTCGGCGGAGAGGAGCGCGCGCTTGGCGGCGGCGCCTTGAGCGCCGCCGCGCAGACCGTTGTACCCTCCGATCTTGCCGTCCGACCTCACGACTCTATGGCACGGCACGCTCTTGTCGGTATTGCGAGCCATGATCGTCCCGACGGCGCGCGCGCCGCCAGGACTGCCGGCGCGAAGCGCGACTTCCCTATACGACAAAGTCTTGCCGCGCGGTATATCGCGAACCACTCTCTCGACGCGCTCTTTAAATGAGGCTATCCATTTTATTATCGTCTGAGGCATCTTTTTTGGATTTAGATCTCGGTTTTAATTGTACGTCCCGCGCGAACTTTCGATACATGCAGTATTCGCAGTCGGCGCTGTGCGCCGGTAATGCGTCGCTCGCGAGGCATTCTTTGGCTTTCATGATCGCGCCCTCGACCCACGAATCGTCGCCGACGTGCTCGATGAGGGTCACGTCGAACTCGAGCTTGCCGTCGAAAGCTTTTTTGTCTTTCCTGCCATTCACATAGACAAAATAGCCTTTCGGTGAGACCTTGAAGCCTTTGCGGCGAAGAAGCCACTGATAGACTTCCATTTGCCTCTTGTACTGTCGATCCCAGCCGGAATCAGAGAGAGACTCTATGACCCCGTCCTTGGATGTGGCTTTATAGTCTACGATCATGAGCTCGCCTTTTGGGTTGACCCAGACGTCATCGATCGCTCCGCTTATGGTCAAACCCGACTCGGGATGGGCATACTGGATGCCGGTAAAGTTCGTGCGCCAGTCTTCGAGATTCGCATGCTGGAACGGCACTGCGTCGACGCCGTACTTGGTCATGAGAGGATGCGCCGTTTTGTCTGCCCTATGAATGTCGAATTCCCGCTTGAGCAATTCGTCGACGGCGATGTTGAGCGTGAACGAAGGTCCCCGCGGCCGCGACACGCCGAGCTTGTTATCGAGATAGAAACAGAGCGGGCATTCCATGAAAAGGTCGAGCTTCGAGCGCGAAAGCTTCCACTTCGGCCCGCCGAAGTTCCAGTCCTTGCTCCGTATGCCTATTTTTTTAACGTATTCAGCCATTTATGTATCGTGCGAGCTCCAATTAGCCGCACAAGTGCTCGATCTCCGCGAGAAGCTCTGGCACCTTGTCTTTCGGTATGCCATAGCTTAGCAGATCCGCTCCCGACCGCGCGAGAGCGCCGAT